>JAYUPN010000103.1:0-4479 GCA_043760065.1 Rubrivivax sp.
GGCCACCGTGTTGGCGTTGAGCTTTTCCATGATGTTGGCGCGGTGCGCCTCGACCGTCTTGATGCTGATGCCCAGGTCGTCGGCGATCTGCTTGTTCAGTCGCCCGGCGACGATGCGCTCCAGCACCTGCGCCTCGCGCGTCGTCAGGCGCGACAGCAGCGCGTCGCGGCTGGCCTGCTCCTGGTGGTGGCTGAAGGCGCTGCGCGCCTGGTCGAGCATGCGCTCCACCAGGCCCAGCAGTTCTTCTTCCTTGAAGGGCTTCTCGATGAAGTCCATCGCGCCCTTTTTCATCGTCGTCACCGCCATCGGCACGTCGCCGTGGCCGGTGATGAAAACCACCGGCAGCGGACTCTTGCGCTCGAGCAGGCGGTCCTGCAGTTCCAGGCCGCTCATGCCGTCCATGCGGATGTCGGCGATCAGGCAGGCCACCTCGCGCGGGTCGAAGCGCGACAGGAAGGACTCGGAGGAGTCGAAGCACTTGACACGGTAGTCCTTGCCTTCGAGCAGCCACTGCAGGGAATCGCGCACCGCCTCGTCGTCGTCGACCACGTAGACAGTGCCTTTTTTCGGAATCAGGCTCATGCGGGAGGAAGCTTTGTCGGGACGGCTAGAGGCGCGTCGGGTTGGAGGTGGTGTCGGCCTCGACCAGGGGTTCTGGAGAGGCTGTTGCCGTGTCGGCGCGGAGGGTCGATTCGACCGGCAGTGTGAAGGCGAATCGGCATCCGACAACCAGGGCGCCATTGTAGAGGTTCTGCGCCCGCATCCGGCCCCGGTGCGACTCCACGATGGTGCGGCACAGGCTCAGCCCGATGCCCAGTCCTTCGGCCTTGGTCGAGAAGAAGGCTTCGTAGAGCCGGCCGATGACCTCGTCCTTGATGCCGGGGCCCATGTCGGTGACGCTGAACTCGATGACGCCGCCTTCTTCCGGCGTGTGGCGCGGCACCACGCGCAGCTCGATGTGGCGGCGGCTCGCCGGCAGCTGCGCGCTGTCGATGGCCTCGGCGGCGTTTTTCAGCAGGTTGAGCACCACCTGCTCGATCAGGATCGGGTCGGCCATGATCACCGGCAGGCGCTGTGCGACGTAGGTGTGGATGGCCACGTTGCGGCGCCGCAGCTCGATGCCGGCGAGCTCGACGGCGTCCTCGACGATCTGCTTGGCCTGCGAGGGCTGGCGCTGCGGTTCGCTGCGTTTCACGAAGGCGCGGATGCGGTGGATGATCTGGCCGGCACGCTCGGCCTGGCGCGCCGTCTTCTGCAGCGCCGCGATCAGGTCGGCCTGGTTGATGCTCTCGGCCTTGACGCGCGAGACCATGCCGTTGCAGTAGTTGGTGATCGCGGTCAGCGGCTGGTTGAGCTCGTGCGCCACCGAACTCGCCATCTCGCCCATCGACACCAGCCGGCTCGTGACCTGCGCCTTCTCGGCCTGCGCGGCCGACTGTTCCTCGGCGCGCAGGCGGGCCGTGATGTCGGTGGCGATCAGCATCTGCGCCAGCCGGCCGTCGGTCCACTGCAGGTAGCGCGCGCGCACGTCGAACCACTTCTGCAGGCTGTCGACGTAGACCTCGCGCGGGCTCGATCCGGTGTCGGTGAGCGCCTGCGTCGGCAGCCCGGAGAGGTTGTCGACCTCCTCGTCGCGGCTGGCGTCGAAGAGCGGGCCGACCGCGCCGCCGGCCATCGTCTGGTGGCCGCGCGCGTCGCCGCCGAACCACAGGCGGTAGCTGCGGTTGACGAACAGCAGCTCGCCCTGCTGCACCGACAGCACCGAGACCGAGGCGTCCAGCCCTTCGAGCACGGTGGTGAAGCGCTCGTGGCTGGCCGAGAGCTGGTCGCGGATGCGCTTGGCCTCGGTGATGTTGGTCATGCTCGTCATCCAGCCGGTCTGCTGGCCCTTGGGGTCGATCAGCGGACTGACGTACATGCGGGCGTCGAACAGCGTGCCGTCCTTGCGCATGACCTTGACCTCGATGCCGCCGCTGGGGCTGCGGCCCTGCAGTTCCTGCTGCAGCAGGCGCCCGTTCTCGTCGATGCGGTCGGGTGGCCAGTAGGGGTAGGGCGGCAGGCGCCCCACCAGCTCGTGGGTGGCAAAGCCCGTCATCTGGCTGAAGGCGGCGTTGACGTAGCTGATGCGGCCGTCCATGTCCATCGCGCGCATGCCGGTGGGCATCGAGTTCTCCATCGCGCGGCGGAAGTTGGTCTCCTGCACCAGCGCGCCCTGGATCTGGCCGCGCCGGCGCATGTGGCGCCAGGTGCCCAGCAGCATCCACACCGTGAGCACGCTCAGCGCCACCACCATCCAGAACAGCGTGTTGCTGATGAGGCCGATGCTCGTGCGCCAGCCCTGGCCGCGCAGCAGCAGGCCGTTGAGCGCTGGCGTCAGCGGCGATTCGCTGAGGATCGGCGCGCGGCGTGCCGCCTGCCCGGGCAGGCCGGTGACCGTCGAGGCGAGCTCGATGCCCTTCTCGTTGACCACCGAGATCGCGTGTCGCTGCGAGACGTCGGCGGGCACGAAGTGGCGCACCAGCGCGTCGACCGAGTACTCGACGATCAGCGCCCCGGCGAAGGCACTGCGTTCGATCAGCGGCACGTGGAGCTGGAACACCTGCGCGCCCGAGCCATCGGCAAAGGCGCGCGAGTAGGCGGCCGAACGGCTGTCGCGCGCGGCGCTGAAGGTGGTCTCGGGCTCGGTGTTGGTGCCTTGCTGGGGCAGCGACAGCGTGGGCGCATCGCCACCCGTGCTGCCGGGATAGAGGAACGCGAGGTGACTGGCGCGCGGCTTGCGGCGCACGTCGACCCATGTGATGTGCGTGATCTCGGGCCGTTCGCGCGCAAAGGCGCTGGCCTGCGCGCTGAACTCGTCGCCGTCGATCTCGCGCGCCACCAGCTCGCGCGCCATGCGGATCAGCGCTTCCTGGTTCTGGATCAGGCGCAGGCCGATCTGCTGCTGCGTGATCTCGGTGTCACGTTTGACGGATTCCGTCTCGCGCTCGATTTCCTCGTTGCGCAGGTACCAGAAGGCGGAAATGATCGCCGCCAGGAACAGCATCACCGAAAGCAAGGGCCCCAGGGTCGCAAAGCGGTCCTGGCGAGCGGGGGTCTGGCTGCGCCACCAGCGGCCAAACAGCTGTTTGACGGCGGGCAGCGTTGCGCTCACGCGGGGTGGCGTCGGAGGGGTCGGAAGCATGCGGGGGATTATCCGTCGCCGGCACTTTCCACCCTTTCTGTTTCACATCATGAAATCAACCGGCGCTATTTGAAATTTTAGGAAGATGTGACACACTCCGCCTCGATTTCCAAAAAGCCCCATTCAGGAGACAAGCATGTCCGCTCAGCAGCCGTCCACGCCGGTACTCAAAGTCACCGACACCGACACCCAGGAAACCCGTGAATGGCTGGACGCGCTGACCGCCGTCATCGGCAACGAGGGTGCCGAGCGCGCCCACTTCCTGCTGGAACAGTTGCTGGAGCACGCGCGCCAAAGCAGCATCGACATGCCGTTCTCGGCCAACACTGGCTATGTCAACACCATCGAGCCGGCCGACGAAGCCCACAGCCCCGGCAACCTGGAACTCGAAGGCCGCTTGCGCGCTTACATGCGTTGGAACGCCATGGCCTTGGTGGTCAAGGCCAACCGCCTGCACCCGGCCGATGGCGGCGACCTGGGCGGTCACATCAGTTCCTTTGCTTCGCTGGCGCACATGTTCGCCGCCGGCTTCAACCACTTCTGGCATGCCGAAAGTGCTGAAGTTGGAAATGAGCACGGGGGCGACCTGCTCTACATCCAAGGCCACTGCTCGCCCGGCATCTACGCCCGCGCGTTTTTGGAAGGCCGCTTGACCGAAGAGCAAATGCTGAACTTCCGCCAAGAGGTGGATGGCAAGGGCCTGAGCAGCTACCCGCACCCCAAGCTGATGCCCGAGTTCTGGCAGTTCCCCACCGTCAGCATGGGCCTGGGGCCGTTGATGGCCATCTACCAGGCGCGCTTTCTGAAGTACCTGCACGCGCGTGGCATTGCCGACACCAGCAACCGCAAGGTCTGGGTCTTTTGCGGCGACGGCGAGATGGACGAACCCGAAAGCCTGGGCGCCATCGGTTTGGCCGCACGCGAAAAGCTCGACAACCTGGTCTTTGTCGTCAACTGCAACCTGCAGCGCCTGGACGGCCCGGTGCGTGGCAACGGCAAGATCATCCAGGAACTGGAAGGCGAGTTCCGCGGCGCCGGCTGGGACGTCATCAAGCTGATCTGGGGCAAAGAGTGGGACGGCTTGTTGGCCCGCGACAAGGACGGTGCCCTGCGCAAGCTGATGATGGACACGCTGGACGGCGACTACCAAGCCTTCAAGGCCAACGACGGCGCCTTCGTGCGCAAGAACTTCTTCGGCCGCGACCCGCGCACGCTGGAGATGGTGGCCAAGATGAGCGACAGCGACATCTGGAGCCTGCGCCGCGGCGGCCACGACGCGCAAAAGGTTTACGCCGCCT
>JAYUPN010000104.1:0-12162 GCA_043760065.1 Rubrivivax sp.
GCCGGCCGCCGCGCTGCTGCGGGCCAAGGGCATCACGCCGCTGCAACTGCAGGCCAAGGAAGGGCTGGCGCTGATCAACGGCACGCAGACCAGCACCGCGCTCGCGCTGCACGCCCTGTTCAGCTTCGAGCCGGTGCTGGAGTCGGCGCTCGTCATCGGCGCGCTCACGGTCGACGCCGCGCGCGGCAGCGACGGCCCGTTCGACCCGCGCATCCACGCGCTGCGCGGCCAGCCGGGGCAGATCGACGTGGCGCAGTACTACCGCGCGCTGCTGCACGGCAGCGCCATCCGCAAGAGCCACGAAGAAGGCGACGACCGTGTGCAGGACCCGTACTGCCTGCGCTGCCAGCCGCAGGTGGTGGGCGCCTGCCTGGACCAGCTGCGTCACGCGGCGCTGGTGCTGCTGCGCGAAGCCAATGCAGTGACCGACAACCCGCTCGTTTTTCCCGAGGATGGGGCCATGATCTCCGGTGGCAACTTCCACGCCGAACCCGTCGCGCTGGCCGCCGACGCGATGGCCTGTGCCATCGCCGAAGTGGGCGCGATTGCCGAGCGCCGCATCGCGATGCTCATCGACAGCGGCGTCTCGCGCCTGCCGCCTTTCCTGACCCCCAACGCCGGCCTGAACAGCGGCTTCATGATCGCCCACGTCACCGCGGCTTCGCTGGCCAGCGAGAACAAGTCGCTGGCGCACCCGGCCAGCGTCGACAGCCTGCCCACCAGCGCCAACCAGGAAGACCACGTCAGCATGGCCACCTTCGCGGCGCGCCGGCTGCAGCCGATGATCAACAATGTGGCGCACATCCTCGCCATCGAACTTCTGGCGTCGGCGCAGGGCATCGACTTCCTGCGTCCGCTGCAGAGCTCGCCGCCGCTGGAGCAGGTGCATGCGCGTCTGCGTTTGCAATGTCCTGCGATGATGGAGGACCGTTACCTGGCGCCCGACATCGAAGCCGCCAGTGCGCTGGTGCACAGCGGCGACCTGGCGCGTTTCCTGCGCACCCTGCCGGACCTGCCGGCGCTGTGGATTCCTGCCTGAACCATCACCCCCCTGAGGAGCTTTCATGAAGAAGTCTTTGATCGCCGTGGCCGCGCTGGCCCTGACCCTTGCCGCGCAGGCGCACGAAACCAAAGTCGCCATCGGCATCAGCGGCTGGACCGGCTTCGCGCCGCTCACGCTTGCACTGCAGGCGGGCCTGTTCAAGAAACACGGCCTCGATGTCAGCATCAAGAAGATCCCGCAGAAGGACCGCCACCTGGCCATCGCCAGCGGCGACATCCAGTGCGCTGCGACGACGGTCGAGACCTGGGTGGTCTGGAACGCCAACGGCGTGGCCTCGACGCAGATCTTCCAGCTCGACAAGAGCTACGGCGCCGACGGCATGGTCGTCAAGCCCGGCATCACGAGCATCAAGGACCTGAAGGGCAAGACCGTCGCTGCCGACGCGCCGGGCACCGCGCCTTACTTCGGACTGGCCTGGATGCTGGCCAAGAACGGCCTCAGCATCAAGGACGTGAAGGTCGTCAACCTGAGCCCGCAGGCCGCCGCCAACGCCATGATCGCCGGCACCGACGGCATCGACGCGGCGATGACCTACGAGCCCTACCTGGGCGCGGTGCGCGCCAAGCCCGAGGCCGGCAAGATCATCGCCACGACGCTGGACTACCCGATGGTGATGGACACCTTCGGCTGCACGCCCAAATTCCTGGCCGACAACCCGAAGGCCGCGCAAGGCCTGGCCAACGCCTACTTCGACGCCCTGGACCTGATCAAGGCCGAGCCGAAGAAGAGCTTCGAGATCATGGGCGCCGACGTCAAGCAAAGCGCCGAGGCCTTCGAGGCGAGCCAGAAGTACCTGCGCTGGCAGGACCGCGCCGCCAACCAGAAGTTCTTCGCCGGCGAACACGCGCAGTTCAGCAAGGAAGCGGCCGACCTGCTGCTGGCCGCGGGCATCATCAAGGCCGCGCCCGACATGAGCAAGCTGGCCGATCCGCGCTTCATCAAGTAAGGCGTCATGCGGCCCTTGACGCCCGTCGCCCCGGGCACCCGCGTGGTGCTCGGCATCGGCTTCTTCGTGCTCTTCGTGGCCGTCTGGGCGGGTGTCACCTTCGGCGGCGTGGTGCCCAAGATCTTCCTCGCCGACCCGCTGCAGATGCTGCGCTCGGGCTGGGTGCTGCTGACGCAGATGAACTTCCTGCACGACATCGGCATGACGATGTGGCGCGTCATCGGCGGCTTCGTGCTGGCGGCCGTGCTGGCGCTGCCGCTCGGGGTGCTGATGGGCGCCTACAAACCCATCGAGGCCTTCTTCGAGCCCTTCGTCAGTTTTGCGCGCTACCTGCCGGCCAGCGCCTTCATCCCGCTGCTCATCCTGTGGGCCGGCATCGGCGAGGCGCAGAAGCTGGCCGTCATCTTCATCGGCAGCTTCTTCCAGCTCGTGCTGATGATCGCGGTGACGGTGGGCAATACGCGGCGCGACCTGGTGGAGGCCGCCTACACGCTGGGCAGCAGCGACTCCAGCCTCGTCAAGCGCGTGCTCATCCCCGGCGCCGCGCCCGAGATCGCCGAGACGCTGCGCATGGTGCTGGGCTGGGCCTGGACCTACGTCATCGTGGCCGAGCTGATCGGCGCGTCCAGCGGCATCGGCCACATGATCACCGACAGCCAGGCGCTGCTGGCCACCGACCAGATCATCTTCGGCATCATCGTCATCGGCCTCATCGGGCTGGCCAGCGACCTGTTCTTCAAGTGGGTCAACCGTCGCCTGTTCCCGTGGGCGCAACTGGGGCGGTGATGGCGACGAACACCTTTCTGTCCGTGCGCGGCGTCGAACGGCGCTTTGACACCACACTCGCGCTGCAGGCCACCGACCTGGAGGTGGCGGAGAACGACTTCGTCACCATCCTCGGTCCCAGCGGCTGCGGCAAGAGCACGCTGCTGCGCATCGTTGCCGGCCTCGACGTGCAGACCGCCGGCGAGGTGCTGCTGGAAGGTCGCCGAATCAGCGGCCCCGGCGCCGACCGCGGCATGGTGTTCCAGAGCTACACGCTGTTCCCGTGGCTGACGGTGCTGGACAACGTCTGCTTCGGCCTGCGTGAACGCGGTCTGCCGCGCGCGCAGCAGCTCGACATCGCACACGGCTTCCTGGCCAAGGTGGGCTTGAAGGGTTTCGCCAACCACTTCCCCAAGCAGCTGTCGGGCGGCATGCAGCAGCGCACCGCGCTGGCGCGTGCGCTGGCCAACGACCCGCGCATGCTGCTGATGGACGAGCCCTTCGGCGCGCTGGACCACCAGACGCGCGAGCTGATGCAGGAGCTGCTGCTGGGCATCTGGGAGGAGCAGCGCAAGACGGTGCTCTTCGTCACCCACGACATCGACGAGGCCGTCTTCATGGGCAGCCGCGTGATGGTCATGAGCGCGCGCCCGGGCCGCATCAAGCTCGACCGCGTGGTGCCGCTGGCGCACCCGCGCCACTACTCGGTGAAGACGACACCGGCGTTCAGCGAACTCAAGGCCGAGCTGACAGAGGCCGTGCGCGTCGAAGTGCTGGCGGCGCAGGCGGCGAGCGCGGCGATGGCCTGAGCGGCTGGGCCCTACAGCAGCGTCGGCACGCGCTGCACGAAGGCCAGCACCTGCGTTTGCAGCGCCTGCCGGCTGGCGGCATCGGTGCCGTAGGCGTGGATGCGGCGCTTGTCGATGGCGGCAAAGCGCTGCTCGGGCGTGCCGGTAGCGCCGATGAGCAGCGTGTCGCGGCCCATCGCGTCAGCCATGCCCAGTTCCAGGCAGACGTTGAGGTTGTAGCCGGTCAGGTCCACCAGCAGGTGGCTGGCGCGCGCGGTCTCCTCCCAGATCGAGGCCACGATGTCCTGGCCCAGCGCTTCGTCGCCGCGCACGACGTGGACTCCCTTGGCCGTCATGGCGTCGTCGAGTTCGCGGTACAGCGTCTGCGTGCTGGCCAGCGTGTGCGCGAAGGGCATGACGACGAAGCAGCGGCGCTCGCCGCCCGCCGCCGGGTAGTGCGCCGGCCAGCGCGGGTGCAGCAGCACGAGGCGTGAGTTGCCCAGCTGGGCCAGCAGCTGCTCGAGCGCGGCCCTGAAGTCCAGCGGCGAGGCGACGGCTTCCTGCAACTGCTTGAGCAGCACGGGCGTGTGTGCTGCGCCGACGGCCTTGTCCAGCAGCTCGGCGCAGCGCAGCAGCGTGGTGTGCATCAGCGCCGACAGGCCCAGCGTCTGCACACCGTACATCGCGTTGTCGATCGCCTGCGGCAGCTCGGTGGCCAGCTCGGCGACGTCGCCGTACTCGAGCACGGCCTGTGCCACGTCGAAGGGCAGCCGCGTGCCGCGCCGGGCGATCAGCAACAGTTCGGTGCCCAGCGCATAGGCCTGCCCCAGCTGGTAGTAGACCTGCGCGTCGCCGCTGCTCAGGTCGAGCACTGCCAGGCTGGCCGATTGCAGGCTGCGCCACAGCGACGTGGCGGGGTCGACGCCGGGCGCCGCGGGCCCGCGCAGGGCGACGAGCCGCTGCGCGCAGGTCTGCTCGATCACGCTGCGCACGTCGGCGGATGCGCCGGCACACACCGCGCTGCCGGGCTCGACGCGCGCCGCGCCGCCGGGCCACAGCGGCCGTGCCAGCATCAGGTGGCCGCGGCGGTGGTGCAGCCGCAGCGCCTGCACGGCGTTGCGCAGCGTGTCGCGTTCGTAGTGCAGCACGTCGTCGTCCTGCGCCGCCAGCTCGGCGATGCGCGCGCGCGCCTTGATGAGCGCGACGTGCAGCTGCTGCAGCTGGGCCATCTCCGACTCGCGCTGCGCGGTCTGCGAAGAGTTGAGCAGACCCGCGGTGTCGTCGACCAGTGCGTCCAGCAGCGGCCCGATGGCAGCCGCGCGTGACGACGGCGGCGCCTCGGCGCCAGGACGGCGCACATGGCGTTGCATCTCGCGCATCTCGTCGATCTGCTGGCGCAGTGCACTCACACCGGCCATGCTGCGCGCCAGGTCGGCGCGGCGCTCTTCCAGTGTCGCGTCGTCGCCCAGCGGCGGCCGGTTGGCGTCGTCGTGGATGCGCTGCGAGAGCCGGTCCATGAAGTCGGTGAGCGCGGCGGCGCGTGCCGGGTCCATCTCGGTCTTGGCCTGTTCGAACTGCTGTTGCAGCAGCGACAGCATCTGCACGGCGTCACTCGGCGGCTGCGCTTGGGGGGACGGCGGCGGGTGTGCCGGTACCGCGGCCTGCGGCTCCTGCCACTGCCGCGCTGCCGTCGCCAGTTGCACCAGCGCCTGCAGGATGCCCTGCTGCCGCGCCACCGCCTGCGACGGCGATGAACGCTCGCCGCTGGTGATGCGCGCCTGCAGGTAGGCGATGCGGTCTTCGTAGCTGTTGCCCCAGGCGCCACTGTCGTCGTGTTGCTGCAACTGCTCGATCTGCGCGCGCACCTGCATCGCCAGCGCATCGACGTGACCGGCAAACTCCTGGCGCCCTTGCACGGCCAGCGCCTGCATCGTGGCCTCGAACTGCTGCTGCACCTGCGCCGTGTCCAGCTCGGCCCAGGGCGTGATCAGCGCCGATACCTGCGCCAGCGAGAGGCCGTGTCGCGGCAGGCTTTGCGGCGTCACGGCCTTGAAGTGGCCGGCGCGCAGGCCGTCCATGTTGTCGGCAATCCACTGCAGCGCCTGCTGCACCTGCGGGTTGCTCTCGTTCGTGGCCAGGATGCCCAGGCTGGCGCGAAAGCCCAGCTGCTGCAGGTCGCTCAGGCCTTGCAGATAGCTCGCCAGCTGGTCGCGCGCGGCCTGCATGTCGGGGTTGTGGAAAGCCGCGGTCACGGCCTGCACATGCTGCTGGTGGGCCGTGTTCAGGCCCATCAAGGTGTCGAAGAACCCGGCCATCGCAGACCCCCTGTGCCGCCGCGCCCTGGGCGTTGCAGCCGACGACCTTCTGCCGCCCACGCTCCTAGGTCAGAGGAGGTGCCACGCTGGCATCGACGTCGCGGCGGTAGACCAGCAGCCGCCCGCTGTACGCAGCCTCGCGGTCGCTCGCGGCGGTGACGATGCGCCGGTCGACCAGCGTGTAGCCCATCCCGCGCATGCTGTGACTGAAGGCGGCGCGGTTGCCGCGGTCGGGGTCGACGATCCAGACCTCGGACTGCGCGGGGGCGTGGCGGCCGATGAAACCGGCCAGCGCCTGGCTGGCGTCGCGGTCGTAGAGCACGTCGCTGCCCATGATCAGGCCGAACCGTCCTTGCACGTGCAGCGCGCTGGCTGCGGACGTGGCGGCCCAGTCGCCGATGCGGTAGTTCATCTGCGCCAGGCCGTTCAGGCGCAGGTTCTCGGCCATGAAGGCACCGGCCAGCGGATGGCAGTCGCTGGCCGTCATGTCGGCGCCGCGCCGGTGGCCCACCAGGCTGGCCAGGCCGAGGCCGCAGCCGATCTCCAGGATGCGCTCGCCGGCGCTCACCGGGCGCTGGGCCATGCGGGCCGCCAGGTGCGCGCCCGAAGGCCACAACAGCCCGAACATCGGCCACGCCGCCGAGCAGATGCCGGCCCGCTCGGCCTCACCCAGCGGGTCGCTGTACTGCTGGCGGTCGAGCAGCGAGCGGATCTGCAGGTCGGCCACGCCCGCGACGGCGATGGACTCTTGTTTGGTCAGGTAGCCGGACATGGTCGAGTATGCGCCGGCAGCCGGCGGACTGACTTCAAGCGGTCCCGGCCAGCGCCGACGATTTGCACACGGTGCCGGGCTGTCGGGCGCCGCCCCACACACTGGAGCCACCATGTTCAAACCCCATCCGCCGGCCGGGCTGATCGCGCTGGCCTTTGCCGCCCCCGCGGCGCTGGCGCAGACCAGCAACTTCTCGAGCTTCACGCCGATCCCGGCGTCGGTGGCCGCCGGCTCGTTGCCCGAGGCCACGCCTTTCGTGCTGGGCAACGCCGGCTGGACGCAGCGCAGCATCGCCGACCGCACGACGCAACTTGCCGCCGGCCAGTTCAACTCGGGCTCGTGGGACATGATCGACACCAACCGCAGCGGAGCCGACGTCGGCCGCTACCTGTTCAGCGTGTTCGAGACTTCGCAGGCCGGCATCCAGCGCACCGACCGCTTGACGGGCAAGACGGTGACGATGTGGGCCGCACCTGCCGCCGCCCCGGCACTGAACAGCGCCGTCGCCTTCGACGCCTCGCGCTGGACGCCCTTCGGCACCTACCTCACGGCCGAGGAGTCCTGGGGCGCGCAGCCGCAGCCCTACGGCCGGCTGTTCGAGCTGAGCAACCCGCTGGCCGGCAGCGGCCTGGGCGTGCTTGAGCACCGCAACGCCGTGGCCCGCGTCTCGCACGAAGGCCTGGCCTTCGACAAGAACAACAGCATGTACTACATCGACGAGTTCAACGGCGGCAGCATCTACAAGTACAGCTCGGCGACGCCGACCAGCGGCAGCACCTACTTCGCCGGCGGCACGAGCCCACGGGCCTGTACTTCGACGTCACTCACCCGAACATCGCCTTCGTCAACGTGCAGCACCCGAGCAGCGGTGTCGACCGCATGATCGAGATCAGCGCCGTGCCCGAGCCGGGCACCTACGCGACGATGCTGGCCGGGCTGGCCGCCCTGGGCGGTGTCGTGCGCCGGCGTTCGCGCCGCTGAAGCACAGACCCCCGCCCCCGCCCCCGGCACCCCGGCTGGCGCGCGGGCGCGTGCGGTGGCAGAGTCCACCCGGTGCCTGAACTGCCCCGGCCCGCCGGCCGCGCGGCGGCTCGGTCGTCCACCCCGCACCGGAGAACGCCATGGCCCGCGTCAGCACCTACCTCAACTTCCCGCGCACCACCGAAGAAGCCTTCAATTTCTACCGCTCGGTCTTCGGCGGCGACTTCATCGGCCCTGTGCACCGCTTCGGCGACATCCCGCCCACGCCCGGCCGGCCGCCGCTGCCCGATGCCGACCGGCAGCTCGTGATGCACGTCGAACTGGCCACGCTGGGCGGACACGTGATCATGGGCACCGACGCGCCCGAGAGCATGGGCTTCACGGTGCGACCGGGCAACAACACCCACCTGAACCTGGAACCCGACACACGCGCCGAGGCCGACCGGCTGTTCAACAGCGTGTCGGCCGGCGGCAAGGTCGAGATGCCGATGCAGGACATGTTCTGGGGCGCCTACTTCGGCAGCTTCAGCGACCGCTTCGGCATCTGCTGGATGGTCAACTGCGCCGAGCCCGCGCGCGAGGGCTGATCGCCATGGCCCAGCTGCAATCGATCAGCCCCTGCCTGTGGTTCAACGGCCAGGCCGAGGAAGCGGCGCAGTTCTACACCACGGTGTTCCCCGACTCGCGCCTGCTCGAGACCGTGCGCTGGCCCGACATCGGCATGGCGCCGGCGGGCAGCGTGCTGACGGTGCGCTTCCTGCTGGCGGGGCAGGAGTTCATCGGTCTGAACGGCGGGCCGCAGTTCAGCTTCAACGAAGCGGTGTCGCTGTCGATCCGCTGCCAGACGCAGGCCGAGGTCGACCACTGCTGGTCGCGCCTGGGCGAGGGCGGATCGTTCTCGCGCTGCGGCTGGCTCAAGGACCGCTACGGCGTGTCGTGGCAGGTCGTGCCGACGGTGCTCGTCGACCTGCTGGCCGGGCCCGACGCGGCCCGCGCCGCGCGCGTCATGCAGGTGATGATGGGCATGCGCCAAGCTGGAGATCGCGCCCTTGCTGCAGGCCGCGGCGTAGCGCGGGCGGCGAGCCGGCCTGCCGCCCGAGTTCAGCCGGACTTCAGGCGCCACAGGCCGACGATGACGTGGCCCCAGACCAGGATGTTGAAGCCCAGCAGGGCCAGCACGCGCGAGAAGGACCACAGGGCGCTCGCGCGGCGCTGGCAGGCCGCCTCGCCGGTCAGCGCGTAGAGCACCCAGTACATCACCGAAGGCACCAGCGTGCCCACGATGAGCACGCCCATGACCCAATAAAAGATCGTCATGGCGCCATTATCACGACTGCGGCGCCGGGCCGACGGGCCGGGCCACGGGCAGCGGTGGCCGCACGGCAACTGGTCGGGACCACAGCTGCGCGGGCAGGCGCCGGATGGGCCTGCCGCTGGCCAGCACCCGTGGCCGCGCTGGCGACACAATCGGGCATGACCAGCACCCGATGCCACCCCAGCCTTCGCTGTGCCGCGCTCCTGTGGGCCTTCGCGCTCTTACTCGCCGGCCCGGCGCACGGCGCCGACACCGTGCAGGTCGGCTCCAAGCGCTTCACCGAAAGCTACATCCTGGGCGAGATCGTGCGCCAGTCGTTCGAGCGCGCCGGCGTGGCGGCGCGCCACCAGCAGGGCCTGGGCAACACCGGCATCCTGGAGCAGGCCCTCGCCAGCGGCGCCGTCGACGTCTACCCCGAGTACACCGGCACCATCGTGCGCGAGATCCTCAAGCGCGACGGCAACCCGGCACTGGCAGAACTCAACCAGTGGCTGGCACCGCGCGGGCTGAAGGCGGTGGTGCCGCTGGGTTTCAACAACACCTACGCGCTGGCGCTGCAGGACAGCGTGGCCGACAAGCTGGGGCTGAAGACGATCTCCGACCTCGCCCGGCTGCCGCCCGGGGCGCTGAAGCTGGGGCTTTCGCACGAGTTCCAGGTCCGCGCCGACGGCTGGCCGGCGCTGCAGCGTGCCTACGGCCTGGCGCTGGTGCCGGGCGCGTCGCTGGACCACGGTCTGGCCTACGATGCCGTCAAGGCCGGGCAGGTGGACCTCATCGACATCTACTCCACCGACGCCAAGGTCGGCCGTTACCCACTTCGCGTGCTGGTCGACGACCGCAACGTCTTCCCGCGCTACGACGCCGTGCTGCTGATGCGCGCGACGCTGGACGAGCGGCCGCTGCTGGCGCTGGCCGGCCGCATCGACGAGAAGGCCATGATCGCGCTCAACGCCCAGGTCGAACTCGACGGCGTGAGCTTTGCCGACGCCGCGCGGCGCTTCCTGGCCGGCGGCGTGCAGCCGGCGGCGCAACGCCAGGGATTGCTGGACCGCCTCTTCGCGCCCGACCTGTGGCGGCTGACGGCGCAGCACTTGGCGCTGGTCTTCGGCTCGTTGCTGCTGGCGCTGGCGGTGGGTGTGCCGGTCGGCATCTGGGCCTGGGCCCGGCCGCGCTGGGCGGCGGTGCTGCTGGGAGCCGTCGGCGTGCTGCAGACGGTGCCGTCGCTGGCGCTGCTGGCGTTCCTGATCGCGCTGCTGGGCGCGATCGGCTTCTGGCCGGCGCTGCTGGCCCTCTTCGTCTACGCGCTGCTGCCGATCGTGCGCAACACCCACGCCGGGCTGCACGGCGTGCCGCAGGGCCTGACGCTGGCCAGCCGGGCGCTGGGCCTGACGCCGGCGCAGACGCTGCGGTCGGTGCAGCTGCCGCTGGCGCGGCCGGTGCTGCTGGCCGGCGCCAAGACGGCGGCCGTCATCAACGTCGGCACCGCGACGGTCGCCGCCTTCATCGGTGCCGGCGGGCTGGGCGAGCGCATCGTGGCCGGGCTGGCGGTCAGCGACAGCGCGCTGATGCTGGCCGGCGCGCTGCCGGCGGCGCTGCTGGCGCTGGCCGTGCAGGGGCTGTTCGACGCCCTGGAGCGGCGCTGGGCGCCACGCACGGGCAGCTGAGTTCGCGGTCCGCGAGCTACTTGCGCCACTCCGTTTTCCACAGCCGCTGCAGCTCCTGCGCCACCGTCGGCGGCGGGCTGCCGATCAGCGTGCTGCGCCCATTCTGGAACACCAGTCCGTGCAGCACGCCAGGCTTGGGCGTCCACAGCAGCACGGTGTTGTGGTCGGCGCAATCGTGCGGCTTGCATACGGCGGCCAGCGCAAAGTCCTGGCCATTTACTTTCACCTTGCGCAGCGTGGTGCCGGGGCCCGTCATGCGCACCAGCCAGGGTTCCTTGGCCAGCGGACCCAGGGCTTGCAGGTAAGCGGCCTTGAAGCGCGGGTCGCGCAGCAGGTCCGAGGATTGCAACTCGACAGCCGGCGGCGCGCCCGGCAAGGCGTTGCGGTTGGGGTCGCAGTGGCGAACGACCTGGCCGATGACACCCGGGCCCAGCGGCGCCAGCGACTTGGCGCCGCCGTCGATGCGCGCGAACAGCCCCCTGGCGCCGTGGCTGAGCACCAGCACCACGCCGTCGCCGCCGGCAGCTTCGCCGCGCACCGTTGCCAGGAAGTCCGGCACCGGCGCTCCGGCAGGCGGGGTCTTGGCAACCTGCAGCCGCTTGGCCTTGACCGCGACGGTGCCCCTTTCGATGTCCAGCACGTCGCCGTAGAGCCGGATCATGACCTGGCTGCGGTCGCCGCAGGCGTTGGAGAAGACACCGGCGACGCGGCGGTCGGTGGCCGGATCGAGCGCGGCCTGCGTGGCCGCCGGAGCACACAGCGCCAGGGCCAGCGCAGTCATTCCTTTGCAGACCCAGGCGTGGAAGGCTTGTTTCATCGAACACCTCCTGCGTGCAGTTGCTCAGATCATTCTGGCAGCGACTGCGGACCTTGAGACAATCACCCTCTCAGGAGATCATCGAACGTGACCCACATCCTTCAGCACCTGCCCGCCGGCCAACGTGTCGGCATCGCCTTCTCGGGCGGCCTGGACACCAGCGCCGCCGTGCACTGGATGCGCGCCAAGGGCGCCGTCCCCTGCGCCTACACCGCCAACCTCGGCCAGCCCGACGAGAGCGACTACGACGAGATCCCGCGCAAGGCGCGCGCCTACGGCGCCGACATCGCCCGCCTGGTGGATTGCCGTTCTCAGCTGGTGGCCGAGGGCATCGCCGCCATCCAGTGCAGCGCCTTTCACATCAGCACCGGCGGCGCCACCTACTTCAACACCACGCCGCTGGGCCGCGCCGTCACCGGCACCGCGCTGGTGGTGGCGATGCGCGAGGACGGCGTCAACATCTGGGGCGACGGCAGCACCTACAAGGGCAACGACATCGAACGCTTCTACCGCTACGGCCTGCTGGCCAACCCGGAGCTGTTGATCTACAAGCCCTGGCTCGACCAGACCTTCATCGACGAGCTTGGCGGCCGCAAGGAGATGAGCGAGTACCTGGTGGCCCACGGCTTCGACTACAAGATGAGCGTCGAGAAGGCCTACAGCACCGACAGCAACATGCTCGGCGCCACGCACGAGGCCAAGGACCTGGAGTTCCTGAACTCGGGCATGCACATCG
>JAYUPN010000105.1:0-4472 GCA_043760065.1 Rubrivivax sp.
GGCACAGGTAGAGGATCTTCATGGCGTCATGCCGCCAGCCTTTGGGTTTGGCCAGCCAGGCGGTGCAACTCGTCGGCCACGTCGTCGTGGCTGCGGCGGTCGAGGTAGATGCGCGACCACACCTCCAGGTTCAACAGCGCCAGCAGCGCGTCGGTGCAGTCGGCGCGGCTGGCTTCGTGGTCGGCCACGAGTTGGCTGACGACGCTGGCGTTGAACAGGCCGCGCCTGCGCACGACCTCGGGCGACAGCAGCTCGCGCAGCACCGGCGCCAGTTCGCGCTTGAGCCAGGCGCCCATCGGCGTGCCGAAGCCGCGCTTCTTGCGGTGCAAGATGTCCTGCGGCAGCACGTCGGCCAGCGCCTCCTTCATCAGGTGCTTGAGCGTGCCGCCGCGCACCTTGGCCTGGGCGGGGATCGCAGCAGCCATCTCGACGAGTTCATGGTCGAGCAGCGGCACGCGGCATTCCAGCGACACTGCCATGCTCATCTTGTCGGTCAGCATCAGCAGGTCGTCGGGCAGCTGGGTTTCGGCGTCGACGGCGAAGAGGCGGTTGAGCTCGTCGTCGGAGGTGGCCATGGCGAAGGCCTGGCTCAAGGCATCGGCGCCCTGCGGCGGCTCGGCCAGCAGCAGGCTGGCGACCGTATCGCGCGAGACCACCTGCACGTAGCTGCGGTAGCGCTCGTCGGCGCCCATCTCGGCGCTGGCGATGAAGCCCTTGGCCAGCCGCGCCACGTTGAGCCACTTGTTGTGGCGGTCGACCGGCAGGCGCTGCGCGGCCATCGACGCGGCCTTGCGCGCCCACAGCGGCAGCGCGCCGTAGCGCCGCGCGTAGTGGCCGCCCAGGTAGCGGCGGTAGCCGCCGAAGAGCTCGTCGCCGCCGACGCCGGACAGGATGACCTTGACGTCCTTGCGCGCGAACTCGCTGACCAGAAAGGTGGTGATGAAGGCCGAATCCGCCAGCGGCTCGTCCATGTGCCACAGCAACTTGGGCAGCAGGCCCACGACATCGGGCTTGACGACGATCTCGTGGTGCTCGGTGCCGAAGAGCTTGGCGACCTGACGCGCGTAGGGCAGCTCGTTGTAGAGCTGCTCTGCTGCGCCACCCTCGAAGCCGATGGCGTAGGTGCGGATCGGTTGCGACGAGTGCCGCGCCATCGCTGCGACGACGGCGCTGGAGTCGACGCCACCGGACAGGAAGGCGCCGATCGGCACGTCGCTGACCATCTGCATGTGCACCGAGCGATCGATGCCGGCGCGCACGCGCTCGACCCACTGCGCGTCCGACAGTGAGTGGTCGGTGTGCGACGGCAGCTGCCAGTAGCGCCATTCCTTGACCTGCCCGCCCTGCACCGACAGCAGCGTGGCCGGCGGCAGCTTGCGGATGCCCTTGAAGATGCTGTGCGGCGCGGGCACGTAGCCCAGGTGCAGGTAGTCGGCCAGCACGTCGCGGTTGAGCTCGGTGGCCATGCCTGGCAGTTGCAGCAGGGCTTTGGCTTCGGTGGCAAAGGCCAGGCGCTGCGCGGTCTGCGCCACATAGAGCGGCTTGACGCCAATGCGGTCGCGGCCGATCAGCAAGCGCTGCTGGCGCGCGTCCCACAGCGCAAAGTCGAACATGCCGTTCAGGCGCAGCACGAAGCTGTCGCCTTGCTGCGCGTAGCCGTGCAGCAGCACCTCGCTGTCGGAGCCGGTCTTGAAGACGTGGCCCTGCGCCTGCAGTTCGGCGCGCAGCTCGCGGTAGTTGTAGATCTCGCCATTGCACACCAGCCAGATCGTGCCGGCGGCGTTGGACAGCGGCTGGTGGCCGCCTTGCAGGTCGATGATCGACAGCCGCCGCATCGCGATGCCGGCCGCGCCGTCGATGTGCATGCCTTCGTCGTCGGGGCCGCGGTGCGTGGTGACGTCGCCCATCGCCGACAGCAGGCGCGGCTCGATCGCGCGGCCGTCGAGGTGGATGAGGCCGTGGATGCCGCACATGGCTTCAGGCGCCCAGTGCCGGCACGGCGCGGCCGCGCTGGGCCAGCGCCTTGCGGTAGACCTCGGCATAACGGGCCACGCTGTGGGTCCAGGTGCGTTCCTGCTCGACGAAGCGGCGCGCCTGCGCGCGCAGCTGCGGCCATTGCTCGCGCTGCGCGAGAGCGCTCTCCAGGCCCTGCTCCAGCGCCACTGCGTCGCCGGCCGGGCACAGGTAGCCGGTCTCGCCGTGGCGCACCAGTTCACGATGGCCGCCCACGTTGCTGGCCACGAAGACACGGCCCTGCGCCATCGCCTCCAGCGGCTTGAGCGGCGTCACGAGTTCGGTCAGGCGGATCGGCAGCCGCGGGTAGGCCAGCAGGTCGATCAGTTCGTAGTAGCGCTGCACCTGGTCGTGCGGCACGCGGCCGGTGAAGATCACCGTGTCCTGCAGGCCATTGCGCTGCACCTGCGCCTTGAGCGCAGCTTCCTGCGGGCCGCCGCCCACCAGCAGCAGGCGCAGCTTGGGGTGGCGCGGCCGCATCAGGCGCACGGCCTCGACCAGCAGGTGCAGGCCCTCGTAGCCGTAGAAGCTGCCGGCAAATCCGATCACGGTGGCGTCCTGCACGCCCAGGCGCGAGCGCAGCGCCTGGTCGGCCGGCACGCCGAATTGGAAGCTGGCCACGTCCACGGCGTTGGGAATGACGGTGATCTTGTCCGCCGCGATGCCGCGCGCGGCGATGTCGCCACGCAGGCCCTCGCAGATGGTGGTGATCTGGTCGGCGCGCTTCAGCGCAAAAGTCTCCAGCGCGCGGCTGAAGCGGTAACGCGCGCTGCCTTCGGTGGTGGTGCCGTGGTCGACGGCCGCGTCCTCCCAGGAAGCACGCATTTCGTAGACCACCGGCAGGCGCTGAGTCAGCCGCACCCACAGCGCCGGCAAGGCATTGAGCACGGGTGAATGGGCGTGGATGAGGTCGGGCTTGTCCTGCTGCACCACCTGCGCGATACGCGCTGCCGTCAGGCGCATCTGCGCCAGCAGCCCCGTGCCAGCTGCGCTGGGGGTGCGGTACAGCTTCAGGCCGTCGACGGTCTCTTCCAGCGTGCTGCCCGCACCTTGCTTGGGCGTGGTCAGCTGCAGCGTCTGCCAGCCGATCCTGCGCTGTTCACGCAAGATCGCCAGCGTGCGGAAGGTGTACCCGCTGTGCAGCGGGATCGAGTGGTCGAGCACATGCAGCACACGCATCGAAGGCATCGCCGGCTTCAGGCCAAGGCCTCGGCGGCCGTGGGCATGGCGGGCGCCACCACGGCGTTGCTGCCGTCGATGCTGTTGCGCAGGAAAGCCTCGAACATCAGCAGCGTCCACAACGGCGCGCTGTAGTCGCGGGCGCCGCTCTGGTGGGCGTCGACGAGGTGCTTCAGGTAGTCGGGGTTGAACCAGCCGGTGGACAGCAGGCGATCGCCCAGCACCGACTCCTTGACGCGCTCGCGCAGCGGACCGCGGAACCAGCGCGCCAGCGGCACGGAGAACCCCATCTTCGGCCGGTACAGGATGTCGTGCGGGAGCGCCGGCTCCATCGCCTTCTTCAGCAGATACTTGCCCTCCTGCCCACGCACCTTCAGGCTCGACGGCAGCGTGGCCAGCCACTCGACCAGCTTGTGGTCCATCAGCGGCTCGCGCACCTCCAGCGAATGCGCCATGCTGGCGCGATCGACCTTGGTGTTGATGTCGCCGACGAGATAGGTCTTGAGGTCCAGGTACTGGATCAGCGCCAGCGGGTCATCGGTGCCGGCTTGTGCCGCGTGGCGGTTGAAGACCTGCTGCGCGTCGTAGCCGCCCAGCGCACGCTTGAGCGCGGGGCTGAAGAGCTGGTCACGCATGGGGCCGCGCAGGATGCTCACCGAGTGGAAGTAGGCCTCCACCGAACTGCGCGCCATGCCTTCGAAGGTGGTCTTGGCGCGGAACATGCGCGGCGCCCAGTCGGCCTTGGGGTAGACGCGCCCGAGCATGCCGAACAGCGGCCGCCGCAGGCCGGCCGGCATGGAGCCGCGCATGCGCTCTTCCATCAGGTGCATGCGGTAGCGCCGGTAGCCGCCGAAGGTCTCGTCGCCGCCGTCGCCCGACAGCGCCACCGTGACGCGCTGGCGCGCCAGCTGGCAGACGCGGTAGGTGGGGATCGCCGAGCTGTCGGCGTAGGGCTCGTCGTACAGATGGGCCAGGGTGTCGATGAGGCCGAAGTCGTCGCTGCCCACCACTTCGAGGTGGTGGTCGGTCTTGTAGCGGTCGGCCACCGCCTGCGCAAAGGCCGATTCGTTGAACTGCGGGTCGTCGAAGCCGATCGAGCAGGTGCGCACCGGCGTGTCCTGCAACCCGGCCATGATGGCCACCACGGCGCTGCTGTCGACGCCGCCCGACAGGAACGCGCCCAGCGGCACTTCGGAGATCAGCCGCAGCCGCACCGACTCGCGCAGGCGATGGTGCAGCTCAGTGCAGGCGTCTTCGGTGCTGATCGGGTTGTCGAGCGT
>JAYUPN010000106.1:0-4470 GCA_043760065.1 Rubrivivax sp.
GGTCTTCATGCGCAGGTTGCGCCCGCTCATGATGTTGTCGATGACGCTCATGCCCTTGAACAGGGCCAGGTTCTGGAACGTGCGCGCCACGCCCATCTCAGCGACCTGGCGGCTGTTCATGTGGCTGAAGGTCTGGCCGCGGAAGCTGATGCTGCCTTCCTGTGGCGTGTAGACGCCGTTGATGCAGTTGAGCATGCTGCTCTTGCCCGCGCCGTTGGGGCCGATGATGGCGCGCACCTCGTGCTCGCGCACGTCGAAGCTGATGTCGGTCAGCGCCTTGACGCCGCCGAAGCGCAGCGAGATGTTCTTGACGTCGAGGATGACCTCGCCGATCTTGCGTTCGGCCATGGTCAGGCTGCCTTCTGCATCGCGGGAAAGGTCTTCGCATCGACGATCGGCAGCGTCGCGCTGACGCTGCCGCTGCGGCCGTCCTCGAACTTGACCGCGGTCTCGATGAACTGCTCGCTCTTGCCGCCGTACAACGCGTCGACCAGCACCTGGTACTTGTCGCTGATGTAGCCGCGCTTGACCTTGCGTGTGCGGGTCATCTCGCCGTCGTCGGCGTCGAGTTCCTTGTGCAGCACCAGGAAGCGGCTGATCTGGCTGCCGGCCAGCATGGCATCGGCGGCGAGGTCGGCGTTGACCTTCTCGACGCACTCCTTCACCAACTGCAGCACTTCTTTCTTGGCCGCCAGGTCGGTGTAGCCGGCGTAGGGCAGGTTGCGCCGCTCGGCCCAGTTGCCCACGGCTTCGAAGTCGATGTTGACGAAGGCGCAGACCTTCTCGCGCTGGTCGCCGAAGGCCACCGCTTCCTTGATGAAGGGGAAGAACTTGAGCTTGTTCTCGACGTACTTGGGCGCGAACATGGCGCCGCCTTTTCCTCCGTCCTTGGCGTCGCCCAGGAGCCGGCCGACGTCCTTGGCGCGGTCGATGATCTTCAGGTGGCCGCCGGCGTCCAGGAAGCCGGCGTCGCCGGTGTGGTACCAGCCGTCGGCGCCCAGCACCTCGGCGGTGGCGGCCGGATTCTTGTAGTACTCCTTGAGCAGCCCCGGGCTCTTGACCAGGATCTCGCCGCTGTCGCTGACGCGGATTTCGACGCCGTCGATCGGCACGCCCACGGTGTCGGCCTTGGCCTCGTGGTCGGGCTGCAGGCAGACGAAGACCGCGGTCTCGGTGCTGCCGTAGAGCTGCTTGAGGTTGATGCCGATGCTGCGGTAGAAGGTGAAGAGGTCGGGGCCGATGGCCTCGCCCGCGGTGTAGGCCACGCGCACGCGCGAAAAGCCCAGTGTGTTGCGCAGCGGGCCGTAGACCAGCAGGTCGCCGAGCGCGTAGGACAGGCGGTCGCCCAGGCTCACCGGTTGTGCGTTTGCCGCCTTGCCCGCGCCCAGGCGGGCGTCGATCAGCGCCGGGCCGACGCGCTGGGCGACGGCCATGAAGTGGTGGAAGGCCTTGCGCTTCAAGGCCCCGGCGTCTTCCATGCGGATCATGACGCTGGTCAGCAGACCTTCGAAGATGCGCGGCGGCGCGAAGTAGTAGGTGGGACCGATCTCCTTCAGGTCGATCTTCACCGTGGCCGCGCTCTCGGGGCAGTTGACGACGTAGCCGCAGGCCAGCCACTGCGCGTAACTGAAGATGTTCTGGCCGATCCACGCCAGCGGCATGTAGGCCAGCACTTCTTCCTTCTCGCTCAGCTTGTCGAAGCGCTTGCCGGCGCTGGCGCGGTCCAGCAGCGTGTGGTGCGTGTGCACGACGCCCTTCGGGTTGCCGGTGGTGCCGCAGGTGAAGAACATCGCCGCCACGTCCTGCGGCTGGCAGGTGGCGACCTCGTCCTCGAACAGGCGCGCGTTGGACGCGTCGTGCGCCTGCCCGGCAGCGACCAGCGCGTCCAGGCTGTCCAGCCCCGGCTCGTCGTAGTTGCGCAGGCCGCGCGGGTCGTCGTACCAGATGCGCTGCAGCGTCGGGCACTGCGCGCGCAGCTCCAGCAGCTTGTCGACCTGCTCCTGGTCCTCGACGATGGCGTAGCCGACTTCGGCGTTGTTGATCGGGAACACGTACTCGGTGGCTGCGGCGTCCTGGTACAGCGGCACCGGCACGGCGCCCAGCGCCTGCGCGGCCAGCATCGTGGCGTACAGCCGCGGCCGGTTGTCGCCCACCACCACCAGGTGGTCGCCGCGCTTGACGCCGGCGTGCGCCAGCCCGCAGGCCAGGCGCCGCACCTGCAGCGCCAGTTCGGCCCAGGTCGTGGTCTGCCAGATGCCGTAGACCTTTTCACGCAGCGCCGGCGCCGTGGGGCGCTGCGCGGCGTGGTCGAGCATCAGCCGGGGGAACGTCATCGGCACGGGCTTGTCTCCAGGTGCTTTGCTGCGCATTCTGGGCGGGACTTTGACGCCACGTTGTCGTTGCGACGACAATTCGCGGGTTCACCCTGACAGGCATTCCACCGATCGATCAGCGATGTCTTCGAGCGCTTTCCCGTCAGCTTCGCGTGCTTCGGCGGTGCAGACCTCGCGCTCGCGCGGCGCCGAGCCGGCCGACCTCGGCCACATCCACTGGCTCGGCCGGCTGGCGCCGGACGAGCGCCAGCGCGTCATCGCCGACCTGCGCGTGGTCACGGTCGAGCCCGGCGAACTGGTGTGCCGTGTCGGCCGCCCGGTGACCTACTGGTTCGGCGTGCTCGAAGGCCTGCTGAAGATGAGCAACGACTCGGCGATGGGCGTGCCGATGACCTTCACCGGCGTCTCCTCGGGCGGCTGGTTCGGCGAAGGCACGGTGCTCAAGAACGAAACCTACCGCTACAACATCCAGGCCCTGCGCAAGAGCGTGGTCGCGGGCATCCCGACCGCGACCTTCAACTGGCTGCTCGACCGCAGCATCGGCTTCAACCGCTTCGTCATGAACCAGTTGAACGAACGTCTGGGCCAGTTCATCGCAGCGCGCGAGATCGACCGTTTGACGCACCCCGACGAGCGCGTCGCGCGCAGCCTGGCGGCGCTCTTCCACCCGGTGCTGTACCCGGGCGTGGGCGAGATGCTGCGCATCACGCAGCAGGAGCTGGGCTACCTGGTGGGCTTGAGCCGCCAGCGTGTCAACGAGGCGCTGTCGGCGCTGTCCGACGCCGGGGTGATCCGGGTCGAGTACGGCGGCGTGCGCGTGCTCGACCTCGACCGCCTGCGCGGCCACCGAACGGCGAGCTGAAGCCCAGTGCCGGCGCCGGCCGGCAACGGGCCCGCAACGGCTGCGGCCGAGCATCGGCAGCCCTGCATCCACGAGTTCACGATGGCCCCCCTGCCGCCCCGGGCGTCCACCGAGCTGCCGGACCTGGTCCTCGACGGCTCGGTGCGACTGATGCAGCTGCGTGTCTGGCTCGATGGCGACGCGGCCTGGCGCGCCAGCCTGGTGATGCCCGATGCACAGGTCCACGAGTTCAGCAGCCCGTTCGCATTGGCGCGCCACCTGTCGCGCTTGCTGCGACCCTCGCAGCGCGCCGGGCGCGGTGGCGCTGGCGCGCCGGTCGGACCGGGACTGCGCTGATGCCGTTGCGCCGCAACGGCGCCGCAACGGGCCCCTCGCACAGTGCCCCTGCGGCTCCTGCACGGGCAGGTTCGGCGGGCACGGCGGCAGCCCCTTGTGGCCACCACACACTCTCCAGGAGAAGTCCCATGACCCATCACCTCCAGCGTCCGATGCACCTGCTGGCTGCAGCTGCCGCGTGGGCTTGCTGCGTCGCCGTTGCGCACGCGGCATCGCCGGCCGCCAGCGCTTGTCCCGACCAGGCCTTCCTCAGCGGCAACCTGGCCGTCAACCCGAGCTTCGAAGTGCCGGCCACCGCCGTCGCGCCGGGCAGTGCCGTGTGCTGGGAGGGGGGCAGCGGTGCGCCCACGCAATCGGCGGCGGCGGGCTGGCAGATGCACAGCGACAACGCCGGCGCCCGCGTCTGCTCGCGCCTCGTGCCGGGCAGCGCGCCGGGCCCCGGCGGGCGGCGCATGCTGGCTTTCCGTGCCGGCGGCATGGAAGGCGGCGTCTACCAGATCCACGGGCTGGACCCGCGCAAGGCCTACATGTACTCGGTCTGGGTGCTGGTGCGCAGCGGCCAGGTGGCCATCGCGTCGCGCGGCATGACCGGCGGCCCGGTCGCCTGGACCACCAAGACCGGCGAATGGGAGCAGCTGCGCGTGTGCACCAACTCGCTGAGCAACACCGACATGCTGTCGGTCTACAACCAGACGGCGGGCGGCGGCACCTTCCTGGTCGACCGCGTCGAGTTGCGCGAAATCCCGATCCGCGAGTAGGCCGTGCACGACCGCGCAAGAGCCCAGGCCTGGCGCACCGCGGCGCTGGTGCTGGCCGGCGGCTGGGTGGTGCTGGCCTGTGGCGGCGGCGACGAGGTGCCGTCACACGCCGCGACCTCCAGCCCGTGGCCGCCCGTCGTGGCGCTGGCGGGCAGCGCGCCCGGCGCCGCGCTCGCCGAGC
>JAYUPN010000107.1:0-12124 GCA_043760065.1 Rubrivivax sp.
GCTCAAGGCCGAGCAGGGCAGTGCCGGCAGCCGTGCATTGGCCGGCGCCGTCAACGCGCTGGTGCAGCAGCGCGACGCGCTGCGCAGCGACATGGCGGCGCGCGTGGCCGAAGCCAGCCGCGAGGTCGAGCAGGAGCGCAACCGCCTGGCCGCGCTGATGGCCGAGCTGACGCAGAGCGTGGTGGTGTGCAACCTGGACGGCCGCGTGCTGCTCTTCAACGCCCGCGCGCGGCTGCAGTTTCGCGCCCTGGCCGCGGTCGAGAAGGGCAGCCCGGCGGCTGACCGCGCCATCGGCGGCGCCGAGGCGCTGGGCCTGGGCCTGGGCCGCAGCATCTACGGCGTGCTCGACCGCCGCCTGGTCGCACATGCACTGGAAGCCGTGCAGCAGCGTCTGCAGCGCGGCGCCGCGCACCCGGCGGCGCAGTTCGTCACCGCCACGCCGGGCGGGCAGTTGCTGCGCGTGCACCTGGCGCCTGTCAGGGCCAGTCCCGAGACTGCTGCGCCAGATCGTGCGCCGGGCGCACCGACCGACGAGCCGCTGAACGGCTTCGTGCTGATGCTCGAGAACATCACGCGCGACCTGGCCGAAGACATCGAGCGCGACCGCCTGCTGCACAGCGTCACCGAAGGCCACCGCGGCGCTCTGGGCAACCTGCAGGCGGCGGTCGAACTGCTCGACGATCCCGAGCTCGACGCCGCCACGCGCGAGCGTTTCCATGCCGTCATCCGCGACGAGATCGGCACCATGTCGCGGCGCCTGAACGAGGCCGCCGAGCAAGGCCTGCGCAGCATCAAGGCGCGCTGGCCGCTGGAGGACATGCTCGGCGCCGACCTCGTGGCCGCAGCGGCGCGCCGCATCGAAGCACAGCTCGACGCGCGCGTGATGACGGCCGAGGTCGACGCGCAGCTGTGGCTCAAGGTCGACAGCTTCAGCCTCATCCAGGCGCTGCAGCACCTGGCCGGCCGCCTGTCCGACGAATACCAGGTGCAGCGGCTGCAGTTGCGGCTGGCGGTGTCGCAGGGCCGGGCCCAGCTCGACCTGGTGTGGGCCGCGCAGGCCCTGAGCACCGAGAGCTTGAGCGCCTGGGAAAACGAAGCCATGAAGTTGGGCGACGACGCCACCGCGCTGACCGTGCGCGACGTGGTCGAACGCCACGGCGGCGCCTTCTGGTTCGAGCGCGCGCGCGTGCGCCAGGAGGCCTTCTTCCGCTTCCTGCTGCCGCTGGCCGGCGAGGCCGCACCGCTGGAAGCGGCGGCGCTGGTGCGCCACGACAGCCGGCCCGAGTTCTACGACTTCGACCTTTTCCGCCCTGCGGCCGCGGGCAGCGCCGGCGCCGCGCTGGCCGACACGCCGCTGGCCGATCTGGCCTACACCGTGTTCGACACCGAGACCACGGGCCTCGCGCCCAGCGCCGGCGACGAGATCATCCAGATCGGTGCCACGCGCATCGTCGCCGGCAAGTTGCGCCGGCACGAGAGCTTCGAGCAACTGGTCGACCCGCAGCGCAGCGTGCCGGCCGCCGGGGTGGCCATCCACGGCATCCAGCCCGAGCAGCTGAAGGGCCAGCCGACCCTGCACACCGTGCTGCCGGCTTTCCATGCCTTTGCGCAGGACACGGTGCTGGTGGCGCACAACGCGGCCTTCGACATGCGCTTCCTGCAGCTCAAGGAAGACAGCACCGGCGTGCGCTTCGAGCAGCCGGTGCTCGACACGCTGCTGCTGTCGGCGGTGATCCACCCGCAGCAGGACTCGCACCGGCTGGAGGCCATCGCCGAGCGTCTGGCGGTGCCGGTGCTGGGCCGCCACACCGCGCTGGGCGACGCGATGGTCACCGCCGAGGTGTTCCTGAAGATGCTGCCGCTGCTGCAGGCGCAGGGCATCACCACGCTCGGGCAGGCGCTGGAGGCTTCGCGCCGGACCTACCTGGCGCGGGTCGCGTACTGATGCCGGCCGCCCGGTGCCTGCGTTGCCGGTTGGTGAACGTGGCGGTCAGGGGCTTGGGCCGTATCCTGGGCGTCCTCTTGCATGGGCTGATGGCCCTCGCCGCCATGGACGCAAGCGCCGACAGCTCGGGCCCCGAGCTGGCTTCCTACTACGACCGCCACATGGCACTGGTGCAGGGCGTGGCCCACGGCTGGACCGGCCGCGGCGCGCCGCAGCGCCAGCGCAGCGGCGTGGTGCAGGTGGGCGTCGGCCGCGACCACTACCTGGCGCTGCTGGAAGACGGCACGCTCGTCGCCTGGGGCGACGCGCCGGGCGCCGCCGGGCGGCCCGTCGTGCTGGCCGGCAACGGTGCGCGGTTCGCGGCCGGCGCGTCGGGCTGGTTCCTGATCGACCGCCAGCAGGTGTTGTGGCACGGCACCAACTTCAGCGGTGCGACGCCGCCGCGGCGGGTGGCGCAGGACGTGGTGGCGGCCTGCATCGGCGACAGCGCCGACTACTTCATCAGCGCCGACGGTACGCTGCATGCGCACGGCCTGGCGCACCGCGGCCAGTACGGCGACGGCCGCCTGAGCGCCAGCCCCGGCTTCGTGGCCACCGCGCGCGACGCCGTGGCGGTGAAAGCGCACACCGGCCACGCCATCCACCTGCGCCGCGACGGTGTCGTGATGGGCACCGGCGGCAACCGCTTCGGGCCGCTGTCTTCGCACGGCCTGGGCGACAAGGCCGACCGCTGGGGCCGCATCTTCGACGGCGCACGCGCCATCGCTACCGGCTCGCGCCACTCGGTGGCCATCCGCACCGACGGCAGCCTGTGGGCCTGGGGCGAAGGATTCGCCATCGAGCCGCGGCGCCTGCGCGATGGCGTGACGGCGGTGGCGGCCGGTGACACGGCGACCCTCGCGATCACCGACGGCGGCGAGCTCTGGCAGTGGGACGGCGGCGGCGCGCCGCCGCGACGGCTGCAGTGGCGCTAGCAGCGAGGGCCGAACCCGGTCCGCGCCGGGCGAAAACGACAAGGCCCCGCCGAAGCGGGGCCCTGGGTGCGATGCAAGCCCGCGACGCGGTGACGATCAACCTTGCGGGCTACGCGGCGCGCGGCTCACCACTTGCGCGTTAGAAGCCGCGGCCGCGGCCGCGGCCATCTGCGCCTCGGCGGTGGGCTGGGTGGCGAGCAGGTCGATGCTGAACAGCATCGACAGCGTCAGGCTCAGTGCCACGACGGCGGCGCTGGCTTGTTGGCGGGTGTTCATGAAGGTCGGGTGGGTGCTCATGGGGTGCTCCTGGCGTCGGGCTGGGTTTGTCGATGGAGTGGACTGTAGGCAGCGCATCGGCGCGCCGCCACGGCGATGCGATGAAGCGCGGCGAGCCGACCCCGAGTTGCGGAGAACCGCGACGGACGGTGCCGCGACGCCGCCCGGCTGACGCTGCGGCGGACCTCGTCAGGCGCCGCCGACGGTTGCCGCCCAGCCCGCCAGCAGCGCCGCTTCGCGCTCGGGCGCCAGGCCCGGTGGCGGGCGCGTCGGCGCGCTTGCCGGCGGGGCGGCCGCGCTCGACAGCCACTGCGCGGTGTCGTTCAGCGTCTGCTCCAGCGTGCGGCAGTGCAGACCGGTGTCCAGCGCGCGCTGGATGCGGGTGCGGTGCAGGCCGGCCTCGGCGCGGGGCAGCCAGACCGGCAGGTCGCTCCAGGGCGCCACGCCCTGGTCGAGCAGGTACTGCTCGCCGACCCAGTGCAGTGCCGCCGCGGGCTCGAGCACCTCACGGGCGCGGGCCAGGAACTCGCCCATGGTCAGCGACTGCGCCGGGCCGGTGAGGTTGAAGACGCCGGCCGTGGCGCGTTCGGCCTGCAGCAGCATCCAGGCCGCGGCGTCGCGGACATCGATGAACTGCACCGGCGTCGCCGGGTCGCCCGGAGCCAGCACCGCGCCGCCGCGCTGCAGGCGCTGCACCCACCAGCTGAAGCGGCCGGTCGGGTCGTGCGGCCCGACCAGCAGGCCGGGCCGGTTG
Organism: Rubrivivax sp.; assembly: GCA_043760065.1. GTDB lineage: Bacteria > Pseudomonadota > Gammaproteobacteria > Burkholderiales > Burkholderiaceae_C > Rubrivivax. The sequence continues at coordinate 3,950 of JAYUPN010000107.1, forward strand.
ACGAGGCAGCGCGCGCTGAAGGCGGCCGTGGCGGCCTGTTCGCACAGCGCCTTCAACCCGCCGTAGGTGTCGCCAGTGACGGCCTCGACGCTGGGGTCGGCCAGGGTCCGCGTGGCGCTGCCTTCGTCCGCGCCCGGGCTGTCGAAGCTTTCGTAGACGCTGATGCTCGACACCAGCTGGTAGTGGGCCAGTCGCGCCACTCGCGTGCCCAGCGCCGCGGCCAGCGTGCGCACCTGGCGCGGCACGTAGGCGCTGGTGTCGATGGCGGCGTCCCAGTTGGCGCTGCCCAGGGCTGTGGCCAGTGCGGCCGCGTCGTCGCGGTCGGCGATGCGGTGTTCGGCCTGCGCAAACAGCCCCGGCCCGCTGCGGCCGCGGTGCACCAGCGTGACGGCATGGCCGCGCTGCAAGGCGAGCTCGGCGATGTGGCGGCCCAGGAAACGCGTGCCGCCCAGGATCAGCAGTTTCATGGTGCCTGGAGCCGGGTTGGAGAAGGGAGGCTGGCGGGGCCAGGCGCTGCAGCCGCCACTTCACGCAGGCACGCCAGGCACAGGCAGCCGCTGTACTGCTGCCGCAGCTGCGCCTGGAGCAGGACGCTCAGCGGCACCGTGGTGCAGGGGCACGGCGCCGTTGCCGCAGCGCCGCAGGCGAAAGTGCCGCCGCAGCGCGGGCAGCGGTCGGGGGCTGCCACCGCGTTCACGTCGCGAACAGGCCCTTGTGCTTGTCGCGCAACAGGTTCTTCTGCACCTTGCCCATCGTGTTGCGCGGCAGGTCGGGCACCACCTCGACCAGCTTGGGTACCTTGAAGTTGGCGATCTGGCCCTTCAGGCGCGCTGCGATGTCGGCACCGCTGAGTTCGGCGCCGGGCTTGGGCACCACCACGGCGACCACGGCCTCGCCGAAGTCGGGGTGCGGCACACCGACCACCGCGCTCTCGGCGACGCCGGGCATGTCATTGATGAAACCTTCGATCTCGGCCGGGTAGACGTTGTAGCCGCCGCTGATGATGAGGTCCTTGCTGCGGCCGACAATGGTGAGCACGCCGTGGGCGTCGATCTTGCCGACGTCGCCGGTCTTGAACCAGAGGTCGGTGGTGAACTCGTCGGCCGTCTTCTCGGGCATGCGCCAGTAGCCCTTGAAGACGTTGGGGCCCTTGACCTCGATGTGGCCGATCTCGCCCGACGCCAGCGGCACGCCCTTGTCGCTGTGCACGCGCACCCCCACGCCGGGCAGCGCCACGCCCACGGTGCCGCCCTGGCGCGCGCTCTCGGGCCGGTAGAGGTTGGAGCAGAGCATCACGGTCTCGCTCATGCCGTAGCGCTCGAGGATGGTGTGGCCGCTGCGGTCGCGGAAGGCGTTGAAGGTCTCCAGCAGCAAGGGTGCGGAGCCGCTGACGAAGAGGCGCATGTTCGTGCAGGCGGCACGGTCGAAGCTCGGTTCGCCCAGCAAGCGCACGTACAGCGTCGGCACGCCCATGAATACCGTGGCCTCGGGCAGCCGCGCGCTGACGGCGCGCGCGTCGAAGCGCGAGAACCAGATCATCTTGCTGCCGTTGATCAGCGCGCCGTGGCTGGCCACGAAGAGGCCGTGGACGTGGAAGATCGGCAGCGCGTGGATCAGCACGTCGCCGCCTTCTGCGGTCGACCTCCAGCCCCAGAAGTCCTTCAGCACCTGCGCGTTGGACAGCAGGTTGCCGTGCGTCAGCATCGCGCCCTTGCTGCGCCCGGTGGTGCCGCTGGTGTAGAGGATGGCGGCCAGGTCGTCGGCGCTGCGCGGCACCGGCGTGTGGCGGTCGCTGTGGAAGACGGCGCGCTCCAGCAGCGTGCCGCTGCGGTCGTCGTCGAGCGTGAAAACGTTTTTTGTTCCGGCCGCGAAGGCCAGCTTGCTGACCCAGCCGAAGTGCTTGCCGCTGCACACCACCAGCGCCGGTTCTGCGTTGCCGATGAAGTACCCGAGCTCTGCCGCCTGGTAGGCCGTGTTCAGCGGCAGGAAGACGTGGCCGGCGCGCAGCACGGCCAGGTAGAGCATCAGCGCCTCGACGCTCTTGTCCACCTGCACCGCCACGCGCGAGGCCGGCGGCAGGTCGAGCGAGTGGATCAGGTTGGCCAGCATCGCCGTACCGCGTTCGAGGTCGCGCCAGGTGTAGTGCAGCGGCACCTGCGTGTCCGCCGTCTCGATGGCGGTGGCGTCCAGGTCCTGAGGGAAGGCCGCGCGCAGGGCGCTGAAGAGGTTGTGGTTGCTCATCGCCGCGGGGTCGTCAATCCAGCTTCGCGCCCGAGTTCTTCACCACCTCCGCCCAGCGCTTGACTTCGCTGCTGACGAAGCGGCCGAAGTCGTCGCCCCACAGGTTGGGCGTCTCGGTGCCCAGGCCGGTCCAGAGGGCCTTGAGGTCGTCGCCGGTGAGCGCCTTGCGCATCTCGTTGGCCATCGCCTGCGTGGCTTCGCGCGGCGAGCCCTTGGGCGCCCAGATGCCGTACCAGGTAGCGACCTTGTAGGTGGGCACGCCGCTTTCGGCCGCGGTGGGCACGTTCGCGAAGCCCGGCGCGCGCTTGTCGCCGGCCACCGCGATGGCGCGCAGCCGCCCGCCCTTGATGTGCGTGGCGCTGCTGCCCAGGCCGTCGAACATGAGGTCGACCTGGCCGGCGATCAGGTCCTGCAGCGCCGGCCCGGCGCCGCGGTACGGAATGTGGGTGATGAAGGTCTTGGTCTGCAGCTTGAACAGCTCGCCGGCCAGGTGGTGGCTGGTGCCGTTGCCGGCCGAGCCGTAGTTGAGCTTGCCCGGGTTCTTGCGCAGGTGCGCCAGCAGCTCGGCGAGCGTCGTGGCCTGCACCAGCGACGGGTTGACGACGATGACCTGCGGCACGCTGGACACCAGGCCCACCGGCACGAAGTCGGACTCGATGTTGTAGTCGAGTTTGGGATACATGCTGGGTGCGATGGCGTGGTGCACGGCGCCCATGAAGTAGGTGTAGCCGTCGGGCGCGGCGCGCGCCGCCAGGCCGGCGCCCAGCGTGCCGCCGGCGCCGCCCTTGTTGTCAATGATGAACTGCTTGCCCGTGTTCCTGCTCATCGCCGCGAACAGCGGCCGGGCGAAGGCGTCGGTGCCGCCGCCGGGTGGGAAGGGCACGACGATGGTCACCGGCCTGGCCGGCCACGCGCCCTGGGCGCGCACCCAGGGGGCCGCGAGCGTGGCGGCGGTGGCGGCACCGGCAGCGAGGGCCTGGCGGCGGTTGATGCGGTTCATGGTGAGTGTCTCCTTCGAATGTTCTCGGACGCGGCTACAGCGGGCTGACGACAGCGCGCGAGCGCGCCACGTCGCCCTGGCGGAACTTGGCGTGGCTGGCTTCGACCTTGCTCAGGTCGTACAGGTAGTTGACCATCATGCCGAAGGACTGGCGCAGACCTTTGCCCGACAGATTGCCGCGCGGGTTGAGCCTTTCCAGCCGTGCCCCATTGTCGAGGTGAAAACGGGCCACCGGGTCCCCCGCCGGCGTCGGTGAAAGCCCCAACAGGTAAGCGCTGCACAGCAGGTTCAGCGCCGCGGTGTCGTCGGCCGTCATGGCTTCGTGCACGGCCGGGCCCTGCAGCGCACCCAGGTCGCCTCGGCACAGCTTGCGCAGCCGCTCGCGCGCCGACTCCAGTTCGGCCAGCGCCGACTTGCGGCCGTTCGGCAGCACTGCCAGATCGGGCTCGGACAGCAGCCAGCCGGCAAAACCGGGGATCGGCGACAGCGTGCAGAAGGTGCGCAGCCGCGGCAGTTCGCGCTTGAGCTGCTGCGCCACGGTCTTGATCAGGAAGTTGCCCAGGCTCACGCCGCGCAGGCCGGGTTCGCAGTTGCTGATGCTGTAGAAGGCCGCGACGCGGAAGCGGTCGGGCATCAACGGCGTGCTGGCCTTGTCGATCAGGGGCCCGATGGCGGCCGGCATCTCGGGCAGCAGCGCCACCTCGACGAAGATCAGCGGCTCGTCGGGAAGCTGGGGGTGGAAGAAGGCGAAGCAGCGGCGGTCGGGCTGCAGCCGCCGGCGCAGGTCGTCCCAGCCGTCCACCGCGTGCACGGCTTCGTGGTGGATGATGCGTTCCAGCAGTTGCGCCGGCGAGTTCCAGTCGACGCGCTTGACCTGCAGGAAGCCGGGGTTGAACCACGACGTCAGCAGGTGCAGCAGGTCGGCTTCGATGACCTGCAGCTCGGGCCGGTCCTTCAGCCGCTTGAGCAGCGCGCGGCGCAGCCTCAGCACCGCGCCGGTGCCGCCGGGCATGCGGTTCAAGCGCCGGAACAGTTCCTGCCGCGCCGGTTCGGCGGCCCGGCTCAGCGCCAGCAGCGTCGCGGCGTCGGGCGACTCGGCGTAGGCCTGGGCCAGCTTCAGCACGCGCTGCGGGTCGGGGCTCAGGTCCTGGGCCAGGTAGTCGAAGAACTCCTCCAGGTCTTCGTCGGCCAGGTCGTCCAGCCGCTCGATCAGGTCGGCCGTGATCGCCATGCCGCCGAGTTCGCCCTTTTCGCCGAGCAGCCGCTTGCAGTCGGCCTTCATGCGGCGCACGGCGCGCGCGGTGCGTTGCCGCGCGGCAGCGTGGCGGATGTCATCGAGCATGGCGGGGCTCCTTGGCGGGCGCAGCCGGCGCGGTAGGCGCCGGCGTATGCGCCGGGGTGCGGGTCGGGCGCCGACCGGCGAGTTCCTTGGCAGTGCGGCGCAGCTTCTTCAGCGCCGTGAGCTGCGCCATCAGGTGGTCGTGCATCGCGCGCTCGGCACGCGCGGCATCGCGCTGAACGAAGGCGTCGATGAGCACCCGGTGTTCGTTGATCGAGGCCTCGATGCGGCCGGGCAGCGCCAGCTGGCGTCCGCGCATCAGCCGCATGAAGCGGCGCAGGTCGCTCGTCACGCGGTCGAGCCAGCGGTTGTCGGCCAGGCGCTGCACGAAGCTGTGGAAGTCGTGGTTGGCACGGTAGTAGCCGTCGATGTCGTGCGCCGCGGCATGGCGCTCAAGCTCGTCGTGCAGCCGCTGCAGCTGGTGCAGGTCTTCGTCGCCGGCCTTGCTCGAAGCCTCGAAGGCGCAGCGGCCTTCGAGCAGCGCCATGACCGGGAACAGCGCGTCGGCGTCGTCGGCGCTGAGCTGCGTGACGCGGCAGCCGCGGTGCGGCACCAGCTCCACCAGGCCTTCGGCGGCCAGCACCTTGAGCGCCTCGCGCAGCGGCGTGCGGCTGACCTGCCAGGTCTCGGCCAGCGCCTTCTCGTCGATGAAGGCACCGGGGACGAGCTCGCCGTCGAAGACCATTGCCCGCAGGCGGGCCGCGACGCCGTCGTGCAGGCTGGTGCCGCGCAGGGGGATGGGATCGGGCATGGGCGCATGGTAACTCTGTAATTACGTCATCACAAGGGGGGTGACCCGGACCCGGCTGCTGCCGAATGTGCTGCCTGCACGCGGCGATCCAGCGGGCGCACCTGCGCAGCCCGGCTGCAGCAGCTGTCAGACGCGGCCCACAGCCGTTTGCGGCCGCAGCCCACGGTGCGGGAACGGGGGCACGTGCAAGCTCGGGCTCAGGCAGCCGCGACGACGTGGCTTCGAGCCTCGCACCTTCCACTCACAGGAGACCGCATCATGGGCAAGTACTTCGTCGGCTGGCTGCTCGGCATTCCGGCCGTGGTCCTGGTCGTGCTCTACCTCTTCTTCCGGTGACCGCGATGCAAGCCGACCTTCACCCCGACCCGGCCGCGGACGAAGAGGAGCAGCAACGCCAGGAGCTGCTCGAGTCCATGCGCCAGGCCAACAGCGGCCAGCCGCGCAACTTCAAGGAAGACGCGCTCGACGCGAAGATCGTCACCGTCGAGCCCGACGGCACCGGGCCGACCTCCACCTCGACCTTCGACACCGACGAAGACAAGGCCAAGGGCTCGGGCTCGCCCTGAGCGGCCGGGCGCGCAGATCGGGCATCGGCCATGGGCGGCGGCCGACCGCCCCGGCCGGCCATCGGTGGCAGCGCGCGCGGCGCAAGCTACATTGCCGGCCATCGCCATGCCGCCCGCCGATCCCCCGCACCCGCCCGCGCTCGCGCTCGACGCCGACCGCGTGCTGCAGCTCGCGGCGCAGAGCATGTTCGACACCTTCGCGCGCACGGCGATGGGCACGCTGGTTGTCGACCGCAGCCACCGCATCGTCTGGATCGACGACGGCTACCGCCGCTTCCTGCCGGCGCTGGGTCATGCCGAAGATGACTTTGTCGGCCGCCGCGTCGAAGACGTGGTGCCCAACACCCTGATGGGGCAGGTCGTCGACAGCGGTCAGGCGATCCTGGTCGACCTGCTCAGCAACCAGGCCGGCACCTTCCTGGTCACGCGGCTGCCGCTGCGCAACGACGCAGGTGTGGTCATCGGCGCCGTCGGCTTCGTGCTGCTGGACCATCCGGAAACGACGATGCAGCCGCTGATCAACAAATTCAGCCGCCTGCAGGACGAACTCGACAGCACGCGGCGGCAGTTGGCGCAGCAGATGGCCGAGCAGCGCCGGCCCAAGCACAGCATCGCCAGCTTCATCGGCACCAGCCCGGCGGCGATGGAAGCCAAGCGCCAGGCGCGGCGCGTCGCGCAGACCGAGAGCACGGTGCTGCTGCTGGGCGAGACCGGCACCGGCAAGGAGTTGCTGGCGCACGGCATCCACCGCGCCAGCCGGCGTGCCGCCCGGCCCTTCGTCGGCGTCAACATCGCGGCCGTGCCCGACACCCTGCTCGAGGCCGAGTTCTTCGGCGTCGCGCCCGGCGCCTACACCGGCGCCGACCGCAAGGGCCGCGAGGGTAAGTTCAAGTTGGCCGACGGCGGCACGCTGTTCCTGGACGAGATCGGCGACATGCCGCTGGCCCTGCAGAGCAAGCTGCTGCGCGCGCTGCAGGAGCAGGAGATCGAACCGCTGGGCAGCAACCGCGTCGAGCGTGTCGACGTGCGCATCGTCGCCGCCACCAGCCGCGACCTGGCGGGCATGGTCGGCCAGGGCACCTTCCGCGCCGACCTGTTCTACCGCCTCAACGTGCTGCCGATCCGCCTGCCGCCGCTGCGCGAGCGGCTGGGTGACCTGGAAGCGCTGGCCGAGTCGCTGTCGGAAGACATCGCCCGGCGCAGCGGCCTGCCGGCGCGCAGCGTGGCGCCCGACGCGCTGGCCTGGCTGGCGCGCCAGCCCTGGCCGGGCAACATCCGCGAGTTGCGCAACACGCTGGAGCAGGCCGCGATGATGACCGACGACCTGGTGCTGGAAGCGCGGCACTTCGCGCCGGCTGGCGCCGAGGTACCGGTGGCGCAGATCGCGCCTGCGCCCGCGCTGCGACCAGCGCCGTCGGCGGCGTCTGGACCCCAACGCGGCGAAGTGCCTGCAAGCGACCCGGCGCTGGCCCGGTCCGCGCCTTCGCGTCTGCTCAGCGAGCAGGTTGCCGATATCGAGCGCGCCGCCATTGCAGCGGCGCTGCAGCGCAGTGGCGGCAATCGTGTGGCAGCCGCGCGCTCGCTGGGCATGTCGCGCGCAGCCCTCTACGACCGCTTGGCGCGATGGCCCGAGCTGGCCGGACCTGGCTGATTCCGCCGCTCAGCTGCCCTTTCAAATGCGCCACTTCTTGTGCGCCTGTTGCGCGTGATAGTCCTTGATGTGAGCTGCGGTCTGCGCGGTCGACTGGTATTGACCGCGCCGCTCGGTGCTGAGCAGCACACCGGCTGCAAGCCAGGCCTGGATCTTGTGGCGGGGAATGCCACGCTCGATGAGCTCGGCGGCGCTGAGCAGCTTGCGGCGCTGCACCTTGCGCAGGGCAGCGGGCAACGGCGCCGGCGCCGGGGCGGCAGGCTTCGCCTTACGTGCTTCGGTCGCCTTCGGTACTTTCGCTGACTTGGACGGTTTGGATGGCGGGGCCTGCGCAGCCGGCGGTTGGCCAGGTTTCACCGCCGGCGCTGCGGCCGGCGCCGGGTCTTCGCCCAGATCAATGCCAAACAGCGCCGACAGGTCGGCGCCTCGCAAGCGGTCCTTCGCACCGGGGCCGCCGGGCGCCACCACCGCGGCGGCATCGCTGAGCTGCTGGAACAGCTGGCTCGGATCGACATGGCGCAGCCGGAAAAGCAACTCGGGTGCGTCGTCCAGGCGCGCACCCACGCCGTACAGCGTGGCCGCCACGTGTTTGCACAGGCGCGCCGAATCCGGGCAGCTGCAGTCAAA
>JAYUPN010000108.1:0-12097 GCA_043760065.1 Rubrivivax sp.
CCATGAGGATCCACGCCGCCTGGCTGCGCCCGCGCTCGGCCGCCTCGACCTGGATGGCGCGCCACTGCTGCCAGACCATGCCGGCAGCCAGCGTCGTCACCAGCGTCATGATCAGCATGGCCAGCAGCAGCGCGGCGCCGCGCTGTGCCGCAGGAGCAGGCGAGCGTCTCATCGTCATGGCAGCGGCTGCGGCGGCAGCAGCAAGTCGCGGGTCAAGGTGCTGCCGGCCTGGCCCTCGGCCTGCTGCTGCAGCGTCAGCACGAGGCGCACGCCCGTGGGCAGTACGAAGGATGCCGGGCCGAGCGCCGTACCCGGGTTCACGTCGCCGCTGGATTGCGCATTGGTCCAGGCGTTGTTGCGATAGAAGTAGATCTGCCAGCCGAGCAGGCCGTCGACCAGCATCAACTGGCCCGGCTCGTTGCCCAGCAACTGCTGGCTGGTCAGCCAGGCGTCTTGCAGGCCTTGCGCGCTGGTGGCCACGGCCGACGCCCAACGCGTCCAGCGGGCCTCTTGCCGCGCCCAGGCAACAACCTGCAGGCCACCGGACTGGCGGCGCACGACGCGCAGCGTCTTGCCGTCGAAGGTCAGCGCCGGCACCAGCGGCGTTGCATGCAGCTGGTGCAGGTCCTGCTCCCACTGCGCGAGCACGGTGCCCATGCGCAGCGTTTCGTTGACCCGTGCGTCGGCGGACTGTTTGGCCTGCGCCATGCTGGACACGCCGCGCCACGACATCGTGGCCAGCAAGGCCAGCAGCGCCATCGCCACCAGGACCTCGATCAGCGTGAAGCCGCGGCGTTTGTGCGTCATGGGTAGCGCGTCAGAACGGTTGAGAGCGTCAGCAGCGGCGTGCCGGCCTCATCGGCGATGTTGGCATCGACACGGCGGAAATTCGGGTTCGGCGTCGGCCGCACGGCGAGCTGGCCTTGGAACGTGCGGCCCAACTGGTTGCAGGCGAAGTCGCTGTCGCCGATGCCGGGAAACTGCTTGGCGAGCTTGAGGTTGGTGAGCTGGTTGTCGGCGCACCACTGCGCGGCGCTGATGTCGGCCAGGCGCTGCGCGTTGTTGGCCAGCGCGCCCGCGGCCTTGAAGCCAGCGCCCAGCGCGACGGCGACGATGGCCAAGGCGACCAAGACCTCGATCAACGTAAAGCCCGAGTCACGGGCCCCTCGGCCGACGGTTACGTCGGCCGATCCCCCAGGGGGATACGGGCCGGCTTGGGAGCGGCCCGGCGCTCGGCCCTCACGACGAAGTTTCACGGCGTCTCGGGGCTCAAGGGCGCGCGCGCGAAAGGTGCCAGGCCGTCGCTGGCCAGCATCGTGCGGCGCTGGTCGCGGCTGAGCACGATGCGCTGCGCCGGCAGGATCGGCTCGGGGCCGAGCAGCACCGCGCGCGCACCGAGAATCTCTGCACTCACGCCCGGTTTCAGCCAGTGCGTTGGCAGATTCGAGCTCGGCGGCAGGCCGATGAAGCGAAAGTTCGCGCCGTCGCTGGCCTCCGCGCCCGCCGGCTCCCAGCGCACGGTGATGCCCGAGGCCCGGGCTTCGGTGCGCGCGCCTTCGAGCAACGCGGCCAGGCGCTCCGCTTCTTCGTCCAGATGCGTCTGCGCGCTGTCGCGCATGGAAACCACGACCAGCGATGACGCCAGGGCCACGATCGCCAGAACGACCAGCAATTCGATCAGCGTGAAGCCGCGGTGACGCACCGCCGTGATCAATCTCAAACGGCTATTGCCATGAGCCGACGTCTGCATCGTTGCCTTCGCCGCCGCTCTGCCCGTCGGCGCCGTAGCTGAAGACATCGACTTCGCCTTTGATGCCCGGGTTCACGTACTGGTACGGACGGTTCCAAGGATCGTTGGGCAGCTTGTCGAGGTAGGGCTTCCAGTTCGGCGGTGTCGGCGTGGCCGTGGGCTTGCGCACCAGGGCGTCGAGCCCTTGCTCGGCGCTGGGGTAGCGCTGGTTGTCGAGCTTGTAGCGCTTGAGGGCCTGGGACAGCGTGCCGATGTCGGTGCGCGCCGCCGTGATGCGCGCATCGTCCAGGCTCGAGAAGAGGTTGGGCACGATGAGGGCGCCGAGCACGCCGATGATCACCAGGACCACCAGCAGTTCGATCAGCGTGAAGCCCCGGGCGCGCGGCGCGCGGCGGCTGTGTGTCGGTGACATCATGAGGCGGCTTCGGGCACGGGGTCGAGCCCGGCGACACGGGTTTTTGGCGGAGGCATCGATGATAATCGTCGCATGTGGGTGCGCACTGTCACTTTGCTTGTCTGGGCCGCCGTCGCGGCAAGCGCCCTTTTCTGGGGCCTGAAGCTGTTCGTCAAGCCGGCGCCGGCGCCCGCCCAGGCGCAGGTGGCGCAGACCGGCGCCGCGGTGCGCGGCGACTTGAGCCGCCTGCTGGGTGTCGACGCGCCGCTGCCGGTGGTCGCGGCCGCCGCCGAGCCGGCGCCCGACGCGCGCTTCAACCTGCTGGGCGTCGTCAGCCCGCGCGCCAGCCAGGCGGCGGCCGAGGCGGTGGCGCTGATCGCCGTCGACGGCAAGCCGGCCCGCGCTTACCGCGTCGGCGCGGTCGTCGACGGCAGTCACGTGCTGCAGTCGGTCAGCGCGCGCGGCGCCAACCTGGGCCCGCGCGGGGGCGCCTCGGTGATCGCGCTCAACATCGCGCCGCCGGCCGCAGCGGCCACGGGTCAACTGCCGCCGGCGATGTCGCAGCCCGGCGTGCCGTCGATGCCGCAGGGCGTGCCTTCGTTTCCGCCGCCGATGCCGCCCGGGATGCAGCAAGGCGTGCCACCGCAGATCCCGCCGCAGTTCCAGCAGCCCGAGCCCATGCCGGCGCCGGCGCCGCCGAACATGGTGCCGCGGCCGCCGACGCTGCGCTGAAGCTGCGGCGGGCGCCGGGCGCCGCGCCGTGTCAGTACAAGGCGTCGCCGAATGGGGACGGTACGGGCTGCGGCTCGATGAACGGTTCTCCGGGCTCGCTCAGATCGCCGGGGCGCGAAGGGCCCGGGTCTTCACCGTCAGCGACTTCGGTCAGCAGCGCCGCGGCGCTCTTCAGCAGCGGCCAGGCCAGCGTGGCGCCCGTGCCGTCGGTGCTCTCCATGCCCAGTTCGAGCAGCGCCGAAGCGCGGAACAGGTTCAGCACCTGGTCCAGCCCCAGATGGCCGTGGCTGCGGCAGAACACGCAGTAATCGGTGACCGGCTGCGCGATGCGCGCGGCCAGCATCAACGCGGCGCACGCGGGCACGCCGTCGATCATCAGCAGGTGCCGCTTGCTGGTGGCCATCAGGATCACGCCGACCATCACCGCGACTTCGAAACCGCCGAAGGCCGCCAGCACCTCGATCGGCTCGATGACGTCGCGGTGGCGGTTCTGCGCCGCCTGCAGCACCGACATCAGGTGCGCGAGGTGCTGCCCGTCCATGTGCGGCCCGGTGATGACGAGGTCGCGCACCGGGCTGTCGGTCAGGCGCGCCAGCAACAGCGCGGCGCTTTCGTGCGAACCCACGCCGACCCCGGCCAGCACCGTGACGTTGCCCCTGAGCTTGTCGCCGATCTCCATGCCGGCGCGCATGCCGGCGTGCGCCTGGTCGAGCGTCATCGCGGCGCTGGCGCGCGCATTGCGCGTGGCGTGCGCGATCTTGCGCATCATCAGCCGGTCGTGCGGCGCCATGTTCTGCGCCATGCCGCAGTCGACGACCGTGACCTCGATCTGCTGGGCGCGCGCGAACACCGTCAGCGGCAGCTGGTTGTTCAGCAGCATGTGCACGGTCTCGTGCGTGGGCCGCGTGCCGGGGTCGGCGATGCCCTCGACGGCCAGCCCGTGGTCGGCCGCGAACACCATCAGTTGCGGCTGGTGCAGCACCGGCTTGAGCGTGTTCTGCATCAGCCCCAGGCGGATCGCCAGCGGCTCGAGTTCACCCAGGCTGCCGCCGGCCTCGTTGCGCCGCAGCAGCTTGTCGCGCAGCGCCTTCTCGAGCAGCGGGCTGGAGGTCGGGGTGACGAGCGATCTGCTGGCGGCCATGGGCTTGCAGTTTAACGACGAGGTTCAGCGCAGGAACAACCCATAAACGGGGTTGCGCGTTTCCTCGACATAGGGGTAGGCCAGCGTGCGCAGGAAGTGGTCGAAGCCCGATTCGTCCCCTGCCGGCACCTGGATGCCGACCAGGATGCGGCCGTAGTCGGCGCCCTGGTTGCGGTAGTGGAAGAGGCTGATGTTCCAGCCCGGATGCATGGCGGCCAGGAAGCGCATCAAGGCGCCGGGCCGCTCGGGAAACTCGAAGCGAAAGAGGCGCTCGTCGCGCGCCAGCTCGCTGCGCCCGCCGACCATGTGGCGCACGTGTTCCTTGGCCAGTTCGTCGTCGGTGAGGTTGACGCTGGCAAATCCCTGCTTCAGGAATTGGCGCTCGATGCGCTCGGCTTCTTCGCGGCGCTGGATCGCCAGGCCGACGAAGACGTGGGCCACGCGCTGGTCGCTGATGCGGTAGTTGAACTCGGTCACCGAGCGCGGGCCGATCAGCTCGCAGAAGTGCTTGAAGGAGCCGCGCGCCTCGGGGATCGTGACCGCGAACAGGGCTTCGCGCTGCTCGCCGAACTCGGCCCGCTCGGCGACGAAGCGCAGGCGGTCGAAGTTCATGTTGGCGCCGCAGGTGATGGCCACCATCGTGCGGCCCTTGAGCTTGTGCCGCTCGACGTACTGCTTGATCGCCGCCACGCCCAGGGCGCCGGCCGGCTCGAGGATGCTGCGCGTGTCCTGGAACACGTCCTTGATCGCGGCGCAGACGGCGTCGGTGTCGACCACCACGTAGTCGTCGACGAGCTCGCGCGCGATGCGGAAGGTCTCGGCACCCACCAGCTTGACCGCGGTGCCGTCGGAGAAGAGGCCGACGTCGGTGAGCGTGATGCGCCGGCCGGCGGCCACCGAGCGCAGCATGGCGTCGGAGTCGACGGTCTGCACACCGATCACGCGCACCTCGGGCCGCACGGCCTTGATGTAGGCGGCGACGCCCGAGATCAGGCCGCCGCCGCCGATGGCCACGAACACGGCGTCGATCGGCCCCTGGTGCTGGCGCAGGATCTCCATTGCGACCGTGCCCTGGCCGGCGATCACGTCGGCGTCGTCGAAGGGGTGCACGAAGGTCAGCCCCTGCGCCGCCTGCAGCGTCACGGCGTGGTCGTGGGCATCGGTGTAGCTGTCGCCGTGCAGCACGACCTCGCCACCGAGCGCCGACACGGCGTCGATCTTCAGCTTGGGCGTGGTCACCGGCATCACGATGACGGCGCGGCAACCCAGTCGCTTGGCCGACAGCGCCACGCCCTGCGCATGGTTGCCGGCCGAGGCGCAGATGACGCCCGCGGCCAGTGCCTCGGGCGCCAGGTGGGCCATCTTGTTGTAGGCGCCGCGCAGCTTGAAGCTGAACACCGGCTGCTGGTCTTCGCGCTTGAGCAGCACCGGGTTGCCCAGCCGGCGGCTGAGCGACCGCGCCGGCTCCAGCGCCGTTTCGCGCGCCACGTCGTAGACGCGCGCGGTGAGCACGCGCTTGAGGTACGAGGCGGCCAGGCGCTGGCCCTTGGGCGACACGACCACCTGCGGCCTCGTGTCGGCCGCCGTCACGGCAAGCTTGGGTACAGACGGGGACTTCGGTGCGGCGGGCATGAGGTGATCGCGCGAGCGTGCCTGCGGGGCACGGCCGGAGGGCGGCGGATCATAAGGCAGCGTCCCCCTGTCGACCCCGGTGCGCCGGCGGCACAGAAAAAGGCCCGGAGCCTTGTGAGCCCCGGGCTGAATCCACCATCAGGAGGTGGAGGAGACAATCGGCGGCAGGCGACGTGCTGCAGGTGCAACATCCGACTCCCTTGCGGGCCAGTCTATCACCGCATTGCTGCACTGCAATATGCTTGTGGCGTGCTCGCGATAGGGAGCCGACTCCAATCTTTCATCGCGCCCCCAACCAGGCGCCAGAACAGGGCAGCTGCACCATGGAATGCACCATCAACTGGATGCCGGGCACCGGCATGGGCTTCGTCGCCGAGACCGGCAGCGGCCACTTCCTGACCATGGACGGCGCCGCCGACGGCGGCGGCCGCAACCTGGCGCCACGGCCGATGGAAACCGTGCTCGCCGGCACCGGCGGCTGCACGGCCTACGACGTCGTGCTGATCCTCCGGCGCGGCCGCCATGCCATCAGCGGCTGCCAGGTAAAGGTGAGCGCCGATCGTGCCGAGCACGACCCCAAGGTGTTCACGCGCATCCGCATGCACTTCGTCGTCAGCGGCAAGGGCCTGCCGGCAGCGGCGGTCGAACGCGCGATCGCGCTGTCGCACGAGCGCTACTGCTCGGCCAGCATCATGCTGGCCAAGACGGCCGAGATCAGCACCAGCTTCGAGATCGTCGAGCAGGCAGCTTGAAGCTCAGCGGCGCCAAAGGCCGGGCGCCGGCTCAGATGCGATGCGCCACCGTCGTCATGACCCGCGCTGCACCGCGCATCAGCCAGGTCAAAGGGGCGGGCAGGTTCACGCCACCCGCCTGCTCGGCGGCGCGGGCGTGCATCACCTCGTCGTCCTTCATCGCAGCGACGATCGCGCGCGATCGTTGATCCTGGGCCGGCAGGCGGTCCAGGTGACCGGCCAGATGCTGCTCGACCTGGCGTTCGGTCTCGATCACGAAGCCCAGGCTGAGCTTGTCGCCCAGGCGGCCGGCCAGCAGGCCGATGCCGAAGGCGCCGGCGTACCACAGCGGGTTGAGCAGGCTCGGGCGGTCGCCCAGCTCGTCCAGCCGCTGCTGGGTCCAGGCCAGGTGGTCGGTTTCTTCGCGCGCTGCGGCCTGCATCTGATGCCGCAGCGATTCGCTGCGCGCGGTGAGGGCCTGTGCCTGGTACAGCGCCTGCGCGCAGACCTCGCCGACGTGGTTGATGCGCATCAGGGCACCGGACAGGCGCCGCTCGTCTGCGCTCAAGTCGGCGGCAGCAGCACCCGCCGCGCCGGGACAAGGCCGCGCTGCATGCACCGCACCGGAGAGGGTGCGCAAGGCATGGTCGGCGCTGACGAGCAAACGATCGGGGTAATCCATGAGGCACCAGATTAGAGCATTCGGATCGGCAACCCGTGAACCGTGTCTCTCGTTGTTGCCAGACAACAGGCTTTGAGCTTTTGTGGGGCGATTCTTGGCAATGGCTCCGGCGCTCTGGTGCAATAGAGACAACTTCCGCTGAGGAGGTTGGCCTGATCAACCCCTCGCCGGGTGACTTCCCGATCGGGACCCTCTTGTACAACCTAGGAGATAGTTGCAATGAAAAGATCTCTGCTTGCCCTGGCAGCGCTGACTGCGTTTGCTGGCGTGGCTTCGGCCCAATCGTCGGTCACCCTGTTCGGCATCGTTGATCTGGCCGCCGTCGGCGTCAAGAACGGCAGCCAGTCGCAAAAGCTGCTGGCCTCCAACCAGCTCAACAGCAACCGGCTCGGCTTCCGCGGCATCGAAGACCTGGGTGGCGGCATGCGCGCCGGCTTCTGGCTCGAAGGCGGCATGGCCAACGACACCGGCACTGGCAATCAGACTGGCGGTGGCCAGGGCTGGGAACGCCGTTCGACCGTCAGCCTGATGGGCGGTTTCGGTGAACTGCGTCTGGGCCGCGACTACACGCCGTCGTTCTGGAACTACACCATCTTCGATCCGTTCGGCACCAACGGCCCGGGCTCGATGCTGAACGTCGTCTCGACGCTTGGCTCCGGCGCCGCCACGCTGGTTCGCGCCAACAACACCGTCGGCTACTTCCTGCCCGCCATGGGTGGTCTGTACGGCCAGGTGCAAGTGGCTGCCGGTGAAAACGGTGCCGGTGGCAACAAGTACTTCGGCGGCCGCGCCGGCTATGCTGGTGGTCCCGTCAACGTCGCCGTCGCCTACGGCAAGACCGCCGCCGAAGGCACGCCCCGCATGGCTGACGACTACACCGACATGAACGTCGGCGCCTCGTTCAACCTGGGCTTCATGAACATCATGGGCCAGTACAGCAAGCGCGACTTCCTGAACCGCGACCAGAAGACGGCCCTGATCGGCGTGACGGTGCCGTTTGGCGCCAGCACGCTGAAGGCTTCGTACGTCAAGAGCTCGGGTGCCCAAGGCACCAACGCCACCGACTTCGACGCCGACCAGTTTGCCTTCGGTTACCAGTACGACCTGTCCAAGCGCACCGCGATCTACGCGACCTACTCGTCGCTGGACAACGACGGCACCGCTGCCGCCGGTTCGCGCTTCACCATCGGTTCGGGCCTGGCCCAGACCCGTGGCGGCGACAACTCGAAGGGCTACGCCATCGGCGTGCGCCACTCCTTCTGATCGTTTGCGGCCGCCGATCCAGGCGGCCAAAACGACTCAGACCAGCGGCCGCCTTCGGGCGGCCGTTTTCATTGAAAGGACCTGCTTTCAATGAACTCACGCCTGATCCTGTGCATCGCAGCCTGCGCCGGGCTCGCCGCCTGCGCCGTGGCACCGCCCGCTTCGCGGCCGATCGGCGACTGGCATGCAGTCTCGCTGCCAGGCAAGGAGGACACCCTGTACTCCGCCGTCGTCAAGGACGGCCGGCAGGCGATCCGTGCCACGTCCGTCGGCTCGGCCAGCATGTTGCGGCGTCACGTGCGGCGCTCGGGCCATGATCTGGGCGAGGTCAGCTTCTCGTGGTGGGTGGAGGACCTGGTGGCACACGGCAATGTGGCGGTGGCCTCGCGCGAGGACTCGCCGGCGCGCGTGCTCTTCGCCTTCCAGGGTGATGTGTCGACGCTGCCGGTGCGCACACGTGCGCTCTTCGATCTGGCCGAGGCCGTCACCGGAGAACGCCCGCCTTACGCGACCCTGATGTACGTCTGGGATGCGACGGCACCCGTCGGCACCGTGATCGTCAACCCGCGCAGCGACCGCATCCGCAAGATCGTCATCGACTCCGGGCCGCAGCAGCTGCGCCGCTGGCGCGAACACCGCCGCGATCTGGTCGCCGACTACAAGCTGGCCTTTGGCGAGCACCCGGGTGCGCTGTCGGCCATCGCGCTGATGACCGACAGCGACAACACGGCATCGCACGCCCTGTCCTGGTACGGACCGGTCGAGTTGCACTGAGCGCGACAGCGCACGCTCGCTGCGGGTCTTTCCGGCTGGCAGTGCTGGTCAAACCGGGGATGATCGCCAGCTTTGCCGACGTCGGCATCCCGCTTGCTTTTTCATTGGCAGCCCCTTGGCTCCCTCATGCTCGCTTTCATCCTGCGCCGCCTGATTCAAGCCGTGATCGTGATGCTCACGGTGGCCTTCATCGCGTTCATGCTGTTCCAGTTTGTCGGCGACCCGGTGACCAACCTGCTGGGGCAGGACGCGACGCAGGACCAGCGCGAGCAGTTGCGCAAGGACCTGGGGCTGGACGATCCTTTCCCGGTGCAGTTTGCCAAGTTCATCGGCAACGCGGTGCAAGGCGAGTTCGGCCTCAGCCTGCGCCAGGGCCGCAAGGTCTCGACGCTGATCGCCGAACGCTTCCCGGCGACGCTGGAACTGGCCATGGCCGCGGCGGTGATCGCGCTCGGTGCGGGGTTGCCGCTCGGGGTCTACGCGGCCTTGCGGCGCGGCCGTTTCGGCTCGCAGCTGGTGATGACGCTGTCGCTGCTGGGCGTGTCGCTGCCGACCTTCCTGATCGGCATCCTGCTGATCCTGGTCTTTGCCGTCACCTTCAAGGTGCTGCCCAGCTTCGGCCGCGGCGACACGGTGACCCTCTTCGGCTCCGGCGCCTGGACGACGGGCCTCTTGACGGTGGACGGCTGGAAGCACCTGATCCTGCCCGCCGTCACCCTGTCGGTGTTCCAGCTGGCGCTGATCATGCGGCTGGTGCGCTCCGAGATGCTGGAGGTGCTGCGCACCGACTACGTCAAGTTTGCGCGTGCCCGCGGCCTGCAGGACCGCAGCGTGTACTTCGGCCATGCGCTGAAGAACACGCTGGTGCCGGTGATCACCATCACCGGGCTGCAGCTGGGCAGCCTGATCGCCTTTGCGATCATCACCGAGACCGTGTTCCAGTGGCCCGGCATGGGCTTCCTGTTCATCCAGGCGGTGCAGTTCGCCGACATCCCGGTGATGGCCGCGTATCTGTGCCTGATCGCGCTGATCTTCGTGCTCGTCAACCTCACGGTCGACCTGCTGTACTTCGCGGTCGACCCGCGGCTGCGCATGGAAAAGCCGGCCGGCGGCCACTGATGTCGACACCATGAGCAGCACACCTTCGTCCACTCCCTCCGCCACCGCTGCGGCCCATCCGGGCCGCATGGCACGCTTCTTCGACAGCGACGTCTGGTTCAGCTTCCGCAATTCACCGATGGCCATCACGGCCGCGGTGATCGCGCTGCTGTGCGTCTTCTGCTCGGTATTCGCGCCCTGGGTCTCGCCGCACAACCCCTTCGACCTGGCGTCGCTGAACCTGTCCGACGCGCGGCTGCCGCCGGCCTGGGAAGACGGCGGCAACCGCAGCTACCTGCTGGGCACCGACGACCAGGGCCGCGACATCCTGTCGGCGCTGTTCTACGGCGCCCGCATCTCGCTCTTCGTCGGCGTGGCCTCGGTCATCGTGTCGATGTTCGTGGGCGTCGGCCTGGGGCTGCTGTCGGGTTTTGTCGGCGGCAAGGTCGATGCCTTCATCATGCGCGTGTGCGACGTCATGCTGTCGTTCCCGTCGATCCTGATCGCGCTCTTGATCGACGGCGTCGGCCGCGCGATGTTCCCCAACGCCCACGACGAACTGGCCTTCGGCGTGCTGATCATCGCCATCTCGCTGGGCGGCTGGGTGCAGTACGCGCGCACCGTGCGCGGCTCGACGCTGGTCGAGCGCAACAAGGAATACGTGCAGGCGGCGCGCGTGATCGGCGTCTCGCCCTACCGCATCATGGTCCGCCACGTGCTGCCCAACGTGATGGGGCCGGTGCTGGTGCTGGCCACGATCCAGGTCGCCGCCGCCATCCTGACCGAGGCCACGCTGTCGTTCCTGGGCGTCGGCGTGCCGCCGACCTCGCCCAGCCTGGGCACGCTGATCCGCGTCGGCAACGACTTCCTGTTCTCGGGCGAGTGGTGGATCACGATTTTTCCCGGCGCCATGCTGGTGTTGATCGCGCTGAGCGTGAACCTGCTCGGCGACTGGCTGCGCGATGCGCTCAACCCGAGGTTGCGCTGAGATGAAGCCCCCAAGCTCGCTTCGCTCGCAGCCCCCCGAGGGGGCGCTCAGTACCTTCGGAACTGCCGCGCGGTACTGACATGGTCGCCCCGCTGCTGGAAGTCAAACACCTGCGCGTCGAGTTCCCGACCCGCCGCGGCACGCTGCTGGCGCTGGACGACATCAACTTCGAGATCGCGCCGGGCGAAATCCTGGGCGTCGTCGGCGAGTCGGGTGCCGGCAAGTCGCTCACCGGCGCGGCCATCATCGGCCTGCTCGAGCCGCCCGGGCGCATCGCGGGGGGCGAGATCCGCCTCGCAGGCAAGCGCATCGACAACCTGCCCTACGAGCAGATGCGCGCCATCCGCGGGCGCCAGATCGGCGCCATCTTCCAGGACCCGCTGACCTCGCTGAACCCGCTCTACACGATCGGCCGCCAGCTCACCGAGACCATCCTCACCCACCTGCCGGTGAGCGCCGCCGAAGCGCGGCAGCGCGCCATCAAGTTGCTGCAGGAAACCGGCATCCCGGCGGCCGAGCAGCGCATCGACCAGTACCCGCACCAGTTCAGCGGCGGCATGCGCCAGCGCGTCGTGATTGCCCTGGCGCTGGCCGCCGAGCCCAAACTGATCGTCGCCGACGAGCCGACGACGGCGCTGGACGTGTCGATCCAGGCGCAGATCATTTCGCTGCTCAAGCGGCTGTGCAAGGAGCACGGCGCGGCGGTCATGCTGGTCACGCACGACATGGGCGTGATCGCCGAGACCTGCGACCGCGTGGCCGTGCTGTACGCCGGCCGCGTGGCCGAGATCGGCCCCGTCGGCGACGTCATCCACCGCCCGAGCCACCCCTACACGACGGGTCTGATGGGTTCGATTCCGGCGATGGACGAAGACCGCGAGCGGCTGCTGCAGATCGACGGCGCGATGCCGC
>JAYUPN010000109.1:0-4455 GCA_043760065.1 Rubrivivax sp.
CGGGCTGTACAGCAGGTTGGCGCGCGGCACGTGCGTCGCGCACACCGGCTTGCACTTGCCGCAGCGCAGGCAGTCCTTGATGCTGTCGCTGATGGCGCCGATGTCGCTGCGCTGCATGATCAGCGACTCGTGGCCCATGAGGCCGAAGCTCGGCGTGTAGGCCGCGCTCAGGTCGGCAGCCCGCAGGTCGGTGTCTCGCGCCGCGCTTTGACCGCTGGGCCGCCCCAAGGTCAAAAGCTCCCCTTGGGGGATGGTCGTCGCTTGCGACGGCCTTGGGGCTCGAATCAGCTTGCCTTTGTTGAAGCGGCCCTCGGGGTCGATGCGCTGCTTGTAGTCGGTGAAGGAGGCCAGTTCTTCGTCGCTGAGGTACTCGAGCTTGGTGATGCCGATGCCGTGCTCGCCACTGATCACGCCGTCGAGCTGCCGCGCCAGCACCATGATGCGCGCCACCGCTTCGTGCGCCGTCTGCAGCATGACGTAGTTGTCGCTGTTGACGGGGATGTTGGTGTGCACGTTGCCGTCGCCGGCGTGCATGTGCAGCGCCACCCAGACGCGGCCGCGCAGCACGCCTTTGTGGATGCGGCGGCACTCGTCCAGCAGCGGCGTGAAGGCGCCGCCCGCAAACAGCTGCTGCAGCGGCTTGAGGATCTGCGTCTTCCAGCTCGCGCGCAGCCGCCAGTCCTGCAACTGGGCGAAGAAGGTCTCGCCGGGTTGGCTTGATTCGCCCGCTTGCACGACGTCGAGCTGCTCCAGCCACAGCTGCCACTGCGCGCGCACCTCGACCAGCAGCGCCTGCGCCTGCTGCACGCGGTCCTCGAACAGTTCGGCGCTCGGGATCTCGCCGGCGTCGTCGCTCTTGCCCAGCGGCAGGTTGCCGCGCGCAAAGAAGGCCTGCAGCGCCGTCACCAGTTCGAGCTTGTTGCGCAGGCTGAGCTCGATGTTGATGCGCTCGATGCCCTCGGTGTACTCGCCCATGCGGTGCAGCGGGATCACGACGTCTTCGTTGATCTTGAAGGCGTTGGTGTGCTTGGCGATGGCCGCGGTGCGCTTGCGGTCGAGCCAGAACTTCTTGCGTGCGTCGGCACTGACGGCGACGAAGCCTTCGCCGGCACGCGAGTTGGCGATGCGCACGACCTCGCTGGTGGCGCGCGCGACGGCGTTTTCGTCGTCGCCGACGATGTCGCCGACGAGCACCATCTTGGGCAGACCGTTGCCCGCCAGCGCACGCTTGCTCTTGGTGGCATAGCCCACCGCCTTGAGGTAGCGGTCGTCCAGGTGCTCCAGGCCGGCGAGCAGCACGCCCTGGTCCTTGAGGCCGAACAGGTAGTCCTTGATCTCGACGATGCTGGGCACCGCGTCCTTCGGGTTGCCGAAGAACTCCAGGCACACCGTGCGCACGTGCGCCGGCATCTTGTGCACGATCCAGCGTGCGCTGGTGATGAGACCGTCGCAGCCTTCCTTCTGGATGCCGGGCAGGCCGGCCAGAAACTTGTCGGTGACGTCCTTGCCCAGGCCCTCCTTGCGGAAGACGCGGCCCGGGATCTCAAGCTGCTCGGTGCGCTCGAGCGACTTGCCGCTGGCGTCGAAGTACTTGAGCTCGAAGCGCGCCACTTCCACGTCGTGGATCTTGCCCAGGTTGTGGTCCAGCCGCGTCACTTCGAGCCACTTGGCCTCGGGCGTGACCATGCGCCACGACACCAGGTTGTCCAGCGCCGTGCCCCACAACACGGCCTTCTTGCCGCCGGCGTTCATGGCCACGTTGCCGCCGATGCAGCTGGCTTCGGCGCTGGTCGGGTCGACGGCGAAGACATGACCGGCGCGCTCGGCGGCATCGGCGACCCGCTGCGTGACGACGCCGGCTTCGCTGTAGACGGTGGCCACGGGCTGCGCGACGCCCGGCAACTGCACCATCTCGACCTCGCTCATGGCCTCGAGCTTCTCGGTGTTGATGACCGCGCTCTTCCAGGTCAGCGGCACCGCGCCGCCGGTGTAGCCGGTGCCGCCGCCACGCGGGATGATCGTCAGGCCGAGCTCGATGCAACCGGCCACCAGCGCGGCCATCTCGGCTTCGGTGTCGGGCGTGAGCACGACGAAGGGGTACTCGACGCGCCAATCGGTGGCGTCGGTGACGTGCGAGACGCGGCTCAGGCCGTCGAACTTGAGGTTGTCCTTGGCGGTGGTGCGACCGAGCACGCGGCGCGCCGTCTTGCGCAGGTCCCACACCTCGCGGAAGTGCGCCGAGAAGGCATCGACGGCCTGGCGTGCCGCGTCCAGCAGCTCGCCCACCAGCAGGTCGCGCGCAGCGTCGGCGTCGGGGGTGCGGCGCTTGCTGACCTCGCTCAGGCGGTGGTGCAGCGCGTCGATCAGCAGCTGCCGCCGGCGCGGGTTGTCCAGCAGGTCGTCTTCGAGGTACGGGTTGCGCTGCACGACCCAGATGTCGCCCAGCACCTCGTAGAGCATGCGCGCACTGCGGCCGGTGCGGCGTTCTTCGCGCAGTTTCAGCAGCAGTTCCCAGGCGCGCACGCCCAGCAGCCGCAGCACGATCTCGCGGTCGGAGAACGAGGTGTAGTTGTAGGGGATCTCGCGCAGGCGCGGCGCGCCGTCGGCGGCGGGGTCGGCCGCGTGAGCGGCTGCGACGAGGGCCGAGCCGGCCAGGGGCAGAGGTGCATTCATAGGGTAACTGCTGATGTTAGCCGAGGGCACGCATCCGGCGCTGTTGAGGGGCTGCGGTCGTGGCATGCTTGCAGGCTTGCCGGGCAGCCGGATCGGCGGCGTGCGTGGCGGGTAACCCCCGTTGCCGCACGGGCCCTTCCATGACAGAAACGCCCCTGTCACACGCGCCATGCAGACTGGCGAATTTCACCCGTACACGAGATCCGAGCTGGAGAACACATGAAGCTGAAATCACTCGCCCCCGCACTGGCCGCGCTGGCCGCCCTGAACGCGCTGCCGGCCCACGCGCAGGTCGAAGTCCAGTGGTGGCACTCGATGAGCGGCCAGCTCGGCGAATGGGTCAACGGCCTGGCCCGTGACTTCAACGCCTCGCAGAAGGACTACAAGGTCACCCCCACCTTCAAGGGCACCTACCCCGAGTCCTTTGCCGCCGCGATCGCCGCGTTCCGCGCCGGCAATGCGCCGCACATCCTGCAGGTGTTCGAGGTCGGCACCGCCAGCATGATGGCCAGCAAGGGCGCCATCGTGCCGGTCAACGAGGTCATGAAGACCGCCGGCGTGCAGTTCGATTCTTCGGTCTACGTGCCGGCCGTGTCGGGCTACTACACCGCACCCAACGGCCAGATGCTGAGCCTGCCCTTCAACAGCAGCACCACCGTCTTCCACTACAACAAGGACGCCTTCAAGGCCGCCGGCCTGGACCCCGAAGCGCCGCCCAAGACCTGGCCCGAGGTCGCGCTGGCCGCCGCCAAGCTCAAGGCCAGCGGCCACATGTGCCCCTTCACCACCAGCTGGCAGAGCTGGACGCAGCTGGAGAGCTTCAGCGCCTGGCACAACGTCGAGTTCGCCACCAAGCGCAACGGCTTCACGGGGCTGGACACGCGATTGGCGATCACGACACCGCTGCACGTGCGCCACATCGAGAACCTGGCCAACATGTCCAAGCAGGGCCTGTTCGTCTACAAAGGCCGCAACAACAGCGCCGACGCCACCTTCGTGTCGGGCGAGTGCGCCATGACCACCGGCTCGTCGGCGCTGTATGGCGCCGTCAAGCGCAACGCCAAGTTCACCGGCGGCATCGGCACGCTGCCCTACTATCCCGACGTCACCGGCGCACCGCAGAACACCGTCATCGGCGGCGCCAGCCTGTGGGCAATGTCGGGCAAGAAGACCGACGAGTACAAGGCCGTGGCCGCCTTCTACAAGTACCTGTCCGACCCCGCGGTGCAGGCCAAGAGCCACCAGGAGACGGGCTACCTGCCGATCACCACCGCCGCCTTCGGCCTGACCGAGAAGTCCGGCTTCTACAAGCAGAACCCGGGCACTGACGTTTCCGTGGCGCAGATGATCCGCAAGACCACCGACAAGTCGCGCGGCATCCGGCTCGGAAACTTCGTGCAGATCCGCACCATCATCGACGAAGAGCTCGAGCAGGTCTGGGCCGGCAAGAAAACCGCCAAGGAAGGCCTCGAAGCGGCCAAGAAGCGCAGCGACGAGCAGCTCGAGCGCTTCCAGAAGGACAACAAAGGCTGAGTGCGGACATGAGGGTCCGGAAGGACCCGAATGCCGCACGAAGGCCCGCGCGCGATTTCACGCGCGCGGGCTAGCGACGGAAATCGCACCATCGCTTGCGGCGTGGCATGCACCCATCAGTCCTGACCGGAGCTGAGACTTGTCCATAGAAAAGCGCGTCCGCTTCAAGAGCTGGTGGCTGCCCTGGGTGCTGGTGGCGCCGCAGATGGCCATCGTGCTGGTGTTCTTCTTCTGGCCCGCGGGCCAGGC
>JAYUPN010000110.1:0-12060 GCA_043760065.1 Rubrivivax sp.
GCAGCTGCAGGCCATCCCGGGTGCCGCGCTGCCCGCCGTGGGCACGGCCGCTGCCGACGCCGACACCCGCGCCGGCCACGACGTCGCGACGCCGACCGCCGCGCCGACCAGCGCGCCGCCGAAGCTGAACCTGCAGCTGTCGCGGCCGCGCGGCGGCGAACTGTCGCGCCACGATTCGCGCGGCGTGCTGCCGGTGCTGCCGCGCCCGCCCGAGCGCGACGACAAGCTGGCGCGCGACATCGAGAAGGCCGCGCGCGGCGACTGCCGCAGCGCCTACAGCGCGCTCGGGCCGCTGGCGGTGATCCCGCTGGCGCTGGACGCGGTGCGCAAGGACGGCGCCTGCAAGTGGTGAAGGCGGCGGGCCGCAGCGGCGCTCGCCGCGCAGCTGCCTACTCGGTCTTCTGCGCCAGCGCCGCGCGCACCGCGCGGTCGAGTTCGCGGCGCCGGTAGGGCTTGCCCAGCAGCAGCGCGCCGGCATCGAGCCGGCCGTGGTGGACGATGGCGTTTTCGGTGTAGCCCGAGGTGTACAGCACACGCAACCCCGGCCGCAGCCGCCGCGCCGCGTCGGCCAGCTCGCGGCCGTTCATGCCGCCGGGCATGACGATGTCGGTGAACAGCAGGTCGACGTCGTGGCGCTGCTCCAGCACGGTCATTGCCGAGGGTCCGTCCGCGGCCTCGATCACGGTGTAGCCGAAGCTGCGCAGCGCGGCCAGCGCCACCTGGCGCACCGCGGCGTCGTCTTCGACGAGCAGGATCGTCTCGCTGCCGCCGACGACGGCGCCGCTGTCGCTGCCCGGCGCCGCGGCGGTGACCTCGCTGCCGGTGCGTGGCAGGTAAAGCTTGACGCTGGTGCCCTGGCCGGGCTCGGAGTAGATCGCCAGGTGGCCCGACGACTGCTTGACGAAACCGTAGACCATCGACAAGCCGAGTCCCGTGCCCTTGCCTTTTTCCTTGGTCGTGAAGAAGGGCTCGAAGACACGCTGCAGGTGTTCCGGCGTGATGCCCTGGCCGGTGTCGGACACCGCCAGCATCACGTACTGGCCGGGCTGGACGTCGGCGTTGCGCGCCGCGTACTCCTCGTCCAGCCGCACGTTGGCGGTCTCGAGTGTCAGCCGGCCGCCGCCGGGCATCGCGTCGCGTGCGTTCAGGCACAGGTTGAGCAGCGCGTTCTCTAGCTGGCCCTGGTCGACCAGCGCCGGCCACAGCCCGGCGGCGCGGATGAGCTCGATCTGGATGTGCTCGCCGAGCGTGCGCCGCAGCATCGGGTCGAGGCTCGCCACCATCTGGTTGAGGTCCACCGCCTTCGGGTCCAGCGCCTGCTTGCGCGCAAAGGCCAGCAGCCGCTGCGTCAGCGCTGCGCCGCGCTGCGCCGCGGTGGCGATCATCTGCACGAGCTGGCGCTGCGCCGGCTGGCCCGCGGTGTCTTCGAGCAGCAGTTCGGCGTTGCCCGAAACCACGGTGAGCAGGTTGTTGAAGTCGTGGGCAATGCCGCCGGTGAGCTGGCCGATGGCCTCCATGCGCTGCGACTGCTGCAACCGTGCGTTGAGCTCGGTGATGTCGCGGCGCTGCTGCTGCAGCGAGCCCGCGGTCTGGTTCAGCACCGCCATCAGCTCGCCGAGTTCGCCGCGCGGCAGCGGCGCGGCGATGCGTGCGCCGAGGTCGCCGCCGGACAGACGCTGCGCCATGCGGCTGATGCGGCCGATCTGGCGGCGGATGCTCAGCTCGGCCACCAGCCAGACGGCCAGGAACAGCGCCAGCGCGGCCGCCGCCAGCAGCGCCAGGTCCTGGCGGAAGCGGCGGTCGGCTTCCTGCACCAATGCGCGCTTGGGCACGCCGGCCGCGACGTGCAGCTGCGCCAGCTTCAGCAGCGGCAGCTCGGCCACCGCCCAGACGTGGGGACGGCCGTCCGGGCCTCCGACCTCGGCCGTGCGAGGTCCGGCGCCGCTGATGAAATCGAACAGCGGCGTGCCGGCCAGCGTCGAGCCAGCCGGGTCGCCGCCGCCGCCGTGGCGCGAACGCGCGAGCACCTGGCCCTTGCCGCTGAGCAGCAGCAGGTGCGCTTCGGGCAAGGTCAGCGCTTGGCTCTCGACCAGCTTCTGCAGGTTCAGCGAAGCCAGCAGCACGAACAGCAGCTGGCCCTGGCCCGATCGCACCGGGTGCGCCACCTGCAGCACCGCCGCGCCGGTCAGGCGGCCGAAAGTCGGTTCGAGCACGACACCGCCGCGCGCGGCCGACGCGGCCTTGAAGTAGGCGCGGTCGCGCAGGTCGAGCTCGCGGCCCGATCGCAGCGAGTCGCAGTACAGCCGGCCGTCGGGCTGGATCGTGAGGATGCCGGTGTACTGCGGGTAGGCCTCGCGCACCTCGGACAGGAAAGCCGAGCAGCTTTCGCGGCCGGCGCTCTGGAGCAGGTCGTTGGCGCGCGCCAGGCCGTACAGCAGCTGGGCCGTGCCCTGGACCCGTTCGTCCAGCGTCTCGGCCTGCTGCAGGGCCAGTGCCGCCAATTGCGCCGTGTCGGTCGCGATGGTGGCCTGCCGCGCCTGGAAGAACCTGGCCACGCCCAGCAACACCGGCAGCAGGGTGGCCAGCAGCGTCAGCAGCAACAGGCGCGATCGAATGCTCATCCAGCCTTCCGAGGATCTCCGGGCCTGGCGCCACCGGCGAGCCGATCATAAGAGGCCGGCCCTGTTCAGGCGACCGGCGCGGGGCCGGCCCGATCCTCGACAATCGGCCGCGAAAGGACAACATGTCTCAAGGACGATTGCTGATACTGGACGATGACGAGACCGTCGGCATGCTGCTCGTCGTCGTGGCCCAGCGCGCCGGCTTCGAGGCCCGGATGTGCGAGCGGCCGCAGGCCTTCTTCGAAGCCCTGGGCGCGTGGGCGCCGACGCACGTGGCGGTCGACCTGCGCATGCCGGAGATGAGCGGCCTCGAGGTGCTGCGGCGCCTGGCGGCGCAGCACTGCACGGCCCAGGTCATCATCAGCAGCGGCGCGGGTGCCAGCGAGGTCGACGTCGCCGTGCAGGCGGCGCAGGACCTGGGGCTGCGCAGCGCGGGCGTGCTGCCCAAGCCCTTCACGCTGGCGGGCCTGCGCGCCCTGCTGCTGCCCGGCAGCGGCGAGGCCGCGCCGAACTGAGGCGCCGCATGGCCGGCGCATGGTTCGCCGGCGCATGGTTCGCCGGCGCACAGACCATGGCGGCGCGGCGCATCAAGACTGCGGGTTATTCAAACCCACCGGGAGCCCACCCATGACCGTCGCACGCATCACCGAAATCAGCAGCGTCAGCTCCATCAGCTTCGAGGACGCCATCAAGCAGGGCGTGGACCGCGCCAACAAGACCCTCAAGAACGTCAAGGGCGCCTGGGTCAAGGACCAGGAAGTGACGATCGACAACGGCAAGGTCGCTGGTTACAAGGTGATCCTGAAAGTCACCTTCATCCTGGCAGACTGAGTGCCGACGTGAGGGTCCGGAAGGACCCGAACGCTGCACGAAGGCCCGGGCGCGATTTCACGCGCACGGGCTGCCACCAACCACACGCTGAACCCAGGAGCCCATGCACCTCGCCCGATCCGCTGCTGCCGCGCCCTCGCAGTCCGCCCGTTCCAGGCTGATCGCGCTTGCGCTGCCGGTCGGCTGGGTCCTGGCCGCCTGCAGCACCGGCAAGTCGCCGGGGACGGCACCGGCGGGGCCGCAGGCCCAGGAGCCCGGCGCACCCACGCCCCAGGCGGCATCGGCACTTCGCACCGAGCAGCGCTGGCTGCAGTCCTGGTTCGAAGGCACGCCGGTGCGCATCGGGATGACCGGCGACGGCGTGCTGGCCGTCGACGTGCCGCGCGAGTTCTGCTTCGATGCCGGCCGCAGCCAGGTCAAGCCGGCGCTGGCGGCGGTGCTCGACAAGGTCGCCGAGAGCCTGCGCCGCAACACCTCCAGCAAGCTGACCCTCCTCGCCGCGCCTGGCGATGCCGGCCCTTCGGCGCCGCTGGCCGCGGCGCGCTCGGCCGCCGTCCACAAGCACCTGCGCAACCGCGGCGTGCCGCAGGCAAGGCTGGCCGAGCCGGGCACGACGACGACCGCCGCGGTGCAGTTGCGGATCGAGGCACCGCCCTTCTGACGGGCGCGTATCCTGTTGGGCTCCTTCAACGACCGGAGCCGACCATGACCCTGTGCCCCATTGCCATCGTGGCCAGCTGCTCGAAGTGCCCCGTGGTCGCCGTCTGTCCGCTCAAGACCGTGATCGGTGATGCGCCCAAGACGCCGGAGAAGAAATCCCCGGCCCCGACGCAGAAGAAGTGAAACCGGCCGTGGCGGCACGCCCGTCTCGACGCCGAAGCGCCGGCGGCTGCGCTGCCGGGGGCGGCGCAGCAAGAGAGGTGATGATGGCAACCGCGATCACCCCCACCCGCGACGAGACCGCCGCTTGAAACTCTTCGACCTCAGCGGCCGCACGGCCCTCGTCACCGGTTCCAGGGCCGCCCGGGCATCGCGCCCTATGCGGCGACCAAGGGCGCGGTGAAGATGCTGACCAAGGGCATGGCGATCGGCCTGGGCCGGCACGGCATCCAGGTCAACGGCCACATCCTGTACGTCGACGGCGGCATCACGGCCAGCCTGTAGACGGCTGTCTTCCAAGCCTCGAACTGGGCATCGACCGAGGGCCAGTTCGAGCTTTGCCCCGGCCCTGGCCCGGACAGAATCGGACACGGGTGCCGATGGCCCCTTACCGGGCCGCTGGCCCGTCGGCCGCAACCACGACATGAGCAGCAACCCCCCGCGCATCACCGAGTCCGAACGGCTGCAGTCGCTGGCCGAACTGGAGGTGCTCGACAGCCCACCGGAGAAGGCCTTCGATGCTCTGGTGCAGGCCGCGGCGCTGGTGTGCGGCGTGCCGATCTCACTGCTGAGCCTGGTCGACAGCGATCGGCAGTGGTTCAAGTCCAACGTCGGGCTGCCCGGTGTCACCGAAACCGCGCGCTCGGTGGCGTTCTGCGCGCACGCCATCCGCGGCGAGGGTCTTTTCGAGGTGCCTGACGCCAGCGCCGATCCGCGTTTTGCCGACAACCCGCTGGTCACCGCGGGGCCTGAAATCCGCTTCTACGCCGGCGTGCCGGTGCAACTGGAGGGCGGCAGCAAGGTCGGCACGTTGTGCGTCATCGATCGTGTGCCGCGGCAGCTCACCCCGCTGCAGCGCCAGGTGTTGCAGCAACTGGCCATGGCTGCCGTGCAGGCCCTCGAGGCGCGCCAGCTGGCGCGGCGGCATCTGGTCAGCGAGGCCCGTTTCCGCGCCCTCAGCGCGGCGGCGCCGCTGGGGGTGTTTGCCACCGACGCATCGGGGGCCTGCACCTACACCAACGCGACCTGGCAGTCGATCTACAGCATGTCCGAGGCCGCCAGCCTGGGCCACGGGTGGAGCCGCACGCTGCATCCGCAGGACCGGGCGGCGGTCTTCGCCGAGTGGCAACGCACCGCGGAACTGCAGCGCGACTTCGACATGGAGTTCCGTGTCCGCCACGATGATGGCAGCGTGCACGACGTGCGCTGCGTCGCGCGCCCGGTGCTGGGCGAGGACGGCAGTTTCGACGGCCACGTCGGCTCGGTGGAGAACGTGTCGGCGCGGGTGCACGCGCAGCGCACGCTCGAGTCCGAGCGCCAGCGCCTGGCCTGGATCATCGACGCCACCGGCGCCGGGACCTGGGAGTGGAACGTGCAGACCGGCGAGACGCGTTTCAACGAGCGCTGGGCGCAGATCGTCGGCCGCACGCTGCAGGAGCTGGAGCCGATCAGCATCGAGACATGGGCGCAGCTGACCCACCCCGACGACCTGGCGCGCTCGTCGGCACTGCTGGCGCAGCACTTCGGCGACGAGCGCGAGATCTACGAGTGCGAGGCGCGCATGCTGCACCGCGACGGCAGCTGGGTCTGGGTGCTCGATCGCGGCCGCCTGCTGACCCGCACCGCCGACGGCCGGCCCGAGTGGATGTACGGCACGCACCTGGACATCAGCCAGCGCACGCGGTAGGAGGGCGCGCGGCGCAGCAGCGTCGAGCAACGCATCCAGCCGCCTGACGACCGGATCTTCATGGCGCTCGCGCCCATGCCCCGGGGCTGCAGACGCGGCTTCGGCGTAGCCGCTCAGCCGGGCCGCGGTCTCCCACTGCCCCTGCAGTGCAGCCCGCAGCGCCAGGTGCGGGACGAAGCAGAACAGGTACGCGCTCTTGGGCAGCGACTGCAGGGCCTCCAGCACCGGCGGTTCTGTTGCCTTGAGCTGGCGCTGAAACATCAGCACGCCGGCGAGGCGGCCCACGGTGTGGGCAATCGGCCCCGGCGATGGCGCGGGGCGTCGGCGTCACGCCAGCGCCCGGCTACAGGATCAGCAGCGCCCGGAAGTCGTTGACGTTGGTGAAGGTCGGACCCGGCGTGACCAGGTCGCCGAGCGGCTTGAAGAAGTTGTAGGCGTCGTTGTGGTCCAGGAAGTCGATCGCCTTCAGCCCCAGCGCCTGCGCGCGCTGCAGCGTGCTGGGCGTGACGATGGCACCCGCGTTGTCCTCGATGCCGTCGATGCCGTCGGTGTCCGCCGCCAGCACGTGCACGCCGCTCTGGCCCTGCAGCGCGATCGCGCAGCCGAGCAGGAACTCGGTGGCGCGGCCGCCGCGGCCGCCCTTGCTGCGCACGGTGACCGTGGTTTCGCCGCCGGACAGGATCACGCACGGTTTCGCGAACGGCTGGCCGCGCCGTGCCACCGCGCGCGCCAGCGCGGCCTGCACCTTGCCGACTTCGCGGCTCTCGCCTTCGATCTCGTCGCTGAGGATGTGCGCGTCCACGCCGGCAGCGCGCGCCACCGCGGCGGCCGCTTCCAGGCTCTGCTGCGGCGTGGCGATCAGGTGCACCTGGTGGCCGGCAAACAGCGCATCGCCCGGCTTGGGCGTTTCGAAGGCGGCGCTGGCCAGCCCGGCGCGGGCGGCCTCGGGCAGCTCGATGGCGTAGCGCTTGCAGATCGCCAGCGCGTCGGCGCAGGTCGTGGCGTCGGGCACCGTCGGGCCGCTGGCGATGACCTCGGGCGCGTCGCCCGGCACGTCGCTGATGAGCAGCGTCACCACGCGCGCCGGCGCGCACATCGCGGCCAGCCGCCCGCCCTTGATCGCGCTCAGGTGCTTGCGCACGCAGTTCATCTCGTCGATGGCGGCGCCGCTGGCCAGCAACGCCCGGTTCACGGCCTGCTTGTCGGCCAGCGTCAGCCCGGCAGCGGGCAGCGACAGCAGCGCCGAGCCGCCGCCGGAGATCAGGCACAGCACCAGGTCGTCGGCCGTCAAGCCGCGCGTCAGCGCGGCGATGCGCGCCGCTGCGCGCTGGCCGGCTTCGTCGGGGACCGGGTGGCGGGCCTCGATGACCTCGATGCGGCCGGGCATCGCCTTGTAGGCCGGCGGTACGTGGTCGTAGCGCGTCACGACCAGCCCCGACAGCGGTGCGTTGGCCGGCCACAGTGCGTCCACCGCAGCGGCCATCGCGCCGCCGGCCTTGCCGGCACCGAGCACCAGCGTGCGGCCGCGCCGCGGGTCGGGCGGCGGCGGCAGGAAGGCCGCGGTGTTGTGCGCGGGCAGTGCACGCTGCACTGCGGCGCCGTACAGCGCCAGCAGCAGCGCGCGCGGGTCGGCGGTCGTCAACGGTGTGCCCATGGTGCGCTCAGGCCTTCGGCGCCGGGTGCGTCGGGTCGACCCAGGCCACGTGCTGCGGCTCCTCGACCGCTTCGAGGTCCAGGTTGACCGCCACCGCCTCGCCGTCGCTGCGGCACAGCACGCATTCGAGCGTCTCGGTGGCGCTGGCGTTGATCTCCTGGTGCGGCACGAAAGGCGGCACGTAGATGAAGTCGCCGGGTCCGGCTTCGGCGGTGAACTCGAGCCGCTCGCCCCAGCGCATGCGGGCGCGGCCCTTGACGATGTAGATCACGCTCTCCAGCGCCCCGTGGTGGTGGGCGCCGGTCTTGGCATCGGCATGGATGTGCACTGTGCCGGCCCACAACTTCTGCGCGCCGACGCGGGCGAAGTTGATCGCCGCCTTGCGCTCCATGCCGGGCGTCTGTGCGGTGTTGGCGTCGAGCTGGTTGCCGGGCACGACGCGCACGCCGTCGTGTTTCCAGGCCGGGGTCGGTTGATCGGGCATCGCAGGATCCTCCTGCGGCCCGATTGTGGCCCCGCTGCCGGGTGCCGCCGGGTGCTCAGGCTGCCGTCGAAGTCCGGCCCGAACGCGCCGGGGCGTGGTACGCGGCCACGCAGACGGCCCAGCACAGCCACGCCGTCCACAGCGTGTGGCTCGGGTAGTGGGCGCCGCGCGCGAGTTGGGCGCCGCCGAGCAGCAACCCGGCGCCGATCACCGACGCCAGCAGCAGCCCGGCGCGCCGCGGGTCGTGGTCGCGCCAGAGGAAGTACAGGCCGAAGAAGGCGAAGGCCGACACCGCGTGGCCCGACGGGAAGCAGTGCCCGGGGCCGCCGTCGGCCGCGCCCCAGCGCCAGTGCGAGAGGTGGCGGGCGAAGCCGCCGAACTCGGCCAGCTCATAGGGACAGCTGGTCAGGCTGACGCGCTTGAGCGCCGGCACCAGCAGCACGCACAGCAGCATGACGCCGACCCAGCGCCAGCGCCGCAGCCGCGACGGCGTGCCTGCCGGCGCACGGTGCAGCGCCGCGGCCATCACGGCCGCCAGCACCAGCCAGGCGGCGATGCGGCCACCGTCGTGCAGCAGCGTGCTCGCCCACCAGCTGTCACGCCAGGCAAAGCCGCTGGCGCTGCCGAACAGCCGCGCCGTCGCCAGGTCCAGCCCGCTGGCGTCCCAGGCCAGCAGCAGCGCCAGTGCCAGCAGCGTGACCACGGCATCGCGGCGCGAGCGGCTTGCGTTCAGCGTCGGCTGCATCACGGTGCGCGGCAGCCTTGCGCCAGGTCCCATTCGCGTTCGTAGAGCGCGGTCTTCACGTCCACCAGGCCCAGCATCGTGTGGAAGAGGTGGTCGTGGGCCGCGGGCTGGCGCGCGCGCGCGGCCAGGCAAGGCACATCCAGACCCAGGGCGGCGGGCGCCCCGGCCGAGAACCAGGCCACCATCGGCACGCGCTTTTGCATGTCGGGCGCGATGGCGTAGGGCAGGCCGTGCAGGTAGAGGTTGTTCTCGCCCAGCGACTCGCCGTGGTCCGAGACGTAGAGCATCACCGAGTCGACCGTGGCTGCTGCGTCCTGCAGCTTGGCGACCAGGCTGGCCAGCACGTGGTCGGTGTACAGCAGCGCGTTGTCGTAGGCGGCCGTGATCTCTTCGCGCGTGCACTTCTGCAGGTCGTCGTGCTGGCAGGCCGGCTTGAAGCGCTCGAAGGCCTGCGGGTAGCGCCTGAAGTACGACGGCCCATGATTGCCCAGCTGGTGCAGCACCAGGAACTGCGTGGCGCGCCCCCCTGCCAGGCTGGCCAGCCGCGCATCCAGGCCGCTGAGCAGGCCTTCGTCGAGGCAGCGCCCTTTGCTGCAGATGCCGCCGGGGTTGAGCGACGCCACCTCGTCCTGCGGCAGGCCCTCGCACACGCCCTTGCAGCCGGACTGGTTGTCGCGCCAGTGCACCGCCACGCCGGCGCGCGCCAGCACGTGCAGCAGCGACTGTCTGCTGCGGATGCGCGCTTCGTCGTGGTCGCGCCGACCCACCGGCGCGAACATGCAGGGCAGCGAGACCTCGGTGTTGGTGCCGCAGGCGCTGACGTCGGGGAAGTTGAGGACCGGCAACCGCGACAGCTCGGGTGTCGTCTGGCGGCTGTAGCCGTTGAGGCCCCAGTTGGCCGCGCGTGCGGTCTCGCCCACCACCAGCACCACGATCAGGGGCCGGCTGCGCGCGGCCATGCGCGGGCCCGGCGCGGCGTCCAGGCCGATCGGGATCCGCGGCTGCGCGGCGCCCTTGGCCTGCGCCGCGGCGACGGCGCCGACCGACCACAGCACGTTGGCCGGGGTGACGAGATAGCGGATCTCCCTGTGGTTGCGCATCAGCGACGCAAAGGCCTGGAACACGAGCAGCAGCGCGCCCACCAGCACGGCCAGCGCCAGCAGCGAAGTGCCCACGCGCACGCCCGTGGCGCGCAGCCACGGCCGGTTCACCAGCCGCACGCGCATCAGCACCAGCAGCGGCAGCGCGGCGTACACGGCCAGGTGCGGCAGCAGCCGCCACGAGAACAGCTCGCGCGCCTCGGCGACGTCGGTGCGCAGGACGTTGCGCATCATCGACGGGTCGAGGTAGACGCCGAAGCTCTGCATGAAGTGGCTGGCGAACGCGGTGCCGACGATCAGCACCGCCAGCAGCGGCTTGACGGTCCAGCGGTTGGCCACTGGCGCCAGCACCACGAAGTGCAGCGCCGCCAGCATCGCCAGCAGCGCCAAGGCGAAGCCCCAGGTGGCCGGTTCGGACAGCGTGCGCCCCTTCAGCGCTGCGCCCAGGAACAGGCGGTTTGCCGTGAAGGCCCAGAACAGGCTTGCGGCCAGCAGCAACTGCTCGACCGTGGCAGGGAAATACAGCCTGCGAAGGCTGCCAGGGAAATTCATCATTGCCGCGATTGCAGCGCCGCCCGCTGAAGCTGGCCTGAAGGCGGTTTGCGCGGCGCGCGGTGGTACCGTGGCGGCAGCGAAAGGCCCGGCCCCCTGCATGCGACTGCTGCTGATCGAAGACGACGAACTGCTGGGCGAAGGCCTGCGCGACTACCTGCGCAGCGAAGGCCACCAGGTCGACTGGGCGCGCACGCTGGCCCAGGTCGAGGCCTACCGCGGCGAGCCCTTCGACGCCTGGCTGGTGGACTGGCAGTTGCCCGACGGCTCAGGACTCGACTGGCTGCGCCACCGGCGCGCGCGCGGCCTGAAGACACCGGCGCTGATGCTGACGGCGCGCGACCTGCTGCAGGACCGCCTGCGCGGCCTGGAGACCGGGGCCGACGACTACCTCGTGAAGCCCGTCGCGCCCGAGGAACTGGTGGCACGCCTGCGCGCGGTGTGCCGCCGCAGCGCCGGCGCGGCCGCGCCCGTGCTGCGCCTGAGCCCGGCCAGCCAGCAGGTCGACGTCGACCTCGCCGCGCGCTGCGCCTGGCAGGCTGGGCAGCGCATCGAGCTGACGGCGCGCGAGTGGTCGGTGCTGGAAGCGCTGACGTTGCGTGCCGGCCGCATCGTGGCCAAGGACGAGCTCGAACGGCTGGTGCTCGGCCACGAATCCGAGCTGGCCAGCAACGCGCTGGAGGTGCACGTCTCCAGCCTGCGCCGCAAGCTCGGCCGCGCGCTGGTGGAGACGGTGCGCGGGCTGGGTTACCGCGTCGAGGTCGCGCCTTGATCGTGCCCAGCTCCATCCGCGGCCGTGTCCTGCGCACCCAGTTCGTGTGGTCGCTGGTCGGCGGGCTGGTGCTGACGCTGGCGCTGTGGCTGACGCTGGAGCAGGAGGTCGACGAGCTGATGGACGACACGCTGCAAAGCGCCGCCGTCGGATTGATCGGACCGCTGGTGGCGCCGATGGCGGCCAGCCCGCCTGCATCCGCAGCCGCGATGCCGGCGGGCGAGGGCCCGCGCTTCGTCTGGCAGCTGGTCGGACCGGGCGCCGGCGCGCCGGTGCTGGCCAGCGCGCCGGGCGCACCGCTGGTGGCGCTGAAGGCCACGCCGTCGGCGGGTTTCGGCGACCTGCCCGACTGGCGCGTCTTCGGGCTCTCGCTCGGTCCCGACGGGCGCATGCTCTACGTGGCGCAAAGCCGGCAGGAACGCAGCGAAGCGCGGCTGGAACTCGTGTTCGCGGTGCTGCTGGCCGGTCTGCCCCTGCTGCTGCTGGGCCTGTGGTGGCTCAACGTTCGTGTGCGGCGCGATCTCGAGCCGCTGCAGCTGCTGCCCCAGCGCCTGGCCGACTTCGACCCCTTGCACCCCGGCGCGACGCTGGGCCTGGCCGGTGCCGATGAACTGCGCGCGGTGCAGGAGGCGATCGACGCGCTGGCCGGCCGCCTGGCGCGGCGCGTGGCCCAGGAACGTGCCTTTACGGCCCACGCCGCGCACGCGCTGCGCACGCCGCTGGCGGGCATCGACG
>JAYUPN010000111.1:0-12031 GCA_043760065.1 Rubrivivax sp.
TGTTCGGCGGCTGGCGCATCGTCAAGACGATGGGCCAGCGCATCACCAAACTCAAGCCCGTGGGCGGTTTTTGCGCCGAGACCGGCGGCGCGGCGACGCTCTTCCTGGCCACCGCGCTGGGCGTGCCGGTGTCGACCACGCACACGATTACCGGCGCCATCTTCGGCGTCGGCTCGGTGCGCAATGCCTCGGCGGTGCGCTGGGGACTGGCCGGCCACATCGTGATGGCCTGGGTGCTGACGATTCCGGCGACGGCCTTGATCGCCGCCGTCTTCTACGGCGTCAGCCGGTTGCTGTTCTGAGCCGCACCGGGCCGCAGCTGCCACTCGAAGAACTTCTGGCCGCCGAAGGCCACCGTGCCCATCAGAGCCGCGCCGCCGAGCAGCAGCGCCAGGATCGCCGCCAGCACCGGGCCCCAACCGGTGGTCGTCGCCTGCAAGCCCGGGTTGTGGCGGGCGTCCCACTTCTCGTCGGGGGTCAGGGCGTAGACGATGGCCGTCAGCATCGCCAGCGAGATCATCAAGCCCAGCAGCGGGATCAGCGCCCAGGCCCAGTGGTCGTCCTGGCCCAGCGTGTTCATGCGCACCACGCCCGCCAGCCCGGCCAGCGTGGGCAGCGGGAACAGCCAGGCCCAGCGGTCCCTGGCGCCGTGCAGGTACAGGCGGTGCACGCCCAGCGTGCCCAGCAGCAGCGCCAGCCAGGCCGCGAGCGTCTTCGAACGGGGTCGCATCGACTCATGCATGCGGGGGGCGGCGGGGCAACAAGGGCATCAGAGTTCGATTCAGCGGTCAGGGCAGGGCGCGAGGGTCCGGGTCAGTTTATAATGCTCGGTTTTCGACGCTGGCTTTGTGGTGGCAACACGCAAGGCGTATCTACGGCGTCGGCAGCGGCCGACAGTGAACTCCGGGCTCCGGAGGGCACCGCCGGCCACCACGATGGCCTGCCCGGTGTGTCCCCGTGGCGTGGTTTGTCGACCCTCGATTCCCAAGGAACTTCATCATGGTCGTGATCCGACTGGCTCGTGGTGGCGCCAAGAAGCGCCCGTTCTACAACATCGTCGTGGCCGATTCCCGTGAGCGCCGCGACGGCCGCTTCATCGAGCGCGTGGGTTTCTACAACCCCGTCGCCGCCGGTGCCGAACAGCCGCTGCGCGTGGCGCTGGACCGTGTCACGCACTGGACCGGCGTCGGCGCGCAGATGTCGCCCACCGTGGCGCGTCTGATCGATCAGGCCAAGAAGGCCGCCTGATCCGGCACGCCGTGCCACCGCGTGCCCCGGCAGCAGTGAGCGCGACGTGACCCAGGACGAGCAGCCGGCGATGCCGGCGGACGCTGTCGAAGTCGGCCGCGTCCTGGGCGCCTGGGGGGTCAAGGGCGGCATCAAGGTCAAGGCCTTTGCCGCCGACCCGCAGGCGCTCTTTTCCACCAAGCGCTGGTACCTCCAGCCCTCCGACCTGCCCCGGCCAGCCGCCCCCGGCGCCGCTGCCTTGCCGGCGCTGCTGCGCGTGGTGCAGGCGCGCGAACAGGGCGACGCCGTCGTCGCCACGGTGCAGGAACTGCAGGACCGCGACGCCGCCGAAGCGCTCAAGGGCGCCCGCGTGTTCGTGCCGCGCACCAGCTTCCCGACCCCCGGCAGCGGCGAGTACTACTGGGTCGACCTGATCGGCCTTGCGGTGGTCAACCGCGCCGGCGTCGTGCTGGGCGCGGTCGTGGGCCTCATCGAAACCGGCCCGCACTGCGTGCTGCGCATCCAGGCCGCCGATGCAGCCACGCCCGAGTGCCTGGTGCCTTTCGTCGATGCCTACGTCGACGCCGTCGACCTGCCCGCACAGCGCATCACGGTCGACTGGGAAGCGGACTTCTGACCCCCCGACACGCGATGCGCTTCGACGTCGTCACGCTGTTCCCGGACCTCTTCGCGCCCCACCTGACGCAGGGCATCACACGCCGCGCCTTCGAGACGCGGCAGGTCGACGTGCGGCTGTGGAACCCGCGCGACCACGCCGAAGACGCCTACCGCCGCGTCGACGACCGCCCCTACGGCGGCGGCCCCGGCATGGTGATGCTGGCCGAGCCGCTGCTGCGCACGCTGGCGGCGCTGCGCCAGGACCGCGGCGGCGAGAAGCCGGAAGTGATCCACTTCACGCCAACCGGCCGCCGCCTCGACCAGGCGCTGATTCAGCACTTCGCAGCCGGCGCCGGCGCTGTGCTGGTGTGCGGCCGCTACGAAGGCATCGACCAGCGCTTCATCGACACCCAGGTCACGCAGGAGATCAGCCTGGGCGACTTCGTGCTGTCGGGCGGTGAACTGCCCGCACTGGCGCTGCTGGACGGCGTGGCCCGGCTGCAGGAAGGCGTGCTGACGGCGCCTTCGCACGAGCAGGACAGCTTTTCCGACGGCCTGCTCGAGGGCCCGCACTACAGCCGACCGGAGAAACTGTCGCTGGACGACTCGACGCTGGACGTGCCGGCGGTGCTGCTGTCGGGCCACCACGCCGAGATCGCGCGCTGGCGGCGTGACCGTGCGCGGGAACTTACGGCGCGCCGGCGGCCCGACCTGATCGCCGCCGCGCGCGCCGCCGGGCGCCTGGACAAGGCCGACGAGCAGTGCCTGGCCCGGCTCGGGCTATAATCCAAGGCTTTTCGATCCTCTGCCGGGCGGCACAGATTCCTGTTCCAAAAACACGAGCCCGCGTCACGATCGCACGGAGAGAACCCTTGAACCTCATCGCATTGCTCGAGCAGGAAGAGATCACCCGTCTCAACCGCACCATCCCGGCCTTCGCCCCCGGCGACACCGTCATCGTCAACGTCAACGTGGTCGAAGGCACGCGCAAGCGCGTGCAGGCCTATGAAGGCGTGGTCATCGCCAAGCGCAACCGCGGCCTCAACAGCAGCTTCATCGTGCGCAAGATCTCCAACGGTGAAGGCGTGGAACGCACGTTCCAGACCTACAGCCCGCTGATCGCCAGCGTCGAAGTCAAGCGCCGCGGCGACGTGCGCCGCGCCAAGCTGTACTACCTGCGCCAGCGCAGCGGCAAGTCGGCACGGATCAAAGAGAAGCTGGCGTGACGAAGGCACGCGCGTGCGCAGCAAGCCAGGGCGCGCAGCGCCCTGCAAGCGGACCGCGAAGCGAAAAGCTGGTCTGACGGGCCGGCCGTCGGTGCCTTGCGCCGACCCTGCTCCGACTCGGAGGCCGCCCATGGGCGGCCTTGTTCGTTGCAGCGCTTGAGCCGCTCAGCCACCGCACACGCATGGCCCCGCCCCGCATCCTCGACCCGAAGGCCATTCCCGTGGCCGGCGTCGACGCGCACCTGCCGGCCGTGGCTGCCGATCGCCTGACCGCAAACGCCCTGCAGCAGCGCTTCTCCCTGGCGCAGCGCTGGGAGCCCGAACACCCCGGCGACGGCGGCCGCTTCCTGTCCGACCGCGGCCCGGCCCATGCGGCGGTGCTGGTGCCGCTGGTGCCGCGGCCGCACGGCCTGCAGGTGCTGCTGACGCGCCGCACCGATCACTTGCGCGACCACGCCGGGCAGATCAGCTTTCCTGGCGGGCGCAGTGAAGACCACGACGACGGTCCGGCCGGCACCGCGCTGCGCGAGACGCACGAGGAAGTCGGCCTGGCCCCCGAACGCGTGCAGGTCATCGGCCAGATGCCCACCTACACCACGGTCACGCACTTCGTGGTGACGCCGGTGGTCGGCCTCGTGCAGCCGCCCTTCGTGCTGACGCTGGACAGCTTCGAGGTCGCCGAGGCCTTCGAGGTGCCGCTGCAGTACCTGATGAACCCGGCCCACCACCGCCGCCACGTCTTCGCCTTCGACGGCGGCCAGCGCCAGTTCCTGTCGATGCCGTGGCACGGGCCGGGCGGCGACGGCATCGAGCGCGAGTACTTCATCTGGGGCGCCACCGCGGCCATGCTGCGCAACCTGTACCGCTTCCTGGCGGAGTGACCCTCTATCATCGGCCGCGATGAGTTTCTTCGCCGTCCTGTTTGCCCTGCTCGTTGAGCAGCTCAAGCCGCTGCCCCGTGACAACTGGGTGCACGAGACCATGGTCTCGTGGGTGCGCTGGACGGGTCGCAACTTCGACGCCGGAGAGAAGCAGCACACGCGTGTCGTGTGGGCGGTGTCGGTGCTGGGGCCGTCGCTGCTGATCGGGCTGCTCTACGTCGTCATCCGCCCTTACAGCCTGCTGTTGGCGCTGGCTGTCGACGTGGCGGTGCTGTACCTGACCCTCGGGTTCCGCCAGTTCAGCCATTACTACACCGACATCCGCGACGCGCTGGACAAGGGCGACGAAGGGCTGGCGCGGCAGCTGCTGGGCGAATGGCGCCACCTCGATGCCAGCGAGCTGCCGCGCACCGAGCTGCTGCGCCACGTCATCGAACACGCGCTGCTGGCGGCGCACCGCCACGTCTTCGGCGTCTTCTTCTGGTTCGTCATCCTGTCGGCGCTGGGTCTGGGGCCGATGGGCGCGGTGTTCTACCGCATGGCCGAGTTCTCGACCCGCTACTGGAGCTACCGCCAGCGCGCGCTCGACGCACCCGCGCACGACGGTCTGCAGGCCCTGTCGCGCCGGGCCTTCACGTTCGTCGACCACCTGCCGGCGCGGCTGACCGCCTTTGGCTTTGCGGTGGTGGGCAACTTCGAAGAGGCCGTGGCCGGCTGGCGTCGCGATTCGGCGCTCTGGCTGCACCCCAACGAAGGCATCATCCTGGCCGCCGCCGCCGGCGCCCTGGGACTGCAGCTGGGCGGGGCTGCTGCGCCGGGCGTCACGCCGGACCGCTCCAAGACCTTCAACGCCGGCGGCGAAGCCGGCATGGCCGACGCCCAAGGCTCGACCCCAGGGGTGCCGCCGCAGACCGGGCACCTGCAAAGTGTCGTCGGCCTGGTCTGGCGCTCGGTGGTGCTGTGGATGCTCCTGGTGGCGCTGCTCACGCTGGCCAACGTGATCGGCTGAGGCCCGGCCTCACCACTTCTTCGTCGACAGCTCGTCGTACAGCGACTCGTAGATGCGCTGGCGCGACGGCGTGATCTCGCCGCGTTCGAGCGCCGCGCGCACGCCGCAGCCCGGCTCGTGGCGGTGGCTGCAGTTGTGGAACCTGCAGTCGCCCAAGGCCGCCGCGTAGTCCGGCATCAGGCCGGCCAGGTCCTCGGGCTTGATCTGGCGCAGTCCGAACTCCTGGAACCCCGGCGAGTCGATCAGCGCCGCCTGGCGCGTGCCGTCCAGCCAGTACCAGGTGGTGGTGGTGGTGGTGTGGCGCCCGGCCTGCAGCGCCTGCGAAATCTCGCCCACCTGCGCTGCCGCCTGCGGCACGAGCAGGTTGATCAAGGTGCTCTTGCCCATGCCGCTGGGGCCCAGCACCAGCGTCACGCGGCCGGCCAGGTGGGCAGCGAGCGTGGCCTTGGCCGCCTCGGGCTGGGTCTTCAGCGCCAGCTCGATCACGGTGCTGCCCATCGCCACGTACGGCGCCAGGCGCTGGCGGGCGTGGGCGGCCGAGGGCAGGTCGGTCTTGTTCAGGCCGATCAGCGTCGGGATGCCGGCCTCGCGCGCCGCCACCAGCGCGCGCGTCAGCTGCGATTCGCTGAACACCGGTTCGCCGGCCACCAGCACCAGCAGCTGGTCCAGGTTGGCGGCGAAGGACTTGGTGCGCCACTCGTCCTGGCGGAACAGCAGGTTGCGTCGCGGCTCGAGGTGTTCGATGACGCCGCCGTCGCCGGTGGGCTGCCAGCGCACGTGGTCGCCGACCACCAGCTCGCTCTTCTTGCCGCGCGGGTGGCAATGCACGCGTTGGCCCTCGGGTGTCTCGACCACCACGTGGCGGCCGTGCGCCGCCACCACGAGGCCGAGGTCGAGGGCGACGGGATGCGTCAAGGCGCCTTGCGCTCCACGAGCGCGTCGGCCTTGGCCGCACAGATGAAGTCGTTGATCGAGAGGCCGCCCACCGAGTGCGTGTTGAAGCGCACCGTGCAGCGGTCGTAGCTGACCAGCAGTTCCGGGTGGTGGTCCTCGACGTGCGCCACCCAGGCCAGTGCGTTGACGAAGGCCATCGTGCGGTGGTAGTCGGCGAAGTCGTAGCGGCGCTGGATGGCACCGTCGACCAGCGACCAGCCCGGCGCCAGCGCCAGGTGCTGCTGCACCTGGGCGGCGGTCAGGGCCTCGTGGCCTTCGAGCGGCTGGCAGTGGCGCGTGGCAAGCGGGTGCATGGGGTGCTCAGGCGGGACGAGGGGCCAGCGTGGGTGCGGGCAGGGCGGCGAGCCGCTCCGATGCCGGCGGGTGCGAGTAGTAGAAGCGCACGTAGACCGGGTCAGGCGTCAGCGTGGACGCATTGTCCTCGTGCAGCTTGAGCAGCGCTGCCGCCAGGTCGGCGCCGTCGGCCTGCTGGCAGGCGTAGGCATCGGCTTCGAACTCGTGGCGGCGCGAGAAGTGCGCCATCAGCGGCGAGACGAAGAAGGTGAAGCTCGGCAGCACCATCATGAACAGCAGCAGCGCCAGCGCGTCGTTGGGCGCGGCCAGGTTGGGCGCCACGCCCAGGCCGGCATAGAAGCCGCTCTGGCCGGCCAGCCAGCCCAGCAGCGCCAGGCCGGCCAGGCTCATCGCGAAGATGCCCACCAGGCGTTGCAACACGTGTTTGTGCTTGAAGTGGCCCAGCTCGTGCGCCAGCACCGCTTCGACCTCGCCCGGCGTCAGACGCTGCAGCAGGGTGTCGAAGAAGACCACGCGCTTGGCCGCGCCCAGGCCCGTGAAGTAGGCGTTGGCGTGCGCCGAGCGGCGGCTGCCGTCCATCACGAACAGGCCCTTGGCGGCAAAGCCGCAGCGCTGCATCAGCGCCTGCACGCGCGCCTTCAGGCCCTCGTCGGCGAGTGGCACGAACTTGTTGAAGATCGGTGCGATCAGCGTCGGGTAGATGACCATCAGCAGCAGGTTGAAGGCCACCAGCGCGGCCCAGGCCCACAGCCACCACAGGCCGCCGCTGACGCCCATCAGCCACAGCACCAGCGCCGCCAGCGGCAGGCCGATCAGCGCACCGATGGCCGCGCCCTTGGCTTGGTCGGCCAGCCACAGCTTGAGGCTCATGCGGTTGAAGCCGAAGCGCTGCTCGATGCGGAAGGTGCTGAACCACTCCAGCGGCAGCTCGATCAGCGCGCCGATCAGCGCCACCGCCGCCAGCAACGCCAGCTGGTAGGCCAGCGCGCCGTAGCCGCTCAGCACGGCGCTGCGCACCACGGTGTTGAGTGCGTCCAGGCCGCCCAGCAGCGTCCAGCCCAGCAGCACGGCCGCAGAAAGCGCCGTCGTCCACAGGCCGAAGCGGCCCTTGGCCAGCGTGTAGTCGGCGGCGCGCTGGTGGGCCTGCAGCGTGACCGTGGCGGCAAAGGCCGCCGGCACCGCGCCGCGCTTGTCTGC
This sequence comes from Rubrivivax sp., assembly GCA_043760065.1. Taxonomy (GTDB): domain Bacteria; phylum Pseudomonadota; class Gammaproteobacteria; order Burkholderiales; family Burkholderiaceae_C; genus Rubrivivax. The sequence continues at coordinate 7,407 of JAYUPN010000111.1, forward strand.
GACGTGGCGCATCTGCCGCGTCGCCAGCCACAGCCGCACGGCCAGCGACAGCAGCAGGGCGGCAGCAAAAGCCAGGGTGAGGTGCATCGATGCCATGGGCTGCGAGTGTAGGCTTGGGCCAGAATCGCGGTCTTTCGCACGGACTTGGCACCATGACCGACAACGCAGTTCCCACCCTGGCGTCCAGCGACCAGAACCTGATCTGGATCGACCTGGAGATGAGCGGCCTGCTGCCCGAGCAGGACCGCATCATCGAAGTCGCTGTCGTGGTCACCGACCCGATGCTCACCGTTCGCGTCGAAGGTCCCGTCTTCGCCGTGCACCAGAGCGACGCCGTGCTCGACGGCATGGACGCCTGGAACAAGGGCACCCACGGCCGCAGCGGCCTGACCGATCGCGTGCGCGCATCGACGGTGGACGAAGCCGCAGCCGAAGCCCAGGTCATCGAGTTCCTCAAGCGCTACGTGCCCAGGGGCAAGAGCCCCATGTGCGGCAACAGCATCTGCCAGGACCGGCGTTTCCTGGCGCGCACGATGCCGGCGCTTGAGGCCTTCTTCCACTACCGCAACCTCGACGTCAGCACGCTGAAGGAACTGGCGCGGCGCTGGAAACCCTCAGCCCTGGACGGCTTCAAGAAAGCGCAGGCGCACACGGCCATGGCCGACATCCACGAGTCGATCGACGAGCTGGTGCACTACCGCACGCACCTGCTGGCGGTGTAGCGCGCAGCCATGCAGCCCCTGGCCGTCGAGCTGATCAGCGCCACGCCGGGCCAGCGCCTGACGCTCGGCGCGCTGCGCTTCGGCGCGGTCGGACGCGGCCCCAAGGCCATGATCCAGGCCGCGCTGCACGCCGACGAGGTGCCGGCGATCCTGGTCGCGCACAAGCTCGCCGAGCTGCTGCGCGCTGAAGAGTCCGCCGGCCGCCTGCTCGGCGAGGTCATCCTGGTGCCCTACGCCAACCCGGTGGGTCTGGGCCAGCACCTGCTGGGCCGCCACCAGGGCCGTTTCGATCTGCGCGACGGCATCAACTTCAACCGTCAGGTGCCCGACCTCAGCATCGCTGCCGCCGCAGCCGTCGAGGGCCGCCTGGGCGCCGACCCCGTAGCCAACGCCGCGCTCGTGCGCCAGGCGCTGCGCGACGCGGCGGCGCGGCTCACCGCCAGCGACCCCGTCACCGATCTGAAGAACCGCCTGCTGCAGTGGGCCGCCGACAGCGACATCGTGCTCGACCTGCACTGCGACGCGCAGGCCGTGATGCACCTCTACGCGCTGACGCCGCAGGCCGATCTGGCCGCCGAGCTGGGCTCGCTGCTCGGGGCACGCGCCATCCTGCTGGCCACCGAGTCGGGCGACTCGCCTTTCGACGAGGCTTGCAGCCGGCCCTGGTTCCAGCTGCAGCAGCGCTTCTCCGGCCATCCGCTGCCGTTGGGCTGCTTCAGTCCGACGGTCGAGTTGCGCGGCGAGGCCGACACAGATCACGAGGTAGCGACGGCCGACGCGCGCGCGATCGTCGAATTCCTGCGCCGCCGCCGCGTGCTGGCCGGCGACCTGTCGCCGTTGCCGCAGCCGCGCTGCCAGCCGACGCTGCTGGCGGCGTCCGAACCCATCACCGCGCCCAAGGCCGGGGTGGTGGTCTTCCACCAGGCGCCCGGCGCGTGGGTCGAAGCGGGCGCTCGGGTGGCCGACATCGTCGACGCCGACAGCGGCGCCGTGCTGCCGCTGCTTGCGCAGAGCGCCGGCGTGCTGTACGCCCGTGTCGCCACGCGCTGGGCGACACCGGGCCTGCGGCTGGCCAAGATCGCCGGCACCACGCTGGCGCGTACCGGCAAGCTGCTCGGCCCTTGAGGAGAGACGAATGCGAGCCTGGACCGTGGACGCCGACGACATCCGTGTCGCGGAGGACTTCGACGAGACCCTGTTGCACCGCACGCCCGAGATCGAGGCCTTCCTGTCGCCCGACCGCGAGGACAAGTTCATCGTCATCGGCACCAAGGGCTTCGGCAAGACGCTGCTGCTCAAGGCCAAGCGCATCCTGTACCAGCGCGCCGGGCAGTCGATCTGCCTGCCCAGCGGCAACCTGCTGGACAAGCCGATCGGCGACAAGATCTTCAGCCGCGAGGCGATCGCGTTCTTCTCGGCTTCGCCGCTGCCGTGGGCCAAGGTCTGGCTGACCGCGGTGGCGCTGGCGGCGCTGAAGCAGGCCGAGCAGACCGAGGGCCTGAAGCTCAACGCGCGGCTCGCGTCGCTGGTGGCCGACCGCCAGCTGCACAGCGTCATCGACCACTTCGTGCGGCTGCTGGACTTCACGCCCAGCGAGCTGCAGCGCTGCGCGACCGAGACCGACGGCCACCTGGTGCCGCGCCTGCGCACGCTGAAGTCGCCGCTGACGATCTTCATCGACGGCATCGACGAGTACTTCAACAAACACGTCGAAGAGCTGCCCAGCAACCCCAGCGTCACCGGCGAGCTGTCGCCCGACGTCTGGTACTTCGCGCAGCTCGGGCTGGTCGAGGTGGCCTACCAGCTGCGCCGCATCAACCACCGCCTGAAGGTCTTTGCCGCCATCCGCAAGGAAGCCTATGCGCGGCTGCCGCAGCGCACCGCGATGGTCCAGCAGTACCGCGGCAGCGCGGTCGACATCGCCTACTCGCCCGAGAGCCTGCGCGAAATCTTCGTCAACAACATCCGACTCATGAAGGCCGACCGCATGGTGCTGCCGGGGCGCGAACGCAGCCATCCACTGGAGGCCTTTCTCGGCCGCACCAGCGTCGTCGACACCTACACGCGCGAGGAGGAAGACGTCTTCGGCTACGTCTGCCGCCACACACTGCTGCGCCCGCGCGACCTGATGACCATCGGCGACCGCCTGGTGGCGCTGCGCCCCGACGAGCGCCGCAACGAGCACCGCATGATGGAAGCGGTCAACCAGGCGGCGCACGAGATCGCGCACGAGTACCTGGCAGAGATCGCGCCCTACCTCGGCGAGCTGGAGCTCGACCGCGTCTTCCAGCAACTGCCCGGCCCGGTGCTGACGCGCACCGAGGTCGAGGCCCTGTGCCACGACGCCTCGCCCGACGCCTACCCGCCCAATGCTTGCGAACCGGCCTTCCATGCGCTGTACCGGGTCGGCCTGATGGGCTACGTCGAGCACGACATCGTGCGCGGCGAGTGGCGCCAGCGCTTCCTGCGCCCCGGCGACGCCACGCTCGAGCCCCGCGGCGTGCTGCCGCGTGCCGCGCACTACCTGCTGCACCCGGTGCTCAGCGGCGTCATCGGCAGCCTGAACCCGGCCTACCTGCAGCGCATCGACCGCCTCAACATCGTCGGCTACGACCGGCCCTGGAAGCTGCCCGGCGGCGCCGAGCGTTCGGCCAGCGTCAGCGCGCTGTGCGTGCTCAAGGCCGACGTGCACGGCTTCGGCGGTCTGATGAGCGCGGGTGCCGACGGCCCGGTGCGCAAGGCCCTGGCCGACGCCGTGCGCCGCCGCGCGCCACCCGACGCCATCAGCGAGACCGGCGCCGGCGACTCGGTGCTCATCGTCTGCGACGACCCAGTGGCGCTGGTGCAGACGGCGCGCCACCTGATGGACGACGTCTACGGCGCCCCAGGCCAGCCGCGGCTGCGCATCGCTTTACACCACGGCGAGGTGCAGACGCGCGAGCGCGAGGCCGACCTGCAACGCACTGTCGTCGGCGGCACCGCGATCCTGTGCGCGTCGCGCGTCGAGGCGGTGGTCGAGCCCGGGCAGATCTGGGCTACGGAAGAGTTCCGCGACCAGTTCATCCAGCGCCCCTCGCTGTGGCGCACCGTGCCGCTGCGGCCGCCGGGCGGCGGCGAGGCCTTCAACGTCAGCAAGGCGGCAACGGACGAGCCTGCGCTCTGGGTGCGGCTGCACCGGCTGGAGTCCTGAAACGTGGCGAGGGAACCGGCCGGCGGCAGCGCTCTCGTTTACCCGAACTTTCTGTTTTTCAGATAGACGAGCGCCTGTGAATTGAAATTCACAAGCACCGACTCCGGCGCCTATCGTGCCGACTCTGGAGTCAACCTGCCTGGAGCCCACATGCCCAACCGCACCGCGCGCACCTTTGCCCTGGCCGCCGTGGCCGCCGCCACCCTCGTCGCCCACACCGTGGTGGTGGCGCAGAAAGCCCCGCTGCAGCGACTGGGCAAAGGCGAAGGCCAGGTCGACATCGTCGCCTGGGCCGGCTACATCGAACGCGGCGCGACCATGAAGGACTTCGACTGGGTGACCGAGTTCGAGAAGAAGACCGGCTGCAAGGTCAACGTCAAGACCGCCGGCACCAGCGACGAGATGGTGGCGCTGATGAACGAGGGCGGCTTCGACCTCGTCACGGCCAGCGGCGACGCCAGCACGCGGCTCATCCGCGGCAAGCGGGTGCAGCCGGTCAACGTCAACCTGATCCCCAGCTACAAGACCATCGACCCGCGCCTGCAGAAGGCGCCCTGGCACTTCGAGAACAACCAGCACTACGGCGTGCCCTACGTGTGGGGCTGGAACGTGCTGATGTACAACACCAAGGTCTTCGGCGACAAGCCGCCGACCAGCTGGGAGGTGGTGTTCAAGGAAACGATCCTGCCCGACGGCAAGAGCAACAAGGGCCG
>JAYUPN010000112.1:0-11991 GCA_043760065.1 Rubrivivax sp.
CCCGACGTCAACACCAACGGCCAGATCATGGCCTGGATGATGGACACCTACTCGATGAACACCGGCACCACGTCGACCGGCGTCGTCACCGGCAAGCCAATCCACCTCGGCGGCAGCCTGGGCCGCGTCAAGGCCACCGGTCGCGGCGTCTTCGTCACCGGTCGCGAGGCGGCGCGCCGCCTGGGGCTGGACCTCAACCACGCCCGCATCGCGGTGCAGGGTTACGGCAACGTGGGGTCGTCGGCGGCGGAGCTGTTCGCGCAGGCCGGTGGCATCGTCGTCGCGGCACAGGACCACACCGGCAGCATCTTCAACGACAAGGGCTTCGACATGGCCGACCTGGCCGCGCACGTGCGCGCCCACGGCGGCGTCGGCGGCTTCAAGGGCGCCGAGCCGATGAACGGCGAGGACTTCTGGGACGTCAAGTGCGACATCCTGATCCCGGCCGCGCTCGAAGGCCAGATCACGGCTGCGCGCGCGCACCGCATCAAGGCCCGCCTGGTGCTCGAAGGCGCCAACGGCCCCACCGTGTCCGAGGCCGACGACATCCTGGCCAGCCGCGACGTGCTGGTGGTGCCCGACGTCATCTGCAACGCCGGCGGCGTGACGGTGAGCTACTTCGAGTGGGTGCAGGACTTCAGCAGCTTCTTCTGGAGCGAGGACGAGATCAACGTGCGCCTGGACAAGATCATGGTCGACGCGCTGAAGAAGATCTGGGACACCGCCGACCGCCACAAGACGACGCTGCGCACAGCTACCTTCGCCGTCGCCTGCGAGCGCATCCTGACGGCTCGCGAGGAGCGCGGGCTGTACCCCTGAGCGCCCTGTCGGGGGCATGCCCGAAGTTGGCCACAATGGCGGTATGAACAAGCCCGCCAACCCCTTCGCCGCCGACAACCCCTATGCCGCCGGGCCGGCTGTCGCGCCGGCCTTCGGCGCTGCGCCCGCAGCGGCTTCACCGGCCGCCGCGGCGGCTGTCGAACTGGTCTACGACGTCACCGAAGCCGATGTCCAGACCCGCGTCCTCGAACGCTCGATGCAGGTTCCCGTGTTGCTGGACTGCTGGGCGCCGTGGTGCGGGCCGTGCAAGTCGCTCGGCCCGCTGCTGGAGAAGCTGGCGCACGACTACGGCGGCGCCTTCGAGCTGGCCAAGATCAACACCGACGAGGCGCCCAACATCTCGGCGGCGCTGCGCATCCGCAGCATCCCGCTGGTGGTGCTGTTCATCGGCGGGCGGCCGGTCGACCAGTTCACCGGCGCGCTGCCCGAAGGCCAGATCCGCGCCTTCCTCGACAAGCACCTGCAGCCGCCGGGCGACCCGATGGAGGAGATCCGCGCCGAAGCCGCCGCCGCGGCCGACCCTGCCGACGCCGAAGCGCTGCTGCACGAAGCACTGCAGATGGTGCCCGGCCACCCCGAGGCCACGGCCGACCTGGCCGAACGCTGGCTGGCGCGCAACGCCGAACTGGCCGAAGTGACGGCGCTGCTCGACGCCGTGCCCGCCGAGGCGCGCGGCGACCGCGACGCCGCGCTGCGCAAGCGGCTGGTGATCCTGGCCAACCGGCCCGCCGGCGACCCGGCGGTGCTGGCCGCGCGCATCGCCGCCAACGGCCGCGACTTCGAGGCCCGCTTTGCGCTGGCCGCGATCCTGGCCTTTCAGGGCGACTTCAATGCCGCTTTCGACCACCTGCTGGAGATCGTGCTGCGCGACAAGGCCGAAGCCAAGCCCGACCGCGAGCGCGCGCGCAAGCAGCTCATCGACTGGTTCCAGGCCTGCCCCGACACCGACGCCGTCAGTCGCGGCCGGCGCTACCTGGGCATGTACCTGAACTGAGACTGCACCGGCCGGCCCTGCGGCCGGCCGCGGTCACGGTACGCGTGCTCAGATGCGCGGCGAGATGCGCAACTGCGGCCGCGGCCGCGGCGCCTCGCGGCTGACGCTGACGCCGCGCTGCTCGAACGCCTGCCCCAGGTCGCGCATCGTGGCCAGCACCTGCAGCGCCATCGCGCGCTCGGGTGCGTTGTAGACCTGCGCGTCGACGCCCTGCACCACTTGGTCCCACGACAGGTCCTGCAGGCTGCGGCTGCGCACCAGCTCTTCCACCAGCGCCAGGAAGCTGCGCAGGCGGATGTCCTTGTGGTTGGCCCAGCCCGGGCCGCGCGCGGCGTCGAACTGGCGCGCCAGCACCTCGGCGGCAAAGTCGCCGGCATCGGCCAGCCGCTCGATGTGCTCGGGCGGCATGTTCAGGTTCAGGCCGCCTTCGTCGTCGCGCTGACTGATCTGCACGATGCGGTCGCGGTAGCCGGGGTACGGAAACTGGATCTGGTCACGCCAGTTCTGCATCGTCTGCACGATCTCGCCCAGGAAGCTGAACAGCCCGGCGGGCTTGTCGTCGCGCGGCGCGGCCCAGTGCTGCGCCTGGCCGGCGCCGTTGTTGGTGGCCAGGTAGACGCGGCCCGCTTGCTCGCTGGCGGGCAGCCCAGGGTCGATCGGGAACCGCGGGTGCTCGCCCTTGAGGTTGACGGCAAAGGTCGGCCGCCCCGGCAGCGCGGCGTCGAAGAAGTGCAGCGGCATGTTGCTCGAGATGCCGCCGTCGGAGAACCAGATCTTGGTCGGCGGCGGTTCGGGCTGGCCGCTCGCCTGCAGGCTGCGGTCGATGGCGTACAGCGGCACCGCCGACAGCAGCACCGGGAACGACAGGCTCATGCGCACGGCCACCACCACCGGCAGGTCGGCATTGCGCGGCAGGTGCCGCAGCGCGCGGCCGCGGCCGTCCAGCACCGGTTGCGCGGGGTCGTCGAGCACGGCGCTGACGCGGTCGAGCCAGTTCATGACGCGGCCGGGGAACAGCGCGGCCCACTCCTCGCGCTGGTAGTAGAAGCTGCCGGCTTTCTCGCGCAGCGGCAGGGCGTAACACAGGTGTTGGCTGACCGCGGTGGTCATGACCTGGAGGTCGATGTCGCGTGCCGCCGGCGCCAGGTTCACGCGCGACGCCGTCGGCGCCTGCTCAGGCAGACCCCACAGGTCGCCGAAGGTCAGCGGGCGGCCGGCGCGGTCGCGGCCGGCGAGGGTGTCGAAGTAGTCGACGAGCCAGTCGGTCAGGGCCTGCGGCCGCGCCGCTTCATCGCTGCCGTGGCCGCTGCACAGGCCCCAGCCGTTGCGCTGCAACCCGGCCAGCAACGACATCACGAAGCGCAAGGTCGCCAGCGCCGTGGCCACCGCGGTGGTCACCGTCAGCCACAGCAGCAGCACCGCGGTGGCCAGCGCCAGCGCTCCGGCGCCGGACAGCGCGCCGAAGGACCGCAGCTGCCAGCCGCAGGCCAGCGCCGTGGCCGCTGCTGCCAGCAGCACGCGCCGCAGCGGCGGCCCGGGCATCAAGCCGCACAGGCCCCAGATCACCGCCGCCAGCAACGTGCACTGCAGCAGCAGCCTGCCGGCGCTGGCGGTGTCCAGCGCCGTGAGGGCGCGCACCGCCGGCACGCCCAGCAGCGCCATCGCGGTCACCGCCAGCAGCGTGATCAACCAGAACTTGCGCAGCATCGCCCACAACGCGCCGAAGAAGAGGCCGACCACGTCCTTGCGGTTGAGGGCACCGACCAACACCTGGAAATGATCCTTCAACCAGGGTGCGGGCTGGAAGAGGCTGAACAGCATCGAGTCCTGATCGCCCGGCCTGGCGGGCCCGCCCAGCAGCTGCGGCAGCTTGGCCAGCTCGGCGAAGGCCTGGGCATGGCGGCCGGTCTGCCGGCCGTGCTCGGCCGCCGCGCAGCCCGCCGCCGCGATGGCGCCGGCCGAGGTGCCGCCGACACACTTGAAGCGCCAGGTGCGGGCAAGCTTGGCGATCAGGCGCGGGTAGACCACGCCGCTGGTGATGCCGCCTTTCATCACCAGGTCGCAGGCCGGCAGGGCATTCGGGTTCATCGCGTCTCCGGGGTTCGGCGCTTCACAGGCCGGGCAGGTTCAACTGGCGCAGGACAGGCCCGAGTTGCTCGCGCACGAGCGTCCGCGTGAAGGCCAGGTATTCGCTCGACGGGTCGAGCAGTTCGAGCAGCAGGTTCAAGGCCCGGCCGGGCGGGCGCCCGGCCTGCAGCGCCTCGAGCACGTCCAGGATCGCGGGCTCGACGAAACGTCGGTGGCGCGCGCGCGCCTGCATCAGTCCGATGCGCGCCAGTCCGCAGGTCTCGATGGTGGCCTCGCCCATGGCGCTGGGCACGCCGCGCACGGCACGCGGCCTGACGTCGCCTTCGGGGGTGAACTCAAGGTGCTTCTCGGGCTTGTCCACGCAGGGGTCGAGCAGCAGGCGCGGCTCGCGCGACACGGCCCTGGGCTTGGCCGCGCGCTTGCGCTCGTCGGCGAGCGGGAACCAGTTGGCCTTGCCCAGCGTGCGCTTGGGCAGCGCGCGCACCTGGTGCTTGTTGGGCCGGTTGCAGAAGGTGCACGACAGCAGCAGGTTGCTCCACTCGGCGGCCAGCCAGGGGTAGCCCGGGCGCTTGGCGACCTTGCCGTCGGGCTCGCGCACCGTGATCACGCCCTTGGGTCTGAAGTGTTCGACATCGCCGGGCTCGGTGGCGCGCACGTCCGATTCGCAGTAGGCGCACTTGTTGTTGAAGATGGCGATGAGCGCGTCCTTCACGTCGCCGCTGCGGTAGACGTCGAAGACGAGCTTGCCCGGCGGCACCTGACCCGCCGCGGCGTCGTTCTTGCGGCGCTCCAGGTCGGCCGGGCTGCCCGGGCCGGCCAGCGAGCGGGGCACCGGCCCCTTGCGCGGCACGTGGATCATCGGCCGGCGCGCATGCGCTTCATCACTTCGCGCAGTTGCGAGACGGTGGCCTGCGACAGCGCGCGCGCGCTGACCTGCGGCGAGTGGTCGGCGCGCGCCTTGCGGCTGGCGCTGTCCTCGTCGATCGCTTCGAGCATCAGGCGTTCGCGCTGGTTGCGGCCCAGCATGCGGGCGTTGTCGAGTTGTTTGCGCAGCTCCTCGAGTTCGGCCGCGGGACCCCGGCTGCGGGTCTTGACCGACAGCAGCTCGCGGTAGCGCTTCATCGCGGTTTCGGTGGCCGGGTCGAGCGTGCTGTCCATGCCGAAGTGTTCTGACGTCAACAGCTGGTCGACGCGCAGCCCTTCGATCGACGGCAGGTCTTCCAGCGCCTGCACCTGCTGGCGCGGGTTCAGCCGCAGCACCGCCACCTCGCCCTGCGCCAGGCCGCGCAGGCACAGCGGGTCGTGTGTGCTGTAGATGAACTGCACCTGCGGGAAGGCGTTGCGCAAGGCGCCGACGACGCGCATGCGCCACGACGGGTGCAGGTGGTTGCCGAGTTCGTCGATCAGCACCACGCCCTGCGCCGAGCGCGCCGACTCCCAGCCCAGGCTGTAGACGATCTCCAGGATGTCGGCGGCCAGCCCCAGCATCGACTGGTAGCCGTCGCTCAACTCGCGCAGCAGGCGCGGCGGCCGGCCTTTCTGCACCAGCAGCGCCTGCCGTCCGCGGCGCGGCGCCTCGCCGAAGTCGCCGACGTCGTCGGCCGGCAGCAGCGTCGCCAGCGTCTGCCGCGCGTCGTCCCAGTGCGCGCGCGCCTGCGGCGAAGCGAGCCAGGCCTGCGCATCCGACAGCGGCAGGAAGGGGTCGAACAGGTTCTCGATCTTGGCGTGCGGTTCGCCCGTGGGCGGCCGGTGCTTGGGCGTCGGCAGCAGCCGGCTGGAGCCGTAGCCCAGCACGAGCTGGCGCGACTCGGGGCGCAGGAAGCTGATGCGGTTGCCTTGTCGGGTCAGCCGCATCTCCAGCGCTTCGGTGTAGCCGCCGAGCCAGACGCGCACGACGCCGGACGCGGCTTCGTCGCGCAGCAGGTCGCGCGCCTTCAGGCCCAGGCGGCGCACTGCGCTCGGCCCGGCCAGCGCCAGCGCCACCGCCTTCAGCACCGAGGACTTGCCGACGCCGTTGGCGCCGAGCAGCGCAAAACACGGCGCGCGAGCCGAGGTCGAGGCCTGCAGGTTGAGCTCGATGCTGCGGATGGAGGCGATGTTCTCGATCTCGATGCGCTCGATGTAGCGGGCACGCGCGCGGAAGTTGTCCAGGCCCTTGGCCGAACGCGTGTCGACGGCGTCGCGGCGCTGGTCGAACTGCGCCTGCACCTGCTTGGCCTGGGCTTCCTTCTGGTGCGAGCGCCGGGTGCCGGCGGCATCGGCGCGGTCGGTTTCCAGCAACTGGCGCTTGAGCGCCAGGAAGGTCTGCGTCGGCGCCAGCAGCGCCTTGACGGCCTTGCCGTCCGCGCCCTGCGCCAGCGCGGCGCGGAAGACCTTGGCCTCCTGCTGCCGCTCTTTGCACAGCGCGGCGCGGTTCAGGCCCAGCACCTCGATCGTCGCGCGGCCGCGGTCGGTGAGGCCCGAGACCGCACCGTCGGCGCCGAAGAGCAGGTGCAGCTTCGGGTCGTCGTCGCCGCAGGGGTCGAGCAGCAGCGGCTTCTCGCGGCGCAGCGCTTCGCGGTCGGCGTCGGCCGGCGCGCGCGTGCTGCCGGGTTCGATGGGAAAGCGGTTGGCCTTGATGCGGTTGCAGGACGGGCACGCCAGCAGCAGGTTCTGCCACTCAAGGTTCTGGGCCCAGTAGTGGTCGCCCAGGTACTGGCCGGTGCTTTCGGCCACGCCGCCGCGGGGCCTGAAGCGCTCGATGTCGCCTTCGGTGGCTGCGCCGAGGTGGGTTTCGCAGTAGGCGCACTTGCCCTTGAACAGTTCGGCCAGCGCCTGGCGCGTATCGCGCAGCGCGGTGCTTGGGAATGGCGGCCGCTCCCAAGGCGGACGTTTGGCGCGTGGCACGGCGTAGTGCTTGCGCGCCTGTTCGATGAATCGCAGCACCTGCGGGCGCCGCAGCGACGCCGGTGCCGGTCCGCGCTGGACGAGGATCATGGTGATGTGGATGAGGACGGGCCTGCATTGAACGCAGACCCGGCCGGCCGCGTCAACCGCGCGCGTCCTTCAAACGCGGGACATGCCGCGCCGGCACGCGGCGCGCCGCGGTGGACCTACTGCTTGGCGCCCTCCACCAACCGGCGGCCCAGCGACACCGCGTAGGGCGCGGCGCGGGCCGCCAGCATCGGGTCGGCCGAGGGCTCGATGCCCTTGGGCAGCACCATCGGGTTGTAGGTGATCGTCAGGCAGGGCCCGCTGGCGTCTGGCGCAACGGACTTGATGGTCAGCCGGCCCAGGTTGACCTTCCTGCGATCGTCGGGCAGCGGCGTCACGGCGCTGTCGATCCGGTCGCCGGGCTGGGCCAGTTGCAGCATGAAGTCGAAGGCCACGCCGCCGGCGGCGACGCGCTGGCGCAGTTCGTCGAAGAGGAAGTCGCTGCCCTTGGCCTTGGCTTCGTCGTCGCTCAGGCCCTGCGTGCCGCCCACAGGTTCGAAGACCCACTTGCCGAACTGCTTCCTGCCGCTGGCATCGACGAAGCCGAAGCCGTGCACGCCCCAGTAGTTGACCTTGCCGAAGCTGGCCGGCACCGGCTGACTGGCGAAGTGCCTGCCCTGCAGCAGCACCTCGGGGTTGGCGTCGGCGAAGGCCTTGATGCGCTCGGGGTTGGGCTTCTTGGTCTCGGCGTCGGGTGCCAGCGACTCCAACCGGCCCAGGAACTGCGCGGGCGTGGCGGCGCCGAACACCGGGGCCGAGATGTTGCCCATCTGCCAGGTCTCGCCGCCGGGCAGGTCGAACTGCAGCGCCATGTTGCGCTGGCTGCGGGCGTTGTCGGGCGCCTTGGGGTTGCCGCCGCCGACCGAGAAGCGGGCGCTCACCCGGACCGGCTGGCCGCTGAAGGCCGAAGCGCTGGACAGGGCGCGGCCCTCGGCGCTGCCGACGAACTCGGCGACGGCGCACACGCCCTTGGCGCCGGACCGGCGGTAGCCCTCGTACTTGCCGCCGGCGCGCTCGAAGGCGTCGACGAGCCGGTTCGGGTCGACCTGGGACCAGGCGGGCGCGCCCAGCGTGGCGGCCGTGGCGGCGATGCAGGCGAGGAGGACGCGGGTGGGCGAAGGCGAGGCAGGCATGGAAGGCTCCGTGGTGGTGGGTAAGAGGCGAACGGCCGCCGCCGGCAGCGGCTGCGCTGGATGGGTCAGATGGCGGGCCTGCATTCTTACGGCGGACCGGTCCGACCGCGGCGCCGGCTTCACGGCGGGTTGGCCTTGACCGCTGCCGCGGGCAGCGCCTGCAGCGCGAGCTCGACCGCCTGCTCCAGCGTCATCGCACGCCCGGCCTGCCACGCGCGGTCGAACGCAACCTCGTCGCCGAGTGCCGCGCGGGCGGTCTCCAGCGTCCGCTGGTGGCGCGGCTGCATGGCGGGCGGGATGCTGTAGTCCATCGTCTCGCGCAAGCGCTGGGCGTGCCCGCGCAGGCGCACTTCGCGATCGACATCGCCGAAGGACCGGGCGACGCCGGCCAGCCCTTCCAGCGCATGCGAGATCGCCAGCTGGTCCCCGAGGTCCCGTGTGATCGACAGGTTCTCGGCCAGCAGGCGCAGCGACGTTGCCGGGTCGCCCTGTGCATGCGCCAGGTCGGCCAGGCCCAGCAGCACGCGCGCGATGCCGGCGCGGTCGTCGAGTTCGCGCCGGATCTCCAGGCTCTCCTCGAACAGGCGCCGCGCTGCTGCCGCGTCGCCGAGCGTGGCCGCGAGGTCACCCAGGTTGTCCAGCCCCATCGCCACGCCGCGCCGATCGCCGTGCGCGCGCTTGAGGGCCAGGCTCTCCTCGAGCAGCGCACGCGCGCGCTCGCGCTCGCCGACGAAGCTGAGCGTGGCCCCCAAGTTGTTCAGCGTCTGCGCGACCGCCAGCGGTTCGCCCAGCTGGCGCTGTATTGCCAGCGCCTCCTCCATCAGGGCGATGCCGGCGGCGCAGTTGCCGCGCTCGTAGGCCACGATGCCCAAGCTCTCCAGCGAGGCTGCCACGCCCTTGCGGTCGCCGAGTTCACGCTGCAGCGCCAAGCACTGCTCGTGCCAGGCCGCGCTGGCGGCGAAGTCGCCCTGCGCATGCGCCAGCACGCCGGCCCCGCGCAGGGCGCGCGCGCGCGCCGGCGCGGCGGCGCGGTCGGCCGCGTGCTGCAACAGCGTCGACAGCCAGCCGCGGCCTTCGTTGAGCAGGCCGCGCAGGTTCCACAACGGCCAGATGGCGCCGGCCAGCTGCAGCCCGGCGCCGCCGGCGCCATCCGTCGCCGACCAGGCCAGCGCGGCGCGCAGGTTGTCGTGCTCGGCGTCCATCTGCGCCAGGCGCTGCGGCTGATCGGCGCCCTTGGTCGCCGGACGGACCGCTTCGGCGAAGGCCAGGAAGTGCGCGAAGTGCCGTTCGCGGCAGCGCACTGTCTCGCCGCGTTCTTCGAGCCGCTCGTGTGCGTAGTGGCGCACCGTCTCCAGGATGCGGTAGCGCGCCGCTGCGGCGTCGAAGCTGACGAGCGACTTGTCGACGAGCGCCGTCAGCGCATCGAGCACGCCGCCGCCGTCGATCGCGTCGCTGGCGGGCACGATCTGTGCACACACGGCCTCGGCGGCCTCGATCGTCCAGCCGCCGGCGAACACCGACAGCCGCGCCAGCAGCGCGCGCTCGGCGGGTTCGAGCAGATCGTGGCTCCAGTCGATCAGCGCGCGCAGCGTCTGCTGGCGCTGCGGCGCGCCGCGGGGGCCGCGGCTGAGCAGCTTGAAGTGGTCGTCCAGCCGCGCCGCGATCGTCTCCACCGGCAAGGTGCCGACGCGCGCTGCCGCGAGCTCGATCGCCAGCGCGATGCCTTCCAGGCGGCGGCAGATCGACACCACGGCGGACGCGCTGGCTGCGTTGAGCACGAAGCCCGGGCGCACCGCCGCCGCGCGTTCGGCGAAGAGCCGCACCGACTCGAAGCGCAGGAGGTCGGCGCCGGCACGCACGGCGTCCGCGTCGGGCAGCCCGAGCGGCGCCACAAGGTGCACCGCCTCGCCGTCGACACGCAGCGGTTCGCGGCTCGAAGCCAGCACCTGCAGTTCGGTGCCGGCGCGCAGCAGCTGTGCCACGAGCGCCGCGCTGGCGTCGACCACGTGTTCGCAGTTGTCGAGCACGAGCAGCATGCGGCGGCCGGCAACGAACGCGGCCAGGGCAACGACTGCGGTGCTGCCGGCCTCCTCGCGCAAGCCCAGCGCGGTGGCCACCGCCTGCGGCACGAGGGCGGGGTCCTGCAGCGGCGCGAGCTCGACGAACCAGACGCCGTCGACGAACTGGTGCAGCGAACGGCGCGCGACCTCGATCGACAGCCGCGTCTTGCCCAGCCCGCCGGTGCCGCACAGCGTGACCAGCCGGCAGCTGCCGAGCAGTGCGGCGACCTCGGAACACTCGCGTTCGCGGCCGACGAAGCTCGACAGCGGCCGCGGCAGGTTGTTCGGGACTTCGCGCGCCGGCAGCCAGTGGGTGCCGTCGTGCACCACGCGCCAGGCTTTCTCGCCGTCCTGCGGCGGCGGCAACGCGGTGGTGGCGTCGCCGGCCTCGAACAGCTCGATCGGCTGCGCGATGCCCTTGAGTTGCCAGTGGCCGTGCGCGTGCAGCCGCAGCTCGGTGTCGCCCAGGGCCCGGCGGGCGTCGGCGCTGAGCAGCGTCTGCCCGCCGCAGGCCAGGGCCATGACGCGCGCCGCGATCGGCTTGGCGACGCCATCGACCTCCAGCGGCTTGGCGCCGAGCGCGACGTCCTGCGGGCTGTTCTCGCGCAGCACCACGGGCCCGTGGTGAACGCCGGCGCGCGCCGCGACGGGGGGTCGCAGCCGGGCCAGCGCGCGGTGGTATTCGAGCGCGCAGCCGACGGCGTCGTGCACGTTCTGAAACAGCACCAGCAGTCCGTCGCTCTTGTCGATCTCGCGCCCGCGCCAGCTGCGCAGCAACTCGCGTGCGACGCGGTCGTGTTCGCGCCACAGCGCCGCCGCTTCAGTTTCGCCCAGGCGCTCGGCCAGCGCCGTGCTGCCGACGAGGTCGGTGATCAGCAGGGCGGCGGTGTGATCCATGGTGAGCGGACACCATAGCGCAGCTGGAGCGTCGTGGCGTCTTCCGCCATCAACCCAGACCCGCGAGCAACTCCGCATTGCCGCCGGCGGCGGCGGTGTTGACGGTCACCGTCTGTTCGGCGCAGAAGCGGTACAGATAGTGCGGCCCGCCGGCCTTGGGGCCAGTGCCGCTGAGGCCCTCGCCGCCGAAGGGCTGCACGCCGACCACGGCGCCGATCATGTTGCGGTTGACGTAGACGTTGCCGACGCGCGCCGCGTCGGCGATGTGCTGCGCGCGGCTGTCGATGCGCGTCTGCACGCCCAGCGTCAGGCCGTAGCCGAGTGCGTTGATCTGGCGCACGACGTCCATCACGTCACCATCCCAGCGCACGACGTGCAGCACGGGGCCGAAGATCTCCTGCTGCAGGTCGGCGATGCGGCTGATCTCGAAGGCCACCGGCGGCACCAGGCGCGGGACGGCCGAGCGCACCTTCGTCTCGCCCAGCAGCCGCGCGCTGCTGCGCAGCCGCTGCACGTGGGCGCTGATGGCGGTGAAGGCTTCGTCGTCGATGACCGGGCCGACGTCGGTGGCCAGCTCCGCCGGGTCGCCGACGTTCAGCTCCGCCAGCGCGCCGCGCAGCATTTCGATCACACCGTCGGCCACCGCCGCGTGCACGCACAGCAGGCGCAGCGCGCTGCAGCGCTGGCCGGCGCTGCGGAAGGCGCTCTGCACGACAGCGTCGATGACCTGTTCAGGCAGCGCCGTGCTGTCCACCACCATCGCGTTCAGGCCGCCGGTCTCGGCGATCAGCGGCACGATGGCGCCGTCCTTGGCGGCCAGCGCGCGGTTGATCACCTTGGCAACCGCCGTCGAGCCGGTGAAGCACACGCCGGCGCTGCGCGGGTCGGCCACCAGCGCCGCGCCCACTGTTTCACCCGGGCCGTGCAACAAGGCCAGCGCGTCGCGCGGCACGCCCGCCTCGAACAGCAGCGCCACCATGCGCTGCGCCACCGCCGGCGTTTGCTC
>JAYUPN010000113.1:0-4410 GCA_043760065.1 Rubrivivax sp.
GCCGTGCAGGGTGGCAACTTTCCCTGGAACTCTGCGGCCCAGGACTTGCCAGCCGCTTCAGGCGGCAGGCAGGGATAGAAGTAGAAGCGCAGCCGTTCCCGCCCCGGCTGGCCCTGCAGTTGGATGCCCTTGTCGCGCGGTATGCGGTTGAGTTGATCGACGAGCACGGTGTGCGTGCCGAGGTCGGCCACACGGCCTGCGGTGTCGATGTTTTCCAAGCGCACACGGCCGGGCAGGCTGGTGGAAAACTGCAGCACGAAGACATCGCCGGTGCGCAGCAACGCGCCGCTGCCGCTCACCGCAATGGGCCGCAGCACGGCAAAGCTCACGGGGTCGAGTTGCTCCATGGCGTAGCCCAGCGCAGGCACCATGCCGGCGCCAGCGCGGCGCCCGTCGGCGGGCGCAAGGGCGGCCTTGTGCTGCTGCGCCAGGCGACGGAAAAGGCCAGCCTCACCGGCGGCAGGCTCCCGGTTGGCGGGGGCTACACGTTCCAACACCTGACCTAGCAACGGCGATACCTTGGCTGCCGGCTCGGCCGCCATAGCCCCAGGCTGAGAATGCGCGACCACCGGCGCGATCCCCAGCGTGACCACCGGTGCGGCGGCAACCAGGCTGGTCAGCCACCAGGCGCGGCGGTTGGCAGGGGCGCAGGCCTTGGCAGGGGCAACAGCGCAAGCCGGCGCCCGCAGAGTCATGACGCCGCCCCGACGCGGAGGCGCAGTTCCTGCTCGGCTGTGTTGCCCTGGTCGTCCGCCACCTGCAGGATCAGCCGGTGCTGGCCGTTTGGCACCACCGCGCGGTCGACCACGACACCACTCTCGGTGATCGTGGCGTGTTTGCGCAGGCGGTCGGTGAGATCGATCTTGAGCAGGCCATAGAGCACACGGAAACTCGAGGGCACGATGCGCGTGCCGGGCGTGGGCGTGAAGGCGACCTCGATGCGCAGTGGCGCCGTCACGAGCGCGCCGGGGGCGCTTGGGCTGAGCACGCGGATGCCGGGCACGTTGCCCTTGGGGCCGGGCACCTGGCGCGGCCGGATCTCGGCTGGGGCTTCGAGTTCGGCCTTCGCCGCCTGGCGGGCCTCGGCGGCGGTGATGAGCTCGAAGCCGCCGCTGCCCTGGGCCAACGCCGGGCCGGGGCCCGTGGCCAGCAGCAGCGCCGCGAGGGCGGCGCCGGCAAGGCCTCTGAGCGGCTGGTTCATGGTGCATTCCTTCCTGCGACGGTGCTGCGGCACCTGGGAGACATTGGACGACGACCCGACAGTGTGCCCAATGATCCCGAGGGATACCGCCCTCGTTCAGCGCTGCGGTCCCGCAATCGCGGGGGTCGGTGCGGCGGCCGTCGCCGGCGCCATGCGGCGCAAGGTGTCGACCAGGGTCGCCAGCGCCACCGGCTTGCCCAGCAGCAGGCAGCGCTTGGGCAGCGGCACGGTGCCCATCACGGCGATGCGGCCGGTGACGATGACGGCCGGCACCATCAGTTCCCACTCGGCGCGCAGCTCGCTGACCGCCGCCACGCCGTCGGCCTTGCCGGTGCCCAGGTCGAGGTCGAACACCAGCGCGTCGGGGAAGCGCGGCTCCTCGTCGAGCAGCAGCTTGAGCTGCGCCAGCGAACCGGCGTCGACGATCGTCGCGCCGGCAAGCTCCAGCGCCGCGCGCAGCGCTGCGCGCGCGCCGGCTTCGTCGTCGAGCAGGGCCAGCAGCCAGCCGTCGAGCCGCGTCGTGTCGGCCGGCGCCCGTGCCGCGGCCGTGGCCGCTGGCGGCCCCGGGCGGCGCAGCGAAGCCGGCACCTGGACCCGAAAGCGCGTGCCGCGTCCGGGCGTGCTGCGCACGGGCGCCAGCTGCAAGCCCAGTTGCGCCGTCAGCCCGCGCACGATGGCCAGCCCGAGGCCGCGGCCGCCGCGCGACGCGAGGCCGGCGTCGGCCTCGCCGTCGCGCAGTTGCACGTAGGGCTCGAACACCGCCTGCAGCTTGTCGGCCGGGATGCCGCGGCCGTTGTCGACGACGTCGATGACGAGCCCGTCGCTGCCGTCGGCGGCGCGCTGCGGCCGCACGGCCAGCACCACGCGCGCCGGCCGGCCCGGGCGCAAGCCCAGGCTGTACCGGACGGCGTTGCCGGCCAGGTTCTGCACCAGGCGCGCGAGCTGCGTGCGGTCGGTGTGCAGCCCATGGTGGTGGCCGTGCACGCTCAGGCGCAGCAGCGCCGGCGGGTGCGTGGCCTGCAGGCTGGCGGCGACGCCGTCGAGCACGTCGCGCACGTCCACCGCTTCGGGGTGCGACTGCAGCGCGCCCTGCTCGATGGCACTGAACTCGCTGAACTGGTCGAGCATGGCCACCGCGTCGTCGGCGGCGCGCATCTGCTGACGCAGCAGCTCGGCGCGGCGCGCGGCGCCGGCGCCGGTGTCGGCCAGGGCCGTGCCCGGGGTCCCTTGCAGCGCCTCGGCATACAGGCGCACCGCCTGCAGCGGCTGGCGCAGGTCGTGGCTGATGCTGGCCAGCAGTTGCGTGCGCGCGCCCTGCAGCTCGGTCAGCTCGGCGCTGCGCTGGTCCAGGCTCGTGATCAGCGTGTCGCGCTCGGCCAGGGCGTCGAACAGGCGCCGGTCGTTGGCGCGCATGTGCATGAGGTCGATCCACACGAACATCGCCACCAGCACCGGCGTCACGAGCCACAGGCTCGGGAAGACCGAGAAGCGCAGCTCCCAGCCGACGCTGGCCGCCGCCGTGGCCAGCAGCAGCGCCAGGCCGCCTTCGCGCCAGGCCTGCCAGCCCAGGCTGGCCACGCCCACCAGCAGCAGCATGGCCAGCGATGCCGCGCCGCCGCCGACGGTGGCGTGCACCGAACCCAGCGCCGCGCCGCACAGCAGCGCCAGCGCGGGCGATGGCTTCTCGCTGCGCGCCAAGACGGCCAAGAGTGCCAGGCAGATCAGGGCCCAGCCCCAGGCCAACGGCACTTCGTCGAGCTGCGGCCATCGCAGCAGCCGGCGCACCGACTCCAGCGAAGCCGGGTCGTAGGGCAGCAGCCACAGGCCCCAGGTCTGCACCGCCAGCGCCAGCACGCCGACGGCCACCAGCGCCAGCCCGAGGCGGCGCCGGCGGCGTGGCAGCTCTTCGGCAATGGCCGGCGCATCGCGACGCCCGCGGCCCTCGCGGCCGCCGCGCAGACCGGCGCCGGTCATGCCGCCATCACCCCCCGGCCACCGGCCGCATCGACGGCACCCGGTAGCCGCGCTGGCTGAGCAGCACCAGCAGCTTGGTGCGGTTGGGCGCGCCCAGCGCCTGCAGCGTGGCGGTGACGTGCTTCTTGACCACCACCTCCGAGCGATCGAGCAGGCGCGCGATCTCCTTGTTGCGCAGGCCCTGCACGACGTAGCCCAGGACCTCGATCTGGCGTTCGGTCAGGCCGAGGGCCGACAGCTCCGACAGCTCGCGACCGCCGCTGCCGTCCGCACCCAAGGACGGCACCGCGGCCATGCCGCCGGACACACTCTGCGGCAGGTGGATGCGGTGTTGCACCAGCACCCGGTCGAGCGCTTCCTTCAGTTCGCCCGGCGACGCGGCCTTGCTGATGAAGCCCATCGCGCCGGCGTCCAGCGACGCCAGCACGGTGTCGCGGTCGTCCTGCGCGCTCAGGATGACCACCGGCACGTAAGGGAAGTCCTCGCGCAGCCGGCGCAGGCCGGCCAGGCCGTGCACATCGGACAGCGTGAGGTCCAGCAGCACGAGGTCGAAGCGGCCGGCGGTCTGCAGCAGGTGCACGGTCTCGGCCAGCGAGCCGGCGAGCTGCACGCGCAGGTGCGGCAGCACCTCGGCCAGCAGCAGCTGCAGGCCGTGGCGCACGAGGCCGTGGTCGTCGGCCAGCAGCAGCGAGCCGTGGGGGTTCATGGGGGTTTGCATCGGAAGCGGGGGTGGCCGGATGTTGAGGAGTTCACGAGCCGGGGCCAACGGGCCCGAGGTATACCGGCAAAACCGCGGCACGTATACCTTGGTGTCCTGTGCAGCCGCGGCGGCGGGTGGCGGAATGGCGTCCATGCCGAGTGCTGCTCGGTGCGCCCGAGGACCAGCCCCATGAACCGCATCGCCAAGACCTTCGCCCCCCTCGTCGCCGTGGTGGCCGCGGCCGTGGCCTGCACCGCGGTGTCGGTGGCTCTGCTGGCGCCGGCATCGGCGCAGGCGCGCTGCCTGACCCCCCCAGCCGCGGCATCCGGCGTTGCGCCGCTCCAGGCGTAGCATTCCCCCCATCACCGTTCGACCCGAAAGCCCATCATGAAAATCAGCTCCACGTTCGTCCTGTTGGCCGTCGCCGCCGCACTGGCGACCGGTGCCGTGCAGGCCCAGGAAAAGGTCCTTCGCGAAGGCCAGGTCACGAAGCAGGCGTTGATCGACGCGCTGGCGCCGGACGGCGCCGCTTCGG
>JAYUPN010000114.1:0-4400 GCA_043760065.1 Rubrivivax sp.
GCGTCAGGCCGACGTCCTTGAGCGAAGGCAGCTTCTGGTGCGGCTCGGGCCGCGAAGCCGCGCCGAAAGGCGAATCGTGCCCGGCACCATCGCCCGAAGGCCGCATCACGCCGGGCACGGTGTCGCCGCTGCTGCGGCCGAACTCCAGCCCCAACATCGACGGCGGCACGTACATCGAGCCCGTCATGACCATGCCCAGCGCGGCGTGCAACTCGGCGTGGCTGGACTTCTTGGGCACGAAGCCCATGGCGCCGCTGTCGATGGCACGGATGACGTCGCTGGCGCGGTCGGATGCCGAGACCACCACCACCGGCACCGCCGGGTAGGTGCTGCGGAACTCCACCAGCACGTCGAAGCCGTCGGCGTCGCCCAGCGCCAGGTCGAGCAGCACGAGATCGAAGTCGGGGTCCGCGGCCAGTGCGGCGCGGGCGCCGGCCGCGCTGTCGACGCCGACCACCGTGGTGTCGCTGCCGATTTGCTGGATGACCGCCTGCAGCGCGGACAGCACCAGGGGGTGATCGTCGACCAGCAGCACCTTCATGGATCCTCCTGCACGCTTGGGGCCGTTTCATTGTGGGCCCGCGCCCGCAAGGGCCCGGGTCCCACTTTTGGGGGGGTCTCAGGTGTAGCGCCGCGACACGGTTTCGGCGACGCAGGCCGGCTTGGGCGAGCCTTCGAGCTCGATCGTCGCTTCGACCGTGAGCTGCGCGCCACCGTCCAGCGGCTCGTAGCCCAGCAGCTTGAAGCGGCCGCGCAGGCGGCTGCCGACGCGCACCGGGCTCACGAAACGCACGCGGTTGAGGCCGTAGTTGACGCCCATGCGCACGTCGTCGATGGCGAAGGCGCCTTCGAACAGCATCGGCAGCAGGCTCAGCGTCAGGAAGCCGTGGGCGATCGGCGCCCCGAAGGGCCCGGACTCGGCGCGCACGGGGTCGGTGTGGATCCACTGGTGGTCGCCGGTGGCGTGCGCGAACTGGTCGATGCGCTGCTGGTCGATCGCCACCCACTCTGTCACGCCGAGCTCCCGGCCGACCAGCGCGGCCAGGTCGGCCAGCCGGGCGTAGTGGGTGAAACGGCCCGCCTGCCCGCCCTGTGCCGCGTTGTTCATGACTTGATCCAGTTCTCCAGTGCAGCCCACTGTTCGAGGTCGCGTTCGACGCGGCTCGGCGCCACGTCCCACAGCGTCAGGCCGTGCGCCGCCAGCTGCACGTAGTTCTGGGTGTCGCGCAGCCAGGCCACCACCGGCACCGGCAACGTCGCCAGGTAGGTGTGCAGCTGCTCGTTGGCTCGCGTGTGTTCGCGCACGCGCATGCCGACCAGGCCGAGCTTGAGCTCGGGGCCGCGGCGGTGCGCGCGCACCTCTTGCACGAAAGCATGCGTGGCCTGGATGTCGAAGAGGCTCGGCTGCAGCGGGATCAGCACGCGGTCGGCGATCTTCAGCACCGCGTCCAGGCGCTTGTCGTGCATGCCCGCCGGTGTGTCCAGCACGACGTGGGTCGTGCCCTTGGGCGGCCGCACGATGTCGTCGGGCGCCACGTCCCAGCCGCGGATGGCCGGCAGGCTGGGCGGTCGCAGCTGCAGCCACTGGCGGGCCGACTGCTGGCGGTCGACGTCGCCCAGCATCACGGCGTGGCCGGCGGCGGCCAGGCAGCCGGCGATGTTGGTCGACAAGGTGCTCTTGCCGACACCGCCCTTCGGATTGGCGACCACGATCACGGGCATGGCTGGATCCCTCCGCTGCTGACGCTGTGCTTTGTCGGGTATGGTAGCGGTGCCATCGACCACGCCCCCCGCGGGCAAACCCAAGCCGACGCGCCTTGGCCGAGATCCTCGTCATCGCCGCCCACCCCCAGATCGAGCAGTCCCGTGCCACGCGCGCGCTGATGGAGGCGGCCGGCCGGCTCGACCCGGCGCGCGTCGAGGTGCGCGACCTCTACGCGCTGTACCCTGACTACTTCATCGACGTCGCCGCCGAGCAGGCGCTGCTGCTGCAGGCGCAACTGCTGGTCTGGCTGCACCCGGTGCACTGGTACGCGATGCCGCCGCTGCTCAAGCTGTGGCTGGACGAGGTCTTCGCTTTCGGCTGGGCCTATGGGCCGGGTGGGCGGGCGTTGGTGGGCAAGGACCTGTGGCTGGCCGCGTCCACCGGCGGGCCGCAGGAGTCGTACCAGCCCGCCGGCTACAACCGCTACTTCTTCGACGCCTTCATGCACCCCAACGAACAGACCGCGGCGCTGTGCGGCATGCGCTGGCTGCCGCCGCTGGTGCTGCACGGCGCGCACCGCGTCGGCGAGCAGACGCTGCAGGAACATGCCGCGCTGTTCGCCGGTCGCCTGCGCGACTATCCCGACTGGCCCGAACTGGCCGACCTGGAGCCGGCGCTGCCCTGCTTCGTGCCCGCCGACGCGCGGCCGGCCGACGACGACTAGCAGCCGACGATGGAACACGGCACCCCCTGGCTGCTGAACAGCCTCGTCTACCTGGGTGCGGCGGTGCTGGCCGTGCCGCTGGCGCGGCTGCTCGGCCTGGGCTCGATCATCGGCTACCTGGCCGCCGGCATCGCCATCGGCCCCTGGGGCCTGAAGTTCGTCACCGACCCGCAGGCGATGCTGCACTTCGCCGAGTTCGGTGTCGTGCTGATGCTGTTCCTGGTCGGCCTGGAACTCGAACCCAAGCGCCTGTGGAGCCTGCGGCGGCCGATCTTCGGCTGGGGCAGCGTGCAGCTGCTGGGCAGCGCGGCGCTGCTGGCGCTCATCGGCGTGGCCTTCGGCGTCGACTGGCGGCTGGCGCTGGTGGCCGGGCTGGGCCTCGGCTTGAGCTCGACCGCGATCGGCCTGGGGGTGCTGGCCGAGCGCAACCTGATGGCCACCTCGGCCGGCCAGAGCGTGCTCAGCGTGGCACTGCTGCAGGACATCGCGGCGATCCCGATCCTGGCCATCGTGCCGTTGCTGGCGGTGGGCGGCGCTGCCGACGCGGGCAGCGGGTGGATCGGCGCGGCCAAGGCCTTCGGCGTCATCGCCGCCATCATCCTGGGCGGCCGGCTGCTGCTGCGCCCGGCGCTGCGCTGGATCGCCGGCAGCAAGACGCCCGAGATCTTCACCGCCGCGGCGCTGCTGCTGGTGGTGGCCACCGCGGCGCTGATGCAGAGCGTGGGCCTGAGCATGGCGCTGGGCGCCTTCCTGGCTGGCGTGCTGCTGGCCGAGAGCGAATACCGGCGCGAGCTGGAGACCGACCTCGAGCCCTTCAAGGGCCTGCTGCTGGGCCTGTTCTTCATTGCCGTCGGCATGAGCATCGACTTCGCAGTCCTGCTCGCCAGCCCGCTGCTGATGGCCGCCGTGGTGCTGGGCTTCCTGCTCGTCAAGGCGCTGCTGCTGGCGGCGATGGCGCGCGCGATGCCGCTGCCGCTGGCCGAGGCGCCGGTGTTCGTGATCCTGCTGGCGCAGGGCGGTGAGTTCGGCTTCGTCGTCTTCCAGACTGCGCTCGGCGCCGGCGTCATCAACGCGCCGGCGTCGTCGTTCCTGGTCGCCGCGGTGGCGATCTCGATGCTGCTCACGCCGCTGCTGCTGGTGGCCACCGACCGGCTGCTGGCGCCGCGGCTGGCGTCGCGCGCGGCGGGCGCGAAGCCCGACGAGATCGCCGAAGAACAGCAGGCGCCGATCATCATCTGCGGCTTCGGCCGCTACGGCCAGATCGTCGGCCGG
Source organism: Rubrivivax sp. (assembly GCA_043760065.1). Taxonomy (GTDB): domain Bacteria; phylum Pseudomonadota; class Gammaproteobacteria; order Burkholderiales; family Burkholderiaceae_C; genus Rubrivivax. The sequence continues at coordinate 3,702 of JAYUPN010000114.1, forward strand.
CTGATCAACGCCAACGGCCTTGCTGCCACCGTGCTCGACCACAGCGCCGAAGCGGTGGCCAGCCTGCGCAACTTCGGCTGGCCGGCCTTCTATGGCGACGCGACGCGGCTGGACCTGCTGCGCGTGGCCGGCGCGGCCAAAGCGCGCGTCATCGTGATCGCCATCGACGACGTCGAGCAGAGCCTGGCGGTGGCCGACCTGGCGCGCGAACACTTCCCGCAAGCCACGCTGGTGGCGCGCGCACGCAACGTCTCGCACTGGTACGGCCTGCACGAGCGTGGCGTGCAGCACATTCACCGCGAGACGCTGGACTCGGCGCTGATGAGCGGCCGCCGCGTGCTGGAACTGATGGGCTGGGAGCCACACGCCGCGCGCAACCAGGCGCTGCGCTTTCGCCAGCACTCTGAAGCGCTGATGCGCCAGATGGCGCCGCACCGGAACGACGAGAAGCAGCTGATCTCGGCCGTCAAGCAAGGTCGCCAGCAGTTGGAGGCGATGTGGTCGCAAGAGCGCGAGCAGCGCCGGCAGCTGCGCGCGCGGCGCGGCGATGGCTTCACCGAAGCAGCGCCTGAACGCGACGAGGACGGCGAGCGTGGCCGTCCTGCTTGAAAGCCTCCCACACCAGCCGCACTCCGGTTCGTGCACGACGGGCAACGATTCAAGCAAGCTGGCAAGCCTCGTCGAACGACAAGCGCGGGC
>JAYUPN010000115.1:0-4393 GCA_043760065.1 Rubrivivax sp.
CGGCGCCGGCGGCGGCGCCGGCGGCAGCGCCCGCACCGGCCGATGCCGCTTCGGCCCCTGCCGCGGCGGCCGCCGCAGCGCCGGCCGCTGCCGCTTCCGCACCCGTGCCCAACAAGGGCGACGTGAGCTGGATGCTCGTGTCCACGCTGCTCGTGCTGATGATGGCGATCCCCGGCCTGGCGCTCTTCTACGGTGGCCTGGTGCGCAGCAAGAACATCCTGTCGGTGCTGATGCAGGTGTTCGTGGTCTTCGCGATGATCACCGTGCTGTGGGTCGTCTACGGCTACAGCCTGGCCTTCACCGAGGGCAACGCCTACGTCGGCGGCCTGGACCGGCTGTTCCTGAAGGGTGTGTTCGACCCGGCCAAGGGTGAGTTCGCGATGGCGGCCACCTTCAGCAAGGGCGTCGTGTTGCCGGAGATCGTGTTCGTCGCCTTCCAGGCCACCTTCGCGGCCATCACCTGCGGCCTGATCGTCGGCGCCTTTGCCGAACGCGCCAAGTTCTCGGGCGTGCTGCTGTTCATGGTGCTGTGGTTCACCTTCGCCTACGCGCCGATCGCGCACATGGTCTGGTACTGGATGGGCCCCGACGCCTACACCGGCAAGGAAGTGGTTGAAGGCATGAACGCCAAGGCCGGCCTGCTGTGGCAATGGGGCGCGCTGGACTTCGCCGGCGGCACCGTGGTGCACATCAACGCCGCCGTGGCTGGGCTGGTGGGCGCTTACATGATGGGCAAGCGCGTCGGCTACGGCAAGGAAGCGATGGCACCGCACAGTCTGCCGCTGACGATGGTCGGCGCGGCGCTGCTGTGGGTGGGCTGGTTCGGCTTCAACGCCGGCTCGGCGCTGGAAGCCGGCAACAGCGCGGCGCTGGCGTTCATCAATACGCTGGCGGCACCGGCGATGGCGGTGCTGGCCTGGTGTGCCGGCGAGACGCTGCTCAAGGGCAAGGCCTCGATGCTGGGCGCGGCTTCGGGCGCGGTGGCAGGGCTGGTGGCGATCACGCCGGCAGCGGGCAACGTCGGCATCGTCGGCGGCTTGGTCATCGGCGCCGTGGCCGGCTTTGCGTGCCTGTGGGGCGTCGCCGGACTGAAGAAGATGCTGGGCGCGGACGATTCGCTGGATGTCTTCGGCGTGCACGGCGTGGGCGGCATCGTCGGCGCACTGCTGACGGGGGTGTTCAACACGCAGGCGCTGGGCGGGCCGGGGCTGGTGACCGACTGGGTCACGGTGACGATGGGGTCCAACGGCGTCTTTGCGCAATTGTGGATCCAGGCCAAGGCGGTGGGCGTGACGATCCTGTGGTAGGGCGTCGTGGCCTTCGCGGCGTTCAAGATCGTCGACCTGACGATCGGACTGCGCGTGCCGGAAGACGAAGAGCGCGAGGGCCTGGACATCACGTCCCACGGCGAGACGGCGTACAACAAGTGATACGCCGGACATCCCCTGGGCTGTCGCCCTGGGGATGCCGGCGTACACCGGCTCGATCGAGCCGACAGGCCTGCGGCCTGCAGCTCATCTCGCCGGCGCGGGCCACCTTTTGGGTGGCCCGCTTCTTTGTGCGATTGCAGGTGGCTTGTGCGGCCGTTGAGCGACCCCATCTGCCAAAATCCGCCACTGCAGTCCCGACGGTCGATCATGGTTCCCCACCTCACCACCGCCCTCACCGGGCCCATCAACGAACTGGAACAGCGCGTCCTCGAGTCGATGCCGGCCATCGAGCGCTGGTTCCGCCTGGAGTGGATGGAGCACACGCCGCCGTTCTACAGCGCGGTGGATCTGCGCAACGCCGGCTTCAAGCTCGCGCCGGTGGCCACCGACCTGTTCCCAGGCAGCTTCAACCACCTCACCACCGAGATGCTGCCGCTGGCGGTGCAGGCGGCGCAGGCAGCGATCGAGAAGATCTGCCCCGAAGCGCGCAACCTGCTGCTGATCCCGGACCGCGACACCGAAGACCCCTTCTACATGACCAGCGTGCAGCGGCTGGTGCAGATCTTCACGCAGGCCGGCCTCAACGTGCGGCTGGGTTCGGCCGACGAGTCGCTCGGCGCGCCGAAGGCGCTGCCGCTGGCCGATGGCAGCGAACTGGTGCTGGAGCCGCTGGTGCGCACGCGCGGCCGCCTGGGGCTGAAGGACTTCGACCCCTGCACGATCCTGCTCAACAACGACCTCGCGCAGGGCATCCCGCGCGCGCTGCACAACCTGCACGAACAGTACCTGCTGCCGCCGCTGCACGCCGGCTGGAGCGTGCGCCGCAAGAGCCGCCACTTCCAGAGTTATGAAGAGGTGGCCAAGAAGTTCGCCAAGCTGCTGGGCATGGACCCGTGGCTGATCAATCCGCTGGGCAACCCGTGCGGCGAGGTCGACTTCGACGCCGACAGCGGCCTGGAATGCATCAAGACCAATGTCGACGCCGTGCTGGCCAAGGTGCGGCGCAAATACAAGGAGTACGGCATCAACGAGCGGCCCTTCGTCGTCGTCAAGGCCGACCACGGCAATCTCGGCAAGGGCATCCTGACGGTGCGCGACGCGCGCGAGCTCGACAGCGCGCAGCAGCTGCGCGAGCGCATGGGGCTGGCCAAGGACGGGCAGGCCATCACCGACGTGCTGATCCAGGAAGGCGTGCCCAGCATGGAGCGCATCCACCGCGCGGTGGCCGAACCCGTGGTCTGCATGGTCGACCGCTACGTGGTCGGCGGCTTCTACCGCGTGCACGCCGAGCGCGGTGCCGACGAGAACCTGGGCGGACCCGGCTCCAGCTACGTGCCGCTGGCCTTTGCCGAAAGCAGCCAGCTGCCGCGCCCGGGTGCCAAGCCCGGCGCCAGCGCACCCAACCGCTTCTACATGTACGGCGTGATCGGGCGGCTGGCGATGCTGGCCGCGGCTTACGAGCTGGAAGCCACCGACCCCGAAGCCGAGAACTTCGACTGAAGAGCCGAGCGTCGCGGCAGCAGGCTCGCGGCCGCTCCTGCAAGCGGCAGAGGGCCGAATTTGCTGCAACGCAACATGAACCGGCCGGCCTGGGCCACAATGCCCGCTGCCCGCCTCATCCCGCCTGCGCATGACTCTGCCCCAACGACCCACAGGAGCCGGCCCTCTCGCCGCGCTCACCTTGTCGGCCGTCGGCGTGGTCTACGGCGACATCGGCACCAGCCCGCTGTACGCGCTGAAGGAAGTCTTCGCCCACGGCCGCGTGCCGCTGACGCCGGAGAACATCCTGGGCATCCTGTCGATGGTGTTCTGGACGCTCACGGTGGTGGTGTCGCTGAAGTACGTGGCGCTGATCCTGCGGGCCGACAACAACGGCGAAGGCGGCCTCATCGCGATGCTGGCGCTGGCCTCGCAGGCGGTGAAGGATCGGCCCGCGCTGCGCAACCAGTTGCTGCTGCTGGGCATCTTCGGCACCGCCATCTTCTTCGGCGACGGCGTCATCACGCCGGCCATCAGCGTGCTGTCGGCCGTGGAGGGCCTGGAGGTTGCCGCCCCCGGGCTGCACCGCTACGTGGTGCCGGTCACGCTGGTGGTGCTGACGGCCCTCTTCGCCGCGCAGCGCTTCGGCACCGCGGCCGTCGGGCGCCTGTTCGGCCCCATCACCTTGCTGTGGTTTGCGGTGCTCGCGACGATGGGCGTGGCGCACATCGCGCAGCACCCGCAGGTGCTGGTGGCGCTGTCGCCGCACTGGGCGCTGAGCTTCATGTGGGCGCAACCCGGCGTGGCCTTCATCGCGCTGGGTTCGGTGGTGCTGTGCGTAACCGGGGCCGAGGCGCTGTACGCGGACCTCGGGCACTTCGGCAAGCGGCCGATCCGGCTGGCCTGGTTCGCCGTCGTCATGCCGGCGCTGCTGCTCAACTACTTCGGCCAGGGCGCGATGCTGCTGCTGCACCCCGAGAACGTGAAGAACCCGTTCTACGAGATGGCGCCGCAGTGGGCGTTGTTCCCGCTCATCGCCCTGGCCACCGCGGCCACGGTGATCGCCTCGCAGGCCCTCATCACGGCGGCGTTTTCCGTCACCAAGCAGGCCGTGCAGCTGGGCTACATCCCGCGCCTGCGCCTGTTGCACACCAACGTGCGCGAGACCGGCCAGATCTACGTGCCCTTCGTCAACTGGGCGCTGTACGGCTGCGTGGTCTTCGCCGTCGTGCTGTTCGGCAGCAGCAGCGCGCTGGCCTCGGCCTACGGCATCGCGGTGACGATCGACATGACGATCACCACCGTGATGACCTTCTTCGTCATCCGCTTCGGCTGGAAGATGCCGCTGCCGCTGTGCATCGCGGCCACCGGCTTCTTCTTCGTCGTCGACGTGGTGTTCTTGGCCGCCAATGCCGTCAAGGTGCTCGAAGGCGGCTGGTTCCCGCTGCTCATCGGCGCCGGCATGTTCACGCTGATGGTGACCT
>JAYUPN010000116.1:0-11888 GCA_043760065.1 Rubrivivax sp.
GAAGGCCGGCAGGATCATGATGTAGACCTCGGGGTGGCCGAAGAACCAGAAGATGTGCTGGTACATCACCGGGTCGCCGCCGCCGGCGGGGTTGAAGAAGCTGGTGCCGAAGTGGCGGTCGGTCAGCGTCATCGTGATCGCGCCGGCCAGCACCGGCATCACCGCGATCAGCAGGTAGGCGGTGATCAGCCAGGTCCAGCAGAAGAGCGGCATCTTCATCAGCGTCATGCCCGGCGCGCGCATGTTCAGGATGGTGACGATGATGTTGATCGAGCCCATGATCGAGCTCGCACCCATGATGTGCATCGCGAAGATGCCGGCGTCCATGCTCGGGCCCATCTGCAGCGTCAGCGGCGCGTACAGCGTCCAGCCGGCGGCGGGCGCGCCGCCGGGCATGAAGAAGCTGCCCACCAGCATGCCGGCGGCCGGGATCAGCAGCCAGAAGCTCAGGTTGTTCATGCGCGCGAAGGCCATGTCCGCAGCACCGATCTGCAGCGGGATCATCCAGTTCGCGAAGCCCACGAAGGCCGGCATGATGGCGCCGAAGACCATGATCAGGCCGTGCATCGTGGTCAGCTGGTTGAACAGTTCGGGGTTGACGAACTGCAGCCCGGGCTGGAACAGCTCGGCGCGGATGCCCAGCGCCAGCAGGCCGCCGACCATCAGCATCGCGAAGCTGAACAACAGGTACATCGTGCCGATGTCCTTGTGGTTGGTCGCGTACAGCCAGCGCCGCCAGCCGTGCGGTTGACCGTGGTCATGGTCGTGCGAAGGGTCGTGGCCGGGGTGGTCCAGAACTGCGCTCATGGGGCTTTCCTCGAATCGACGGCGTTGATTACTTGCGGGCGGCAACGATCTCGGCGGGCTGCACCAGCTGGCCGGTCTTGTTGCTCCACGAATTCTTGGTGTAGGTGATGACGGCTGCGAGCTCGGTGTCCGAGAGCTGCTTCCATGCCGGCATGGCGCCGTTGTTCTGGCCGTTGAGCAGCACCTGGATCTCCTTGCCCTTGTCGGCGTCCAGCACCGCCGCCGCGCCGTCGAGCGCCTTGATCGGGCCCGTGCCCTTGCCATCGGCGCGATGGCAGGCGGCGCAGTTGGCGTTGTAGACCTTCTCGCCGCGGGCCACCAGGTCGGCCAGCACCCAGACCTTGCTCGGGTCGTCGGCAGCCGCGGCCATGGCCTTCTTCTTGTCGGCGACCCAGGCCGCGTAGTCGGCCTGGCTGACCACCTTGACGTGGATCGGCATGTAGGCGTGTTCCTTGCCGCACAGCTCGGCGCACTGGCCGTAGAAGTCACCGGTCTTCTCGGCGCGGAACCAGGTGTCGCGCACGAAGCCGGGAATCGCATCCTGCTTGACGCCGAGGCTGGGCACCATGAAGGCGTGGATCACGTCGTTGGCGGTGAGGACGATGCGAACCTTCTGGTTCACCGGCACGACCAGCGGGTTGTCGACCTTGAGCAGGTAGTTGTCGGTCGGGGGCGGCTTGCCGCTGCTGGACATCTCGCGGTGCGAGACATCCAGCGTCGACACGAAGCCGATGCCTTCACCCTCGCCCTTGAGGTAGTCGTAGCCCCATTTCCACTGCATGCCGGTGGCCTTGATCGTGAGGTCGGCGTTGCTGGTGTCCTTCATCGCCACCACGGTGCGCGTGGCCATCGCACCCATGGCGATGACGATCAAGAGCGGCACCACGGTCCAGGCGATCTCGACCGTCAAGCTCTCGTGGAAGTTGGCCGCCTTGTGGCCGACCGACTTGCGGTGCTTGAGGATCGAATAGAACATGACGCCGAAGACGGCGACGAAGATCACCACGCAGACGATGAGCATGAAGTCGTGCAGCCAGACCTGCTGCTCGCCGATCTTGGTGATGGGCGCGTGCAGGTCGAGCTGGTTGACCTTGGGGCCACCCGGCAGATCGTTCACCGCCCGCGCGGCGCCTGCAACGAGCAGGGCGCTCACCGCCAGGCCGAGCCGGGACACCAGAGGCCAGAGAGGGGTCGTGGTCTTCATCGTCATCGCTTCAGTTCGAATCGTTCTGTGGCTCGCTGCTGCCAGGGGACTGGCGCAACGCCTGCCGAAGTTCTTGCGCGAACGCGCCCCGCCATTCGGGGCGCAGGTGGCGGCCCACGCGCACGGTGCGGCCACCGCCGCTGATCTGCACCAGCGAGCCCTGCCCGGCGGCCGGCTCGACCCGCAACCAGTCGGTCGGCAACCGCACCTGCTGCACCCGCGGACCGACGCATTGTTCAATGAACAGCGAGCGGCCCACCAGCGTCAGGGTCTCGCGGTCGCCGGCGTGGCGCGCAAAGACCAGCATCGCGATGCCCACCGCCAGCAGTTCGAGACCTGCAAAGGCGGCCACGTACGGTGCGCCCTGCCAGAAGAACACGGCCGCGACCAGCAGCGACACCGTGCACAGGAAGACGAAGACGCTGCCCAGCTGCTGCGGCGTCAGCGAGCAGTTGCGGCACAGTGACCACTGCAGGGACGGCCGGTTGCCGTGCGCGGCATCGGCTGCAAGCCGACGCCCGAACACCCGCGGCGAGCGCGGCGCAAGCGGCCAGGTGCTGGGGACGAAAGTAGCGGACATCGGGTCGGTCGACAGGGCGGATGGACGGCGGGGCGGGGCCCGGGCGTCCAGCACACCCGCTGGCCCCTCATTGGCACGCTTACCGGCCCTTTTGGGCTCAAGCCCTCAATTCTAGCGCAGCCTCTTGCGCGGGACGGGCCCGCCAGCACCGGTGTTTCAAGGCCTGCTGCCACGCCGCACCATGGCCCGCATGTCCTCCAGCGGCAGCTCGGTGCGCGCGGCCAGCCGCGGCCGCGGCGCAGGCTTGAAGGCGTGCCCGTAGACGATCTCGAAGTCCAGGCCGATGCGGCCGTCGGCACCTGCCAGGGCGGCCAGCGCGGCCATGAGCTGCCGCTGCCAGCGCGGCGTGCGCAGGCCCGCGACGCGCCGCGGGTCGGCATTGCCGCCCAGGCCGCGCAGTTCACTGAGCAGCGCCTGCGGCTCGGCCCACGTCAGCGTGACCGTCTCCTGGTCCATCACCGGGTCGGCAAAGCCGGCCTGCACCAGCATGTCGCCCAGATCGTGCATGTCCACCAGCGGCGCCATCGGCACTGGCCAGCCCTGCAACGCGTAGAGGCGCTGCAACTGCACCAGCGTGCCGGGGCCGAGGGTCGAGAACATCAAGAAGCCGTCGACCTGCAATGCACGTTGCCAGGCCGACAGCGTGGCTTGCGGGTCGACCTGGCCGTGCAGGCCCATGTTCGACCACAGCAGCTGCGCGCGGCCCGGCGCCACCTCCCCGGCACTGCAGACCGCAGCGGCGCCTTGCCAGGCGCGCCACCAGGGCGCCTTCAGGCGCGCTGCCGACGCGGCACTGCGAGCGGCGTCGGCCTCGACCGCCAGCAGCCGCGCCTTCGGGTAGACGCGGGCCAGGTGTTCGCGGCTGGCGCCCAGGAAGGCGCCCCAGTCGATCACTTGCGCGGGTTGCAGGCGGATGACCGCCAGGCGATCTGCCATGCGGCGGGCGACTTCACCGTGCAGCCATGGCGCTTCGGGGGCGCCGTGCAGGCGGCGCTCGACATGCGCCAGCGCGGCCGGGTCCACGGGGCGCAGGGTGCTGCGCTCGGGGTCGGGTGAGGGCATGCCGGCAGTATATTGAGCCGATGCAAGGCGCCGCCTCCACTGCCGCACGCTGGCGGCTGCGCTGCCCGAGCCAGTGCGAGGTCTGCCGTCTGTGGGGCCCGTCGGCGCTGTGCGAGGGCTGCGTCGAGGCCTTCGCACGACCGCTGCCGCGCTGCGCGCGCTGCGGCCTGCGCACCGGCGTCGCCGTCGACACCTGCGGCGAGTGCCTGCGCGCGGCGCCGCCCTTCGACCACACCCTGTGCGTGGCCGACTACGGCTTTCCCTGGGACCGCCTGATCGCGGCCTTCAAGTTCGAAGCGCGCACCGAACTTGCGGCCGTGCTCGCGCAGCGCCTGCACGAGGCTGTGGCGGCGGCCCCGGTTCCTGCGGCCGAACTGGTGCTGCCGGTGCCGCTGTCGCGGCAGCGGCTGGCCGAGCGCGGCTACAACCAGGCCTGGGAGCTGGCCCGCCGCGTCGCGCGCCTGGCCGGCCTGCCGGCCCGCGCCGACGTGCTGCTGCGGCCGCTGGAGACCGCGCACCAGGCGGCACTGGACCGCGCCGAGCGGCAGCGCAACCTGCGCCGTGCCTTCATGGTCGACCCGCGCCAGCGCGCCGTGCTGCAGGGCCGCCGGGTGGCACTGGTCGACGACGTCATGACCACCGGCACCACGGTGCGCGAAGCGGCGGCGGCTTTGACGCGCGCCGGTGCCGCATCGGTGCAGGTCTGGGTGCTGGCGCGCACGCCGGCCGCCTGAGCGCCGCGCCCGTGTTCAACATCGTCCTCGTCCAGCCCGAGATCCCGCCCAACACCGGCAACGTCATCCGGCTGGCGGCCAACACCGGCTGCGCGCTGCACCTGGTGGAGCCGCTGGGTTTCTCGATGGACGACAAGCTGCTGCGCCGCGCCGGCCTGGACTACCACGAGTGGGCCGACGTGCAGCGCCACATCGACTGGCCGGCCTTCGTGCAGCGCTGCCGGCCCGAGCCGCTGCGCTGCTTCGCCTTCACGACGCGCGGCGCCAGGCCCGCGCACGAGGTGCGCTGGCAGCGCGGCGACTGGCTCGTCTTCGGCAGCGAAACCGCCGGCCTGCCGGCCGCACTGCGCGAGCAGTTCGCCGCCGAGCAGCGCGTCCGGCTGCCGATGCGCGCGGGCCAGCGCAGCCTGAACCTGAGCAACGCGGTGGCAGTGGCCGTGTTCGAGGCCTGGCGACAGCACGGATTCGAAGGCGGCGCGTAGCGCCGGGCGCGGCGCTTCAGCCCAGCGTGCCTTCGGAGCGCGCATGGCGCGCCATCAGCGCCGCCATCGCCTGTGCCGGCGCCATGCGGCCTTCGAGCACGTCGACGACCGCGGCGGTGATCGGCATCTCCACGCCCAGCGATCGCGCGCGCGCCAGCACGGTGGCGGCACTGAGCACGCCTTCGGCGACGTGCCCGAGTTCGGCCACCGTCTGCGCCAGCGTCCGGCCGGCCGCCAGCCCGAGGCCGACGCGGCGGTTGCGCGACAACTCGCCGGTGGCCGTCAGCACCAGGTCGCCGAGGCCTGACAGCCCCATGAAGGTCTCGGCGCGGGCTCCCAGCGCCAGGCCGAGCCGCGTCATCTCGGCCAGGCCGCGCGTGATGAGCGCGGCGCGGGCGTTCAGGCCGGCACCGGCCATGCCGTCGACGATGCCGGTGGCGATGGCCAGCACGTTCTTCACCGCACCGCCCACCTCGACCCCCACCACGTCGTCGGAGGTGTAGACGCGCAGGCTTTCGCCGTGGAAGGCCGACACCGCCGCGGCGGCCAGTTCGGCGTCGCTGCTGGCGGCGACCAGGGCGGTCGGCAGCCCCTGCGCCACTTCCTGCGCAAAGCTGGGGCCCGACAGCACGCCGCAGCGCATGCCGGGCCGCACCTCGCGCGCCACCTCGTGACCGAGCGCGCCGCAGCCGGCTTCGAAACCCTTGCACAGCCACAGCGCGGCGCGGCCGGCCGGCAGGTCCAGCAGCGACAGCCGCAGGCCGGCCATCGGCGTGGCGATGACCGTCAGTCCGCCTTCGGCGTGCGCCAGAGCCGACGCGTGGTCGGCATCGATGCGCAGCGCCGCGGGCAGATCGATGCCTGGCAGGTAGCGCGCGTTGCAGCGCGTGCGCTGCATCTCGACGGCCTGCTGCGGGTTGCGCGCCCAGAGCAGCACCTCGTGGCCGGCGTGGGCGCCGGCCAGTGCCAGCGCGGTACCCCAGGCGCCGGCGCCGAGGACCGCGATCTTCATCGGCTCAGTTCGCCCCGGTGATGATCCGCGAGCCGCCGTTGTTCTGCGCCGCGGCTTGCGCCTGCTGGGCTTCGAACATGGCCTGGAAGTTGACTTCGGTCAGCAGGATCGGCGGGAAGCCGGCCCGCGTGCAGACGTCGGACACGATGGCGCGCAGGTAGGGGTAGATCATCTGCGGGCAGACGATGCTGATGATGCCCTGCATCTGCTCTTCGGGCACGTTGCGGATCTCGAAGATGCCGGCCTGCTTGGCCTCGACCAGGAACAGCACCTTGTCCTTGACCTTGGTCGTCACCGTGGCGGTGACGGTGACTTCGTAGATGCCGTCGGTGACCGGGTTGGCGGCCATGCCCAGGTTGATGTCGACCTGCGGCTGCGCCTGCTCGAGCAGGATGCCGGGCGAATTGGGCTGCTCCAGCGACAGGTCCTTGAGGTACATGCGCTGGATCTGGAAAACGGGGGTCTCGTCGGCCATTGTGGGTCTCTGGGTGAAAGAAGGCCCGGCGCCGCTGGCGGCGCCGGGCCGGAGCCTCGCATTATCTGTCAGGCTCCGCGACGGACCCGGGGCCGGGACGGGCCGAACGCACAGGGCGCGCACCTGGCGCGCCCACGAGCCCGCCGTTCAGCGGCCGAGCATCGGCAGCAGGCCGCCGCTGTGGTCGAGCGCCACCAGGTCGTCGCAGCCGCCGACGTGGGTGCCGCCGATGAAGATCTGCGGCACCGTGCGACGGCCGGTCAGCGCCATCATGTGGTCGCGCTGCACGGGGTCGAGGTCGATGCGGATCTCCTCGATCTGCTCCACGCCACGCTGCTTGAGCAGCGCCTTGGCGCGCACACAGTACGGGCACACCTGGGTGGTGTACATCTTGACGGCGGTCATGCGGGGTTCCCTCGTTGTCTGGCCGGCGCGCATTGTCTGGCTCCGGCCGAAGCCTTGCAGGCGCAGGCCCGGCCGGCCTTGCGATCAGGCGGTCTTGTCGCCGAGCTTGCTGATGGGCAGCTGCGCTTCGCGCCAGGCCGCGGTGCCGCCGGCCACCGCAGAGGCCTTGTCGTAGCCGGCCTTGCGCAGCAGGGCAGCGGCGCGGCCGGCGCGGGCACCGGTGGGGCACAGGATCAGCAGCGGCAACGCCTTGTTGGTCGGCAGGTCCTTCGAGCCTTCGAGCTGGCCGAGCGGCACGTTGCGCGCACCCGAGGCATGCGCGGCGGCGTATTCCGCCGGCTCGCTGACGTCGATCAGCACGCCCTTCTCGCGGTTGATCTGGCGCACGGCTTCGCCGGTGCCCACCGATCCGGCGCCGCCGGCGTTCTTGCGCAGCACCGGCCACAGCAGCAGGCCGCCCGAGAGCAGGGCCACCAGGATGAGATGCCAGTTGTCCAGGAAGAATTTCAAAGAGGGCCGCCGCAGGTGTGCAAAACCGCGAATTATAGAATCCGGCCCATGTACAAGCTTGTGCTCATCCGCCACGGCGAGTCGACGTGGAACCTCGAGAACCGATTCACCGGCTGGACCGACGTGCCGCTGACCGCCACCGGCGTGGCGCAGGCGCGGCAGGCCGGGCAGCTGCTGCGCGAGGGCGGCTATGAATTCGACGTCGCCTACACCTCGGTGCTCAAGCGTGCGGTGTGGACCCTGTGGCATGCGCTGGACGAGATGGACCGCACCTGGCTGCCGGTGCAGCACGACTGGCGCCTGAACGAACGCCATTACGGCGCGCTGCAGGGGCTGAACAAGGCCGACATGGCGCGCCAGTACGGCGACGAGCAGGTGCTGATCTGGCGCCGCAGCTACGACACGCCGCCGCCGGCGCTGCAAGCCACCGACCCGCGCAGCGAGCGCGCCGACCTGCGCTACGCCAAGCTGTCGCCGGGCCAGGTGCCGCTGACCGAGTGCCTGAAGGACACCGTGGCCCGCGTGATGCCGTTCTGGCTCGAACGCGTCGCGCCGGCGATCCTGGCCGGCCAGCGCCTCGTGATCGCGGCGCACGGCAACAGCATCCGCGCGATGGTGAAGTACCTCGACGGCATCGCCGACGACGCGATCGTGGGCCTCAATATCCCCAACGGCATCCCGCTGGTGTATCAACTCGACGCGAACCTGAAGCCGATCCGCAGCCAGTACCTGGGCGACCCGGAAGCGGCGGCGCGCGCCGCGGCCGCGGTGGCCAACCAGGGCAAGGCCTGATCGGGCAGCCCGGACACGTCGGCTTCAGCCGGCCCGCAACGCATCGACCAGCAACGGCACCACGCTGACCGCGTTGCTGGCGTGCGGCACGCAGTCGGTGCTCCAGACCCGGCGCACGCCGCTGGCCAGGACCTGCTGCAGTGCGTCGTCGACGAAGAGGGCATGCGTGACGGCGACGTCGACGCTGGCGGCGCCCCCGGCAAGCGCGCCGCGCGCCGCCGCCACCAGCGTGCGGCCGGTGCTCGCCACGTCGTCCATCAGCACGACGGCGCGGCCGCGCACGTCCTGGTCGGGCAGCGAGACCGCCACGTCGCGGTCGCCGTGGCGCTGCTTGTGGCACACCGCGTGGTCCAGTCCGTGAGCAGCGGCAGCGGCGCGCACCCACTGGCCCGCCTCTTCGTCGGGCGCCAGCAGCAGCGCACCGGGCACCTGCCGTGCGATGTGGCCACCGAGCAGCGGCGCCGCCGTCAGCGCCACGCCGCGCCGGCCCGGCACCACCTCGTCCATCGTCGCCACGCGGTGCAGGTGCGGGTCGACCGTGATCACGGCGTCGAAGGCAGCGGCCAGCAGGCGCCCGATGTGACGTTGGCTGACGACCTCGCCGGGCGCGAATGCGATGTCCTGGCGCATGTAGGCCAGGTAGGGGCTGACCAGCGACAGCCGCACGGCGCCGAGTTCGCGCGCGCCGGCGGCGGCCAGCAGCAGCGGGGCCAGCTTGGGGTTGGGCTGCTGCAGGCCGCGCAGCAGCGCCGTGTGCGCCGGCAGCACGGGCGGCAGGCGCAAGCGGGTCTCGCCGTCGGGAAAGGTGTGCACGTCGATCATCGACAGTGTCCAGCCCAGGCCGGCGGCCAGGCGCCGGGCGAGATCGGCTTCGTCTGCAAACGCCAGCAGCTGGCTCACTCTGCTCCCCTGGTGCTGCGCACCGTCCCCCCGAGGGGGAGCGAGCACCTTCGGAGCGGCCGCGCGGTGCTCACTCGACCCCCCAGGTGCTGCGCACCTTCCCCCCGAGGGGGAGCGAGCACCTTCGGAGCGGCCGCGCGGTGCTCATTGCAACACCAACCGTTCTTCGATCAGCTCGCGCAGGTGCTCGGCCAGCCGGCGGCGGTCGGCGTGCTGCGTGGCCACCGGCGGCAGCAGCTGCACCTGCACGCCCAGGCGGCTGGCCGCGGCGATGCGCCAGATGCTCTGCAGCAGCGTCGTCTCGCCGACGAAGGTGACCTCGCTGCTGTAGGACTCGCGGTCGCTGTAGAAGCGCAGCGCCACCGGCTGCACCGGCGTGCCGGTGGCCACCGCGGCCTGCAGCAGGTTGGCGTGGAAGGGCAGCAGGTCGGGCCCGAGGCCGGTGGTGCCCTCGGGGAACACCGCCACCGTCTGCCCGGCCTGCAGCGACTCGGCCATCGAGTGCACCACGCGCACGGCGTCGCGTTTGCGCTCGCGCTCGATGAACAGCGTGCCGGCACTGCGGATCAGCCAGCCCAGCAGCGGCCAGCGCAGCACGTCGGCCTTGGACACGAAGCGCGCGTGCGGTGCCGCGGCGTGGATGGCGGCGATGTCCAGCCACGAGACGTGGTTGGCGACGATCAGCGTCGCGCCGGGCCGCGGTGTGCCGCTGACCTTGAGCGTCAGCCCCATGGCGTTCACGAGCCCGGCCGACCACCAGCGGATGCGCTCGTGGCGGGCGGCTTCGTCGAGCACCGGGAACCGCGTCATCACGGCCATGCCGTGCAGCACGTGCAGGGCGGCGCGCAGCAGGCGCCAGACGGCGACCACGGCGCGCATCAGCGCTCGGCCGCCCGGCCTGGCGCAAGCGCGGGGGATTCGTAGGCCACCGTGCCCGCCACCAGCGTCGCGCGCACGCGGCCGGGCAAGGCCATGCCGGTGCTGGCGAAAGCAAAGGGCGTGTGCTTGCCCTGGCTGGCCAGCATGCCGGGCTCGACGGCCCACTCGGCCGCGGGGTCGAAGATGCAGACGTCGGCCACGCCGCCGGCCACCAGGCGCCCGGCGCTGCCGGCCAGCGAGCCGATGGCGTCGCCGAGCACGCGCACCGGGTCCTGCGTCACGCGCGACAGCGCTCGCGCCAAGGACAGGCCGCTGTCGTTGCCCCAGCGCAGCGCCAGGCTCAGCAGCAGTTCCAGGCCGGTGGCCCCCGGCTCGGCCTCGCCGAAAGGCAGGTTCTTCATGTCCTCGGCCACCGGGTTGTGGTCGGAGACCAGCGCGTCGAGGGTGCCGTCGGCCAGTGCGGCGCGCAGCGCGTCGCGGTCGGCGCCCTGGCGCAGCGGCGGCGTCAGGCGCATGTCGGGGTTGAAGTAACCGATGTCGACGTCGGTGAGGTGCAGCGAGTTGATGCTCACGTCGGCCGTCACCGGCAGGCCCTCGGCCTTGGCCGCGCGCAGCAGCGCCACGCCGGCGGCGCTGGACAGGCGGCACAGGTGAACACGCGCCCGCGTCACGCGCACCAGTTCGAACAGCGTGTGCATGGCAATCGTCTCGGCGATCGCCGGCACGCCCGACAGCCCCAGCCGCGTCGCCATCGCGCCCTGCGCCGCCACGCCCTTGCCCAGGAACGCGTCCTGCGGCCGCAGCCACACCGTGTAGCCGTAGGTGCCGGCGTATTGCAGCGCGCGCTGCAGCACCAGCGTGTCGGCCAGCGCCACGTCGGCCTGCGAGAAGCCGACGCAGCCGGCCTCCGTGAGCTCGACCATCTCGGTCAGCGCCTGCCCTTCCAGCCGCCGCGTCAGCGCGCCGAGCGGGAACAGCCGGCAGCGCGAGAGCTTGCGGGCGCGGAACTTGAGCATCTCCACCAGCCCCGGCTCGTCGAGCACGGGGTCGGTGTCGGGCGGGCAGACCAGGCTCGTCACGCCGCCGGCGGCCGCCGCGGCGAGTTCGCTCTCGAGCATGCCTTCGTGTTCCTGCCCGGGTTCGCGCAGCCGCGCCGCGAGGTCGACGAGGCCCGGCGCGACGACGAGTCCTGTGGCGTCGATCACCCGATCGGCATGGAAGTCAGCTGTCGCGCCGATGGCGACGATGCGGTCAGCGGCTATCGCGACATCCACCACTTCGTCGCGACCCGAGGCAGGGTCGATCACACGGCCGTTGCGGACCAGGATCTTCATGCGGCGTTTCCGGCGATGGTGCTCATCACCGCCATGCGCACGGCGATGCCGAAGGTCACCTGCGGCAGGATCACGCTGTGGCTGCCGTCAGCCACCGCGCTGTCGATCTCGACGCCGCGGTTGATCGGCCCCGGGTGCATGACGATGCAGTCGGGCTTGGCCAGTGCCAGCTTTTCGGGCGTCAGGCCGTAGCTCTTGAAGAACTCGCCGGCGCTCGGAAGCATGGCGCCGCTCATGCGTTCGTTCTGCAGCCGCAGCATGATGATGACGTCGGCGTCCTTGATGCCTTCGGCCATGGTGTGGCACACGCGCACGCCCATGCCGGCCAGGTCGCCCGGCACCAGCGTCTTGGGGCCGACGGCGCGGATCTCGGGCACGCCCAGCGTGGTCAGTGCGTGGATGTCGCTGCGCGCGACGCGGCTGTGCACGATGTCGCCGACGATGGCCACCGTGAGCTGCGTGAAGTCGCGCTTGTAGTGGCGGATCGTGTACATGTCCAGCAGCCCCTGCGTGGGGTGCGCGTGCCGGCCGTCGCCGGCGTTGACGACGTGCACGTGCGGCGCCACGTGCTGCGCGATCAGGTACGGCGCGCCGCTCTCGGCATGGCGCACGATGAACATGTCGGCATGCATCGCCGACAGGTTGGCGATGGTGTCGAGCAGGCTCTCGCCCTTGGCCGTGCTGCTGCGCGCGATGTCGAGGTTGATGACGT
>JAYUPN010000117.1:0-11884 GCA_043760065.1 Rubrivivax sp.
CCCGCCAGCGCTGCATCGATGCGCAGCCGCAACTGCGGCAGGCTGACAGCGATGATGGCCAGGCGGTGCGCCATGGCCTCGCGGCCGTGTTGGACGGCGTCGATCAACTGCGCGAAGGTGTAGCGGCCGTCGGCCGGCTCGGCCAGAAAACGCTGCAGATGCTGCAGCGATGCGCGCAGCGCAGGCGCCGAGCGCGCGGACAGCACGAACAGGCCCGGCTCCGCGGTCTCGGCCGGCAGCGGGTTGTGATGCGCCTGCAGCACGGCAAAGGCCGAGACGCCGCCCAGGCCATACGAATTGACGCCGGCGCAGGGCAGCCCCTGCGCATCGCCCGGCCGCAGTTCGACATCGGCCGCGCCCAGTTGCAGGCCGGCGGCGTCGATGTCCGGGTGCAGGCGTGCATGACCGCGGATGCCGGGCAGGCGGCGGTGCTGCAAGGCCAGCACTGCCTTGAGCAAGGCGGCCACGCCGCTGGCCGCTTCCAGGTGCCCCAGCACCGGCTTGGACGCACCCACCGGGCAAGGCCGCGCCGCGCTGCGGCCGCGGGCCTGCAAGGTCTGCGCGAAAGCCGCTGCTTCGCTGGCGTCGCCCATGCGCATCGCCGTGCCGTGGGCCTCCACGAAATCGATCTCGTCGATGGCCACACCAGCGCAGTCCAGTGCCTGCTCCATGGCGCCTCGGTGGGCCGCCGCGTTCGGCGTGCTGACGCTGAGCGAACGGCCGCCATGCCACACGCCGGCGCCCTTGATCACGGCGTGCACATGGTCGTGGTCGGCCAGCGCCTGGCCCAGCGGCTTGAGCACGACACAGCCCACGCCTTCGCTGCGCACGAAGCCCGAGGCGCGGCCGTCGAAGGGCCTGGTGTGGCCGTCGCTGCTGAGCAGGCCACGCTCGCGCAGCATGCGAAAACGTTCGGGCGACAGGTTCAGCTGCACGCCCGCCACCACGGCCTGTTCGGCCGCGCGTTTGCGCAGCATGTCGATGGCGCGGTCCAGGCCGACGATGAAGCTGGAGCAGGCGGTGTCCACCGGCTCGCTGAGGCCGCGCAGGTCAAAGAAGTTGGAGATGCGGTTGACGGCGATGTAGCGCGACAGGCCGCTGGCCGAGAACTCGTCGGTGTGCGGGTCGTGCCGCGCCACCTCGTGGTAGTCCACCGGGCCGATGGACAGCAGCACGGAGGTGCGCAGGCGCGCGAAGTCCTGCCGCGTGTAGCCGGTGTTTTCGATGGCACGCCACACGCTGTGCAGCAGCAGGCGCTGCTGCGGGTCCATCAGCATGGCCTCGCGCACCGAGATCTTGAACAGACGGTGGTCGAAGCCGGCCACGTCGTCGAAGAAGTGGCCCAGGCACTCTTCACGGCGGTGGCCACGCCGCAGCGCCGGCGGCAAGGCGTCCCAGCGGGCGCGTGGATAGGGCTGAGCCTGCACCGGCGCCTGGTCGAAGCGGGCCCACAACGCAGCCAGCGTGTCGACGCCGGGCAGCTGGATGTCGGCGCCGATGATGGCGATGTCTTCGCCGTCACGTCGGCCCGCGGACGCGGCGCGCGGCACCGGTGGCAGCGCTGCAGCCTGCGGCGCGTGCAGCAGCGCGGCCAACTCGGCGATGCAACGGCATTGGTGGAACTGCAGCGGCTTCAGCGCCGTGCCATAGGTGCCGTTGACACGCTGCACCAGCTTTTGCATCAGGATGGAGTCGACGCCGTAGTCACTGAAGTCGGCACCGTGCTGAATGTCGGCCAGCTCCACCAGCGTCAATTCCGACAGCAGCTGCGCCAGCTGGGCCCGGATGACTTCGTGGCTTTCGCTGCGGCGCGCGCTGGCGGCGACAGTCTGTGCTGCAGGGGCAGACACCGGGGCCGGGGCTACGGCCTGGTTGACGATGGCCGCGATGGTGCGGCGTTGGCCGGGCAGCACACGCACTTCCAGCGCATCGTGGCCGGTGAGCGAATCGAACACACGCATGCCGTCGTCATCGCCCATGGGCACGATGCCCATCGACGCTTCCAGTGCGCGCACCAGGGGCGCGTCCAGCCGCATGCCACCGTCTTCCCAGTACGGCCAGTGCACCACCTGCGTACTGCCGTGGCGCTGGCCGGCGGCCACGCGCGCCCGGCGGGTGCGAGCGACGGGCGCCATGAAGGCATTGGCCGCGGCATAGTCGGTCTGACCTGGGTTGCCGAACTCGCCGGTGACCGAGGAAAACAGCATGAAGCAGTCCAGCTCGATGTGGTGCGTGGCCTGGTCGAGCACCAGGGCGCCTTCGACCTTGGGCCGCATCACGGCGTCGATGTCGCGCCGCGACTTGAAGAAGTAGCTGCGGTCCTGCACTACCCCGGCGGCGTGGATCACGCCATGCAAGGCGCCGTGTTCGGCGACGATGGCATTGCAGGCAGCCTGCATGTCGGCCAGGTCGGTGCAGTCGGCACGGCGGTAGACCACCTGGCCGCAGAGGGCGGGATCGTCGATGTCGGTGCTGCTGGCCGGGTCGTAGGGCGAGCGGCCGCTCAGCACCACGGTGGCGCCGTACAGGCGCACCAGGTGGATGGCAATCTTGCGGCCGATGCCGCCCAGTCCGCCGGTGATCCAGTACACCCCGCCCTGGCGGATACGCGACCGGCCCGAAGGCGCAGCCAGTGGCGCGAAGTCCCATTGGCGCTGTTCGCAAGCCATGCCGCTGCCGTTGCCGTTGCGGCTGAGCCGGCGCATGGCCACGGTGGCGGGCACGTCGCCAGCGCAAGCCAGCGCGGGTGCCAGGCCGGCGGCACCCAGGCCAGCGTCCCAGGACACCCATTGCACCGGCAGCTTCAATTCCTTCTGCAGCGACTGCAGGGCCGCGAACAGGAAGGCACCGAAACCGTCATCCACATCGGACAGCAAGGCGATGGAGCCGGGCTGCTTCTTGATGCCGGCCTTGATGGCTTCGGCGGCCCGGCAGTAGGCGTCGATCCAGGCCGTGCCGTCATCGGCATCGGCGGGTGCTTGCAGGCCGACCAGGTGCAGGTCCGGGCGTTGCGCGGACAGGCTTTGCAGCGTGGCCGGTGCCAGGTGGCATAGCAGCAGGGTCGGAGCGGGACTGGGCTGCGTCGGCGGTGTGTAGGGATGCCAGGCTTCGGTCAGGGTCCAAAGCGCGACGGCGTCGGTGGTGGTGGCGCTGGCGCTGGCCGCGGCAGGTTCCGCGGCTGGCGCTGGCTCGGCCAGCCAGTGGCGTTTGCGCATGAAGGGGTAGGTGGGCAGTTCGATGCGCGGCGGCAGGCCGCCCGGCAAGGCGGCGAACAGGCGTGGCCAGTCCACCGCCAGGCCGCGCACCCACCAGCTTGCCAGGCTGTTGTCGTCCCGCGCATGCAGCCAGCGCGCAGTCTCGGCCGCGGCCTGCTTGCCGGCCTGGAAAGCCTTGAATTGTTCGGCTGCATCGGTCAGCGAACCCCGCGCACATATCGCGCTATTTGCACGGCCAGCAGCCAGGTCGCGCAGGGCCTCCACCAGCTGCAGCCGCGAGTCGACGATGAAGACCACACGCTCTTCCATCGCCTCGCGCCGGCTCAGTGTCCAGGCGACAGCGGGCAGTTGTCCGGTGTTGTCGTCCAGCGCCCGCAGGTGATCGGCCAGCGTGCCGGCCAGGGCCTGCAGGCGCTCGGCCGTGCGTGCGGACAGCATCACCGGCAAGGGTCCGCTCGCCTGAGGCGGCCGCGCTGATTGTGGGTAGGCTTCGATCACCGCATGCGCGTTGACGCCGCCGAAGCCGAAGCTGCTGACGCCCGCGCGCAGCGGCCGCTCTGGCGTGCCGTGCCAGGGCTGCAGGCTGGTCACGATGCGAAAGGGGCTGCCCTGCAGCTCGATGTGCGGGTTCAGCTTCTCGAAGTGCAGCAGCCCTGGCAACGCCTGGTTGCGCATCGCCAGCAAGGTCTTGATCAACCCCGCCATGCCGGAGGCCGACTCCAGGTGACCGATGTTGGTCTTGACGCTGCCAATGCCGCACGCACCGGGCGGCACGCTGACGCCGAAACTCTTCTCCAGCGACGCAAAGGCACGCTTGAGACCCACCACTTCAATGGGGTCGCCCTTGGGCGTGCCGGTGCCATGGGCCTCGATGTAGCTCACGGTGTCGGGCGCCACACCGGCACGCTGGTAGGTGTCCACCAGCAGCCGGGCCTGCGCGTAGGGGCTGGGCGAGGTGAGCGTGGAGACCTTGCCGCCATGGTTGGTGCCGGTGGCGCGCACCAGGCCCAGGATGCGGTCACCGGCGGCCAGCGCGGCCTGCAGCGGCTTGAGCATCACCATGCCGGCGCCATCGCCGCGCACATAGCCGTTGGCGCCTTCATCGAAGGTGCGGCACAGGCCGTCGGGCGACAGCATGCCCAGCTTGGAGAAGGCGACGAAGTAGGTGGGGCTGCACAGCACGCTGATGCCGCCCACCAGCGCGGCCGTGCAGTCGCCGCGGCGCAGCGCATGTGTCGCCTCGTGCAGCGCCACCAGCGAACTGGAGCAGGCGGTGTCCACCGGCAGGCTGGCGCCGCGGAAGTCGAATTCGTAGGAGATGCGGTTGGGAATGAGCGTGGTGTAGGTGCCGGTGGACATGTGCCCTTCGATGGGCCCCGGCGCCTTTTCCAGCCGCTCTTTGTAGTCGTGGTTGCACACGCCCACGTAGACTGCGGTGGCCGTGCCGCGCAGGGAGGACGCGGCGTAGCCCGCGTCCTCGATACAGCTCCAGGCCAGCTCCAGCATGATGCGTTGCTGGGGATCCATCAGCGCCGCTTCCTTGGGCGAGATGCGGAAGAACGCGGCATCGAAACGGTCAATGTCGTCGATGAAACCGCCCCAGCGACTGGTGCTGCGGTTGTCGGCCTGCGGGTCGGCCGAATAGTGCGCGGCGACGTCCCAGCGTTGCGCGTCCACCTCGCGCACGCTGGAACGACCTTCGGCCAGGTTGCGCCAGAAGAGGCCGGGGCTGTTGGCACCGGGAAAGCGGCAGGCCATGCCAACGATGGCAATCTCGTCGGGCCTGCTGTCAGCACTGGAACTCATGGCGGTGCTCCCGGGCGGCCCGCTGGCCGCCGTGGTCTGGTGGATGGTGGGTGCTCAGTCGTCATCGCCGGCCATGGCGTCCGGCACGCGTCCGGCGGCCTCGGCAATGCGGGCACCGGAGCCCCGCGGTGCGCACAGGTAGGTCAGCTCCACGCCATCACGCAGCACCTTGTCGCGCAGCGTCGTGTCGGTGATCCGGTTGCGGCCGTCGGGCCGCAGGAAGACCCCGGCCCCCAGGTACAGGTAGCCCTTGCGGTGTGACTTGCGTGTGGCCACAAGCTCGCATTCACCGGCATCTGCGCGCGCTATCAGCAGCTGGATGCGCTCACGCACTGCCGTGGCGTTGCCCTGCGTCAGCGTGGCCTGCTGGCCGACCACTGGCGCCAGGTTGCTGTCGTAGGCCAGCAGGAACTGCTCCACGTTGCGGCGCTCAACGTTGCCGGCCGCGCCGTCGGCAAAGCCGCCTGGGTTGCCAGGGTCGCCGGGGCCCAGGGAATCTGCGCGGCGGAACAGGAAGGTGGTCAGGAAGTGAAAGATGGTGTCGTTGCTGCCGTCGTGCAGGAAGCCGAAGCCCAAGATCTGGTCGCCCATGAAGGGGTTGCTGCCGTTGGGCAGGTCGGGCAACAGGTTGGGTGTCGGCGCCATGCCGAACATGCCCACCTTCTGGTACAGGTTGCGGAAGTGCGGGATCTTGAAAACCTGGGTCTGGAACTCGAACGAGGCCTTGCCTTCGGTGCCGAAGAAGCCCGGCCTGGCCACGCCGAATTGCGCGTTGCCCTGCGGATCCAGCGTGTGGCAGCCGTTGCAGGCAAAGAGCTTGTCGGACACGCGGTTGAAGTAGAAGTCGCGGCCGGCCTGCTGGGCGGGGTTGAGCGTGTTGTCCAGGCGGCGGATCGGGTTGGGCGGATAGGTCAGCTGCAGCGCGAAGTCGGTCAGGGCCTGCATCTGCGTGCCGGTGAGCACGGTGCTGTTGCCCAGCAGTTCGACAAAGGCGCCGTTGAATTTCTTGAAGGCCGCGTCTTCGTCAAAGGTGCCGCCGTCGGGCTGCACGGTTGGCGCGTCGTTGCCGCCGGTGCGGTCACCGCGCCAGTGCATGGGGCCGTGGTTGGCCATGCCGCGCAGGCTCTGCGTGGTCATCGGGCCTTTCATGGGCCTGAAGTGCACCGTCTGGGTGGAACCCACCAGCGCGGGCAGCAGCGTGAACGGCCCCGGGTTGTTGATCTGCGAGCTGTTCGGGTTGCCCAGATCCCAGGCCAGGCCGTCGGTGTCGCCAAAAGTATGGCAGCTGGCGCAGGCCGAGTCGCCGTGCGAAGACGTGTTGCGGGCGTCGTAGAACAGGCGCCGGCCCAGCACCACCGACTGCGGCTCGGGGCTGTACATGGTGATCTCGTTCAACACGCGACGGCTGCGCGTGTCCACCACTGCAATCGCGTTGTTGAAGCGGGTCAGCACATACAGGCGGTCGCGCTGCTCGTCCAGCACCACGCCGCTGGGGCCACCACCGGGAAGTTCGATCTGGCGTTCGGCGTCGGGCTGGAAGCTGTCGTTTTCCAGTGCCTGGGTCGAGAAGACGCCCACCTTGCTGGAGCCGAAAGCGGTGACGTACAGCGTGCGGCCGTCTGAAGTGATGGCCATGTCCATCGGAAAGGCCAGGCTGCGCCGCGTTTCGTCATTGGGCGCGGGCTGGCAGCATCGTGCGTAGTTGATGTGCTTGTTCAGGTGCCGCGGTAGCACGTCGCCGTTGGTCTTCAGCACGGACACGCGGCTTTCGTGCAGATGGCCGCGCGTCGAGGTGCTGCCACCCAGCGGCAGGCCCTCGAAGCGCTGCAGGTTCATGGCCTCGGTGTTGCTGACGTAGACGTTGCCGTTCTTCGGGTTGACCACCATGTTGAAGAGCACGGTGCCCACGCCGGTGTAGGTGCCGGCGCGGCCAGGCAGGATCATGGGCACCGCGGCCATGGCGTCGATGACGAAGACGTCCTTGTCCGGCAGCGAGAACTTCACGAACGGGTCCCAGCTGCGCCCGGCAGCGTCACGCCAGTGCGCACCGTCGTGCTTGACGATCAGTGCGGTGACGGGTTGCGGCTGGCCTTCGTAGTTGGTCACCGGCTGGGGCATGCCGCCATTGGCCTCGACGATGGTTTCCGGGATCGAGGTCGTGCGGTTGCCGGTGCGGAAGCCGGCGGCGTAGACCCGCGTGCCATCGGGTGTGACCGCCAGCGCGCGCGGGGTGTCGGTGAACAGCGTCAGGATGGTCAGCGGCCGCGGCGTGTTGGCCGAGCCCTGCATCGCGGCATTGGCGTCGAACACCCAGACATCGGCGCGCCCCACGCCGGGCGTGGTGAGTTGCGGGTCGAACGGGATGTTCTGGCCGCGGTGGGCGGTGGTGATGAAGGCACGGTCGCGGCCTGGCCCGGCGAACACGATGTCGCGCGGCTCATCACCCACCTGCAGCGTGCGCACGACGCGCATCACGCCCGGCCGTGTGTCGACCACGCTGATGCTGTCGGACAGGTGGTTGACCACCCACACTTCATGCTCCGAGCGCACGGCCACGGCCACCGGCTCCAGGCCCACGGGTACCGAGCCGATGCGCGCCGGGCTGCCGCCGCGGATGTCAAAAACCTCCAGCCGCCCGTCGGGCGTGTTCAGGGCATACAGGCGATGACCGCTGGGCGACCTGGCCAGCGGACGCACCTGGCCCCCTTCAAAAATGGTGGGCACCGCGGTGGACGTGCCGGTGCTCAGCGGCGGGCGCGCTCCGGGTAGCGTCAGCGCGACGGCCGCACTCCAGCTACACGCAGCCGCCAGCAGCGGCCATGCCTTGCAGAGGCGACGCAGGACGGAAGGACTTTTCATTGTGATCTCCTGGCAAACAGTTGGACCGGGACTGCGCCGCAGTTGCGGACGCACGCACACCACCAGCGGCCTGCCCGGAAGGCAGGTCGGAAGAAAGGGTGAAAGGGGATGCGGACGGCGGCCCGCGCGCGTTGTCTCTAGGGACTTCGCTGTCGGCGTTCAGGCGGCGCGGTGGTGGGCACGGGCGCGCCGCGGATCTCAGCCACCATCGCGCTGAGGATGGTGCTGCCGATTTCAACGAATTGCGATTGCCCCCGCGCCAGTGCGTGGCGGATGCTGTCGGTCCAGCGCACGGGGCTGGCGATCTGCGCGCACAGTGTGGGCACGATGGCGTCGGCCTCGTAGGGCCTGGCGCTGGCGTTGGCGATGACGGGGATGCGCGGTGCCGCGAATTGGAAGCCCTGCAGGAATTCGGCAAATGCTGCCTGCGCGCCGGCCATGTGGCGCGAGTGGAAAGCGGCGCTGACCTTCAGCGGAATCAGGCTCAGTTCGTCGCCGGTGCTCAGGCAGGCATAGGCCCGCGCCATGGCATCGGCCGGCCCGGCAATAACGCTTTGCCGCGGGGTGTTGAAGTTGGACAGGTCCACGTCATCCAGCCCATGGTGGCGCAGCAGCTCGCGGATGCGTTGCGGGTCGGCGCCCAGCACCGCAGCCATGCCGCCACCGCCGGCTGCCGCCATGAGCTGGCCACGCCGGGCCACCAGGCGCAGGCCGGTCTCGAAGTCGAACACGCCCGCGGCTTGCAGGGCATTGAATTCACCCAGGCTGTGGCCCAGCAGGAAGTCGGCGTGCGCGGCGGGATGGTCATCGTCGCACAGCGCCTGCCAGCCCAGCGCGCCCACCACGTACAGCGCGGGTTGCGTGAACTGCGTCTGCGCCAGTTGCCCCTGCGCGTCTTCCAGGCACAGGGCTTCGACCGCAAAACCCAGCACCTCGCTGGCCTGGCGCACCAGCGCCGGATAGCGCGCAAAAAGCGCCCGGCCCATGCCCTTGTGCTGCGCGCCCTGGCCCGGGAACATCACGGTGATGCCCGAACCTGTGCCCGCTGCGGGCTGCAGCGGGGTGTCGACGGCCAGGGCGTGCACATCGGCCAGTTCGAAGTAGCCGTTGCAGCCTTCCAGGTACACCGCCGCACGGTGGCCGAACAGCACTAGCGCCGGTGTGCGCGTGGCAAACAGCGCACCCGGGCGCAGAGCCGTGCGCACTGCGGTTCCCTCGCCGTGGCGGGCATTCCAGGCGGCAACGGCGGCGTCGCATGTTGGCAGGACTGTTGAAGTGTTCATCGGTGCATCCCCAGTTCTGGCGGCTGCGGCCTTGGGCGCACAGGCAATCTGTCGAAGGAAGGCCGAGCGGGCGAGGCGCTGAGGCACGCCTTGTCCAGCACGACGCGGTAGGGTCCGTGCTGGTCGCGGCACACGGCCAGCGCCAGCACATGTTGGGATTCCAGTTCGAACTGCTCAAACTGCCAGCCTGCCACGGGGTCGCCCAGTTCGGCAGCCAGCGTCACCTGCAGCGGCCGCGCCAGCGGGTCCACCGACACCGCATGCAGCGGCAGCGACAGGCCTACGCCACGGGCCTTGATGTAGGCCTCTTTGAGTGTCCAGTGCTGGTAGAAGCGGCGCCGCTGCAGGGCCGGCGGGCAGCACTGCAACGCAAGCCGCTCGGTGTCCGAAAAGACCTGGGCGCCCATCGGCACGGTGTCGCCGGGGTGGTTCCAGCATTCGACGTCGACACCCACGTCGGTGTCCAGCGCCACCGCGCAGGCCACCATCGAGCGTGTGTTCGACAGGTTGAAGCGCAGCGCGGGCAGGCCCAGCGGCGAACGGATCTCAGGCCGGCCGTAGCGGTTGCACTCAAAGGTCCATGCGGCCGGTGCCACGCCGGTGTGCCAGGACAAGGCATGGCGGCACAGCGCCCGGGTAAGCAGGAACTCCTGTTTCAGGGCCGGCGTGACCAGGCGCTCAAGCCGCCTGCGCTCATCGGTGGCCAGAAGGGCCCGGAACTGCTCCTGCTGCCAGGGCTCGGTGTGGTCGGCCACCAGCGCGTACCAGACCCGCACCTCGTGCGGGCCCAGCGGCACGGGCGGGTCGCCAGTATGCACGAGGTGTTGGGGCAGGCCGTTCATGGTGGGTCGGTCTTGGTGCAGGCCGGTGTTCAGTGGCTCGCTGCCACGGGCATCAGCGGCAGGCAGATGTTGGTGCGCAGGTCGCGCGGCGATGTCTCGCGCGGGCTGTTCAGGTATTCCTCGATCACCGGCGCATGCGCGGGGTCGCGGCCCGACTGCACCAGCCAGTGGCCGAACAGCCACTGGTAGGCGGCCTTCATCGACGCGTAGGGCCCCATGTGGCTGAGCACGGCAAAGGGGCCGGGCGGGATGTCCACCACTGTCAGCGGCGCTTCCACCTGGCCGCCGGCCCAGCCTTCGGCGCAGGCGTGCGAGCGCAGTTCTTCATCACCCACCACCGAAGGGTCGTCGTGGAACAGCGCGATGGAGCGCATGCCTGGTCGCGCCAGACCCTGCGCCGCCAGCTTGCCGAAGAGCTGATCGAAGGCGTGGCCGATTTGCATGTACGAGCCCTTGTGCGCAAAGGCAACCAGGCGCAGGCGTGGCAGTTCACGGATTTCCACCATGTGGCCCGGCCCGTGTTCGCGTTCCAGACGCGACACGAACTGCGTGTGGCTGCCGCCCTCGCGGTAGGTGGCTGGCGGCATGTCGTAGATGCCCTTGAAAATGCGGGTGAAGGACTGCACGTTCGGGTAGCCAGCCGCCTTGGCAATGGCGTCGATGGACTCCGAAGATTGCGCCAGCCGGCCCGCCGCGCGGTGCAGCCGCAGCCGCTTCACGGTGGCCGCCAGCGACTCACCGTACATCGACTGGAAGATGCGATGCCAGTGGTACGCCGACATGCCGGCAATGTCGGCCAGCGTCATGAGATCCAAGGGCTCGTCAAGGTGTTCGTAGACGTGCGAAACCACGCGCTGCATGCGGGTCTCGTAGCGTCCCCACCAGCCGCCGCCGGGATGCGGGCTCTGCGCATGGAGACCATCAGCGGACCCCGACGTAGATGTTGATGCCACCGTTCTTTTCGTATTGCTCATAGTCGCAGACATAGGTTTTGGTGAGGGCCGTGTGAGCCCAGATCTTTCGCCACTCGTCACCCACACGCTCCGGGTGACCTGTCTCGACTGGAAAGACAGCCCGCCGTGAAGCAGGGATAGAGACCGCGGTCAGGCCCGCGGGAACGGGCTGTGTTTCGGCCACCTGGGCGCCGAGCACGAACGAGTAGGTGCCTTCGTTGTTGGCACCGACGTTCTGGAAGTCGGTGTAGACAGCAAACATGGCGTCTGACACCGGATGGGGAATCTTCTCCAGCGTGCCTTCCTCGAAGAAGCGCTTCCAGTGCCCGGGGATGTCCTCGAATGCTTTTTCATTGGTCGTTCGCAGTTTCAGGCCGACGATCCGAATGGCTCCGAGTTCTTGAATCTGGGACATGTGATCTCCTTGCGCAGTTGAGGCAAGAATGCTCACACCGGTGGCATTGACAAATCTTGCGGACTTTGTAGCTGCCCCTTCGAACAGCTTCCGTGCACCACACGCCCTGGCTTGAAGCCGCTACCGCCCACCGACTGCGGGCTGACCAACCGTGCAACTAGCTTGGCACATCAACAAGTCAGAAGCGACGCCGGAAACACGTTGATACCTGCTGGAACCCCCCTAGTTCATGGGCGACGCGGGCGCACGAGGTTGAGCAGGTGCGTGCCGTCAACTTACGATGCTAGCTGCAATACTGTTCATATAAGCAAGACTGGCACCGGCTCGTGCTTTTGATGCAGTTTCTCTCCGCGATGGCGGACGTTGTAGTTGCTCATCTTGCGCTTGACGCCACGCGGGTTGAGTCGCCCGCAACTGCTCACGCAACGGCCTTGAGCGATCTCGTCGAGCAACGCGTTGCGCCATGACGGCAACCGCTCAGGGGGGAATGGCCGCAGCTTGCGGCATCTTT
>JAYUPN010000118.1:0-11865 GCA_043760065.1 Rubrivivax sp.
GCACGAAGAGCTCGATCGACAGCACCGAGATCGCGAAGCCCAGGCAGTTGGTGAGCGTGAGCACGCTGCCCACCGCCTCGCGCGGCGCATTGGTCGCGGTCAGGGCGCTGAACTGCGGCGAGTCGCCGGCCACCGTGACGCCCCACAGCACGAGCCAGGCCAGGAACAGCGGCAGCGGTGCGGCCAGCATCCAGGGCGAGACCAGGCAGCACAGGCCGCTGGCCGCCAGCTGCGCGCTTGCGACCGCGGCGCTGCCGCTGCGCCGCGCCACCCGGCCGCCGGCCACACAACCCAGCGCACCGGCGCCCAGAGCAGCGAAAGCCCACCACGACACCGCGACCTGATCGAGCAAGCGGGTCGCCAGCACCAGCGGCATCAGCACCCACACCGTGTACAGCTCCCACATGTGGCCGAAGTAGCCCAGCACCGAGGCGCGCACGCGGCGCTCGCGCCACAGGCTGGCCAGCGCCGACAGGCGCAGCGGTGGCGCTGGCCGGTGCACGGGCTCGGGCACCAGCAGCGCGACCATCAGGCCGGCCACCAGCGCCGCCGCGGCGACGGCCACGAACACCGACTGCCAGGCCCAGCCCGCGCCCAGCGCGCGCAGTGCGTGCGGGCTGGCGCTGCCCAGCACCAGCGCGCCCACCAGCCAGCCCAGCGCGCCGCCCAGGCCGCGCGGGAACCACATCGATGCCAGCTTCATGCCCACCGGGTAGATGCCGGCCAGGAAGAACCCCGTCAGCGCGCGCCACGCCAGCAGCGCGCCGAAGCTGCCGGCGCTGACCGCCGCGGCCAGCGTGCAACCGGCGGCGGCCAGCGCGCACAGCAGGAAGACGCGGCGCGCCGGGAAGCGGTCGGCCACCGTGAGCAAGGCGAACAGCAGCGTGCCGGCGATGAAGCCCAGTTGCAGCGCCGAGGTCAGCGTGCCGACGGCCGCGGCGTTCCAGCCGAAGTCGCGCTGCAGGTCGGGCATGACCGCGTTGACGGCGAACCACGGCGACGTGCCGGCCAGCTGCGCCAGCACCAGCACCGGCAGCACGCGGCGCGGCGCCTCGGCAGGGACGGCATCGGCGTCAGCGGACGATTTGGGACTCAGGGCCACCACAGCGCTGGACGGTAGCACGCACCGCTGCTTGACCTGGCGCAGACAGCAGGGCTGCCGCTCTTGCCCGCGGTGCGGGCTTGGCATACCCTGAAACCAAGCTGAAGGAGACCCCCCATGGCAAGCCCATTCAACGGCAGCCCGGCGAACCCCGCCGTCGGCCTGCACCACATCCGCACGCTGGCCCTGGTCGGGCCATCGGCGGCAGGCAAGACGAGCATCGCCGAAGCGCTGCTGCTCAAGTCCGGCGCCATCACGAGCGCCGGCACGCTGGAACGCGGCAGCACCACCAGCGACTTCGACCCGCTGGAGCGCCGCATGCAGCACTCGCTGAACGCCGCGGTGCTGCACCTGCACCACGGCGACACGCGCGTGCACTTCATCGACACCCCGGGCGGCCCCGACTTCCTGGGCCAGAGCCTGCCGGCGCTGGAGGCGGTGGAGACCGCCGCCGTCGTCATCAACGCCAGCGTCGGCATCGAGCCGATGGCGCTGCGCATGATGGACTACGCCGCCAGCCGCCACCTCGACCGGCTGATCATCGTCAACAAGATCGACGCCGCCGGCGTCGACCTGGCCGCGGTGCTGGCGCAGATCCAGGCCACCTTCGGCAAGGAGTGCCTGCCGGTCAACCTGCCCGACGCCGGCGCCACGAAGGTTGTCGACTGCTTCTTCAACCGCGAAGGCCACAGCGACTTCGGCAGCGTCGACGCCGCGCACCGCGCGCTGGTGGAGCAGGTGGTTGAAGTCGACGGCGACCTCGTCGAGCGCTACCTCAACGACGGCGACGTCGACGCCTCGGAACTGCACGCGCCGCTGGAGCAGGCGCTGCGCGAAGGCCACCTGATCCCGGTCTGCTTCGTCTCCGCCAAGAGCGGCGCCGGCGTCGCCGAGCTGCTGGACATCATCGTCAAGCTGCTGCCGAACCCGGCCGAGGCCAATGCGCCGGACTTCCTCAACGGCGAGGGCGAAAGCGCCTTACCGATGCACGCCACGCCCGACCCGGCGCTGCATGTGCTGGCGCACGTCTTCAAGGTCACCGTCGACCCTTTCGTCGGCCGCCTGGGCGTGATGCGCGTGCACCAGGGAACGGTGGCCACCGGCAGCCAGCTCTACATCGGCCACGGCCGCAAGCCCTTCAAGGTCGCGCACCTGTTCATGCTGCAGGGCAAGGACCACGTCGAGGTCACGCGCGCGGTGCCGGGTGACATCGTCGCCGTGGCCAAGATCGACGAGATCCACTTCGACGCCGTGCTGCACGACGCGGCCGAGGACGAGCACATCCGCCTCTTGCCGCTGGACTTCCCCAAGCCGGTGCACGGGCTGGCGATCGAGCCCAAGCGCCACGGCG
This sequence comes from Rubrivivax sp., assembly GCA_043760065.1. GTDB lineage: Bacteria > Pseudomonadota > Gammaproteobacteria > Burkholderiales > Burkholderiaceae_C > Rubrivivax. Next base: position 2,454 of record JAYUPN010000118.1, read on the forward strand.
ACGAACAGCGCATGTGGGAGATCCTGACCAAGCTCGTCGACGAAGACCCGTGCCTGAAGGTCGAGCACGTGGCCAACACCAACGAGACCATCGTCTACGGCCTCGGTGAGCTGCACCTGCGCGTGCTGCTGGACCGGCTGCGCGAGGTCTACCGTTTCGAGGTCAACACGCGGCCGCCGCGCATCGCCTACCGCGAGACCATCACCGCCAAGGCCGAAGGCCACCACCGGCACAAGAAGCAGAGCGGCGGCGCCGGGCAGTTCGGCGAGGTCTTCCTGCGCGTCGAGCCGCTCGGGCGCGGCGAGGGCTTCGAGTTCCTCGACCAGGTCAAGGGCGGCACGATCCCGGGCCAGTTCATCCCGGCCGTCGAGAAGGGCGTGCGCGAGGTCATGGCCTCGGGCGCCATCGCCGGCTACCCGGTGATGGACGTGCGCGTCATCGTCTACGACGGCAAGCACCACAGCGTCGACAGCAAGGAGATCGCCTTCGTCACCGCCGGCAAGAAGGCCTTCATGAAGGCGCTGCGCGAAGCGCGGCCGATCGTGTTGGAGCCCATCGTGCACATCGAGATCAGCGCGCCCGACCTGGCGATGGGCGACATCACCGGCGACCTGTCGTCGCGCCGCGGCCTCGTCACCGGCACCGCCAACGGCGCGCCCGGCACGATGCTGATCCGCGGCCAGGCACCGCTGTCGGAGCTGTCGGGCTATCAGCTGCGCCTGAACGCACTCACCGCCGGGCAGGGCCGCTACACGGTGGCGCTGTCACACCACGAGCCGGTGCCACCGAGCGTGCAGACGCAGCTGATGGCGCAGTTCAAGGTCCGCGACGACGACTGAAGGGCCGAGGGTGAAGCCCCGATCCGACCAGGCCCCAAGCCTGGCGGGCGCATTGCAGGACGGGCTCGCAATGACCGGGCGAGCCGCCGCACAATCGCCGTCGTCGAAAGGGGAGTAGCCAGCAGCCCTCAGCTGCCGCGGTCCCCCGTCAATACGGCGGACCGCGCCCGCGGGCCGCCCGGGGCCCGCAGAAGTCACCTTCCGCAAGACCTTTCGGCGCGACCTTCCGGCGCTGCGGCTGCTGCGCAAGCTGATGCCGGTGAGCAGAAGTTTCGACGGCGAGAAGTTCTTCACCGTCGAAAACGGCAAGCGCATCGCCACGCCGCTGCTGATGGTGATCGCGCTGGTGGGCCTGACGGACGTCATCTTCGCGGTGGCCAGCATCCCGGCCATCTTCGCCATCACCTCCGACCCCTTCATCGTGCTGACGAGCAACATCTTCGCCATCCTGGGCCTGCGTGCCATGTACTTCCTGCTGGCGGCGGTGGCAGCCAAGTTCCACCTGCTGAGCTACGGGCTGGCGCTGATCCTGGTCTTCATCGGCACCAAGATGCTGCTCATCGACGTCATCAAGATCCCGGTCCTGTTCTCGCTCGGCGTGGTGGTGGCGATCCTCTCGGTGACGATGGTGTGGAGCGCGCGCACGGCACCTCGGCTGCCGGCCGCGCCGGCGGCCGGGCGCAATGACGCGGTTGTGGACGGCGCTCAGCGCCCCGGCTGAGAAGCCGCGCGCTGCGCCTGTTGCGCGCGGTAGGCCTCCAGCTGCTTGAGCCACGGGCCCAGTCCTGCGGGCCCTTCTCGAAGCGGGTCTTCAAACCACCGAGCACGTTGCCCCAGGCGCGGTCGAAGTAGGCGTAGGCCTTGTCCCACTCGCCGCCTTCGCCCCAGCCGGTGTGGTGCAGCGTGACGCGCGTCGTGCTGTCGTCCACCGGCGCGAAGCGCACGACGACGAAGGTGCGCTGCGCGCGCGCATCGAGCGCGAAGAAGCTGACGATGCCTTCGCGCGTCGTCCAGGCGTCCCAGACCTGGACGAGCGTGGCGGCCACCACGACCTCCTTGTCGATCGCCTTCTCCGCGGCGTGGCTGGGCAGCGCCACGATCGTGGCCAGGAGCAGCGCGGCGATGAGGGCATGCATGGTCAGGGGTCCTTTCGGTGGCGATCAGCGCCAGCTGCGCCGGCGTCACGCGGTGGCGTTCGGCGATCGGGCGCAGCGCCGGGTGGTCGGCCAGCGCGCCCTGGTCGATGGGGCTGTAGGCCATCAGCGGCATCTGCTGCAGCCGCTGCCAGGGCAGCAGATCCCACTCCACGCCGCGCTGGGTGAGCGAGTAGTGCACCTGGTTGGCCGCACAGCCGGCGCCGCCGGGCACGGCGACGAGCTCGCGCATGTCGTCGAGGTCGAAATTGCTCACGCCCCACAGGCGGATGAGGCCACGCCGCTGCAGGCGCCCGAAGCCGCGCACCGTGTCGGCCAGGGGCACCGCGCCGCGCCAATGCAGCAAGTAGAGATCGAGCTGGTCCAGCCCCAGGCGGCGCAGGCTGCGCTCGCAGGCGGCCTCGACGTCGTCGGCGCTGGCGTTGTCGGGCAGCACCTTGCTGACCACGAACAGCGTGTCGCGTGCGATGCCGTGCTGCAGCGCATCGGCCAGCGCGCGGCCGAGCACGGTCTCGGCGCCGCCATCGCCGTGCATCTCGGCGCTGTCGAAGACGCGGTAGCCGATGTCCAGCGCCAGCCGCAGTGAGCCGACTTCGGCGGCAGCACGGGCCGGGGCCTCGCCCAGCCGCCAGGTGCCCAGGCCCAGTGCCGGGCGTTCTTCGCCGCTGGGGGCGCCGGAACGACCTTGCATGCGGCCATCCTGGTGCAGGCCCACGCGGCGCCACGGTCGGCATCCAACAGGTGAACGAACATTTATCATGGGCGTTCGATGCCGAACCGTTCTCCCGACCCCGCCCAGGCGCTGGCCCAGGTGCGCCTGGACAACGCGCTGGCGCTGTTCGAGGAGTTCGTGCGCGCCACCGCCCGCCATGCCGACGCCGCCACGCTGCGCGGGCTGGAGCGGCGCTTCGCCGAGCGGGTGCAGATTCAGCCCAGCTACTGGAGCCAGATCAAGGGCCGCTCGCGCCAGATCGGCGAGCGGCTGGCGCGCCAGTTCGAGCACCTGTGCCACAAGCCGCCCGGCTGGATGGACGTGGCGCACGGCGCCGGCGCCCCGACGGCGCCGGCGACGGCCTTCGGCGCCTCCGTCTTGACCCGCGACGAGCCGCCGCGCGAGGAGGCGCAGCCCCGCGACGACGACGAACGCTTCATCGTCGGCCTGGTGCTCAGCTACTACCGGCGCCACCCCCAGCGCGCGCGCACGCGGCTGCTCGATCTGCTGGGCGAGGTGCTCACGCCGTCATCGCCATCGCCAGCGGCCTCGGTAGCGCCGGCGCCCGCCCGGCGCGCAGCGGCGTCGCCCCTGAGTGCCGCGGCCGAGGACGCGCACGACCTGTGGCTGCGCACGCAGTCCGGCGTGGCACCGCTGAAGCGCAAGAAGTAGGTGCCGACGGCGGCGGCGAGGCGTGCGCCGCCGCACCGTGACGCACGGCACGCCGCTCACCCGCACCCCCTGTTTGAAGGGCCGGCCCGGGGTTTTCAAGGGGCAAGAACCCTTGCGCAGTGATAAGTGTTTGTTTATCATTTGCGCAAGCCTGTGGAAACGGGGTCCCCTCCGGGACAGCCCTCCCCACAACCGATCAACCCAACCGCAAGCGCCATGAACCTCACCCTGCCCTTCGCCGAACTGCCTCTGAGCCGCCTGTGCGCGGCCGCTGCGGCCATCGGCCTCGGCATGGCTTGCCAGGGCGCAAGCATCGAAGGTGCTCCGCCCGGGGCGCCGGTGCAGCGGAAGTCCAGCGCATAGACCGCGCAGACTTCGCGCTCACCACGGCCCGGGTTGCACCAGCACCCGGGCCGTTTTGCTTTTGCCGTCCCCGTCCACCACCCGCCACGAAGGAGAACCCGATGAAGCTGACGCTGAAGAACCTCAAGCCCCGCAACCCGTTCGTGGCCGCCAGCCTGCGGCGCGCGGCCGGATGCCACCGCAGCGGCTCTGGCGCACGCCGCCAGCAAGCCGGCCGCGATCTGCAGCGCGAGATCTCTCGCCTGCGATACAGCCCCTGAATCCAAACCTCGGCCTGCCGCCCCGAACACGGGGTCGACGAGGCCCCCCGGAGACCGATCATGACGATGCCTGACTTGCCTTTCGATGCCATGGCCCCCGAAGAGCGCCGCGCGCGCACGGTGGCTGCAACCCTGCTGCGTGCGGCCAGCCGCATGCTCGACACGCTGGCCGAGCGCCTGGCCCTGGTCGAAGCCCGCGTGGCCCTCGACCCGGTGCTCGAGTTCCACGGCGACGCCGGCGCCCCCGAGGGTGCGCTGTACGTCAACGGCCAGCTCGTCGGGCATGTGCTCGGCGTGACGCGGCTGTGACGTGGCGGCCAGCCGCTGCCGCCGGCCACTGAGGCCGGCGGCCCACCCGCGCGACGCGAGCTCGGCCGCGTCGCGCGGGTGACCGCCACACGCCCGGCAGCGCTTCATACTCGCGCTCCATCGACACTGCCCGGGAGCCGCCCATGAGCCTGCCCGGCCGCCCGAAAGGCGAATACCGCAGTGCGAAGCACGGAGGTTGCCTGATGAGCGCACCTGCCGCCGCCGAGACCGGCCAGCGCCTCTTCATCGCACGCAACGACCTGCACCGCGTGCACACCGCGGACGACCCCGACGCCCCGGCCGCGCGGCCACTGGCCGCAGGCCAGGCCCGGCTGGCGCTGGAGCACTTTGCGCTGACCTCCAACAACATCACCTACGCCGCCTTCGGCGAGGCCATGAAGTACTGGCAGTTCTTCCCGGCGCCCGACGCCGCCTGGGGCTGCCTGACGGTGTGGGGCTTTGCGGTGCTCAGCGAGTCGCGCGCCGAGGGGGTCGAGGTCGGTCAGCGGGTCTATGGCTACTTCCCGGCCGGCAGCCACCTGGTGGTGACGCCCGGCCGCGTGCGCGAGACCGGGTTCTTCGACACAGCGGCGCACCGCCAGGACCTGGCCGCGGCCTATCAGCAGTACGTGTTCTGCGCTGCCGACCCCGGCTGGCAGCCCAGGCTCGAAGGGCTGCAGGCGGTGCTCAAGCCGCTGTTCGTGACCTCGTTCCTGATCGACGACTTCCTGGCCGACAACCACTTCTTCGGTGTCCACCAGCTGCTGTTGTCCAGCGCCTCGAGCAAGACCGCCTACGGCACCGCCTTCTGCCTGGCGCAGCGCCGCGGCACGCCAGGCGCGCCGCGCGTGATCGGCCTGACCTCGCCCGGCAACCTGGCCTTCAGCCGCGCGCTGGCCTGCTACGACGAGGTGCTGCCCTACGACGCCGTCGCCGGCCTGGACCCCACCGTGCCGACGGTCTACGTGGACTTCGCCGGCAGCGCCCCGGTGCGCCGCGGCGTGCACGAACGTTTCGGTGATGCACTCCGGTACAGCAGCTCCATCGGTGGCACGCACTGGGAGCAGCTCGGATCCGGCGCTGGCCTGCCCGGGCCGCGGCCGACGCTCTTCTTCGCGCCGGCACAGATCAAGAAACGCGCCGCGCCGCCGCCCGAAGGCTGGGGCCGCGAGCTGCTGGAGCAGCGCCTGGCCACGGCGTGGCAGGCCTTCATCACCCGCGTCGAACGCGCCGGCGACCCTTGGGTGCAGATCGTCCAGCGCCAGGGCGCGGCGGCCACCGTTGCCGCGTACCGCGCGCTGCTGGAAGGCACCGCCGACGCCCGCGAGGGCCTGATGCTCAGCCTGCGCGCTCAAGTCCCGCCGCCGGCCGGCCGATAAGCCGGGGACGAACCGCACCCAGGTCCGATCCAACCGCCATGCTTGCCGCACCGCCGCCCTTCGTCGTCCGCCCACCCCGCGACGACGCCGGCTGGGCGAAGCTCTTTGACCTGTCGCGCATGCCGGTGCTGGCGCGCACGGCCGAAGTGCTGGAAGAGTTGCGCGCGATGGAAGACGCCGTCGACGCGCACATGCTGGCCGAGGAGATCGGCAACGACCCGCTGATGACGCTCAAGGTGCTGGCCCACGTCGCCCACCTGCGTCGCGGCCGCGAAGGCGGCGAGGTCGAGACCGTGACCGAGGCGCTGGTGATGCTGGGCATCCCGCCCTTCTTCCGCGCCTTCGGCCCGCAGGAGTCGGTGCAGGCCCGGCTGGCCGATCAGCCCGAGGCGCTGGCCGGCTTCCTGCGCGTGCTGTCGCGCTCGCACCGCGCGGCCGGCTTTGCGATCGGCTTTGCGGTGCACCGCATGGACCACGACGCAGCGGTGATCCACCAAGCCGCGCTGCTGCACGACTTCGCCGAGCTGCTGCTGTGGCTGCAGGGCCCGGCGCTGGCGCTGGAGATCCAGCGCCGGCAGGCCGTCGACAGCACGCTGCGTTCTGCCGTGGCGCAGAAAGCCGTGCTCAACGTCGAGCTCGCCGGGCTGCAGCACGCGCTGATGAAGATGTGGCGGCTGCCCGCGCTGCTGGTGCGCATCACCGACGACCACAGCGATCAGCCGACCTCGCAGGTGCGCAACGTGCTGCTGGCGATCCGCGTCGCCCGCCACAGCGCCCACGGCTGGCACAACGCCGCCTTGCCCGACGACGTGCGCGACATCGCCGAGCTGCTGCAGATGTCGCCCGAAGCGACGACGCTGCTGCTGCAGGAGATCGACGGCGAGTGAGCCTGCGCCGTGCGGCCCAGCGGACGCGGGCCGCGGCCGGACCTCAGTGCCGGCGCGCCGAGACCACGACCCGCGCTTCGCCCATCGCGTGCAGAAGCATCCGGCTGTTCACGCGCGCGCGGTAGCGCGAGCCGCGCTCGAGGACCCAGTCATCGGCCGAGTGGTCCTGGGTGACCCAGACCGTGCCCCGCAGGCACGACACGACGCGGTACGCCGGGTCCTGGATCTCGATCGTGTCGCCGCGCTCCAGCAGGTGCATCCGCGACACCTCGACCGTCGCGGCGCCGCGCGGGGCGGCGAAGGACACCAGCTGCTGCAGCCAGACCCAGGGGCGCAGCAGCGGTGAGGTGGCGTGGCTTTGCAGCGTGGTGTTCATTGCAGGTTCCTCGTCGCTCTTCTTGGAAGGCTGACTGTAGGAAGCCGCGCGGGGCACGGATGTGCCAGGGTGCGCAGCGCCAGTGTGCGGAATTCACACCGGCACGGCCCCTTCGCTCAGGGCCGCTGGGCCTGGATCACCACTTCGACGCGCCGGTTGGGCAGCAGGCACTCCTGCAGTTCGGCGCGGCGCTTCAGTCGTTCGCAACCCTGGACCTGCTGGCTGTCGCCGCTGGCCACCGTGCGCATGAGCCGCGGGTCGATGCCCAGGCGCGCCAGCTCGGCCTTCACGGTGGCCACGCGCCGCTCGCTGAGGCGCTGGTTGTAGTCGTTCTTGCCGGTGCCGTTGAGCCGGTCGGCGTGGCCGCTGAGCTGGATGCCACTGACCACCAGCCTGTCGCTCTGCACCCTGCGCACCAGCTCCTGCAGCTGTGCCAGCGACGGCTGCCGCATGTTGGGGCTGTCGTGCTTGTCGAAGTTGAAAAGCACGCCGGCCGCAAGCTGCAGTTCCTGCACACGCGGCGGCGGTGGTGGTGCCACCGGTGCCGGCGGCGGCGGTGGGGGCGGCACGACGCGGGCGACCGGCGCCGGCGCCGGCACCGGCGGCGCGGGGGGTGGAACGCAGGCTTCGGCCAGGTCGCGCGCTTCGCCCAGCAGGTCTTCGGCGATCTGCACGTAGGGCTTGGCGTGGCGCCACTGCTGCTGGTTGATCTCGTTGCCGGCGTGCACCAGCTCGACCTCGGCGCAGGCCGTCTTTTGTTGCGCGCACTGCCAGCCGGCGTGGCCGCGCAATGCGGCGGCGCGGTCCCACAGGTCGGGGCGCAGGCGCGCCGCGCCGTTGACCAGCGGCGTCTGAAGCGGCATCGGGTTGACGCTGCGCTCCATGCCACTGATGAGCTTTTCGCTCTCGCTCATCGCCGCCTGCGGGAAGGCGCTGCGGTCGTTGCGCGTGTACTCGTGGAAGCTCACGTCCAGCCAGCATTGCGCCTTGGACAGGAAGTAGTCGCGCACCGGCCGGCCGCGATCGTTCAGACCCTTGATGCGCCCTTGCAGCGCCTCGTAGGCCCGGTGGTCGGCCTGGATCACGGCGTCGCTGATGCGTGCGGCCGGGGCCGCCAGCGGGGTCGTCTGCGCCACGACGGCCGCCCCGTTCGACAGGAGGATGGCCAGGGCCAGGAGTGTCTTGGGTTTCATCGGTCGAGGCTCCTGTTGACCTGTTGGTCACGGCCCTTGAAGAGGTTTTCGTCGAACTTGAAACGCAGCCGGATGTAGACACCCGAGCCCGTGTACTCATAGCCGGCCAGGTCGGCGTCACCGGCAAAGCCCGTGAAGTTGACGCCGGCCGACAACCACAAGTTCTGTTGCAGCAGGTAGCCGGCTTCGACACCGAAGGCCGTCTGCCGCGCGCCGCTGTTGCCGAACTGCGCCGCTGCCAGCACGCCGAGGTCCCAGCGTTCGGTGATGTCGTAGACCAGGCGGCCGGCCAGCAGCTGGGCGCTGTAGTCGCTGGCGACGGTGTTTTCGAACCGGTCCCGTTGCCACTTGGCAGCGACGCGGCCGGTCACCCACCAGGGGCGGCTCGGATGGTGGTCGGCATGCGCCGAGACGATCCAGGCGCGCGACTTCAGCGTGCCCACGGCGGCGTTGCTGGCGTCGCTTTCGGTCTTGTATTCGACCTTGGCCAGCGCGTTGACACGGTTGGTGTCGGTGTCGCGGTAGGCAAGGCCCAGTTGTGCGCGGTCCTGCAGCACGTCGCCGCGCGCCGCGTAATCGGTCTTGAGCAGGTGGTTGCGCGCCAGGAGCGTCCAGTCGCGGTCGAGCTTGCGCGCCACCAGCGCCTGCAAGAGCGTGGTGTCGAACTTCTCGTTCTCGGCCGTGCCCGTGAGGTCGCCCGAGCGGCGCAGTTCGAGCCGGCCGCTGGCACGCCACAACGGGTCGGCGGTCCAGTCCAGCGCCACGCTGGTGGCATTGACGGGCGCGGTGGCGCCGCTGATCACGCGCAGGTTCTCGAACGCGGTGCCGATGCGCCAACCTTCGGCCACGTGCCACTGGTTGCGCACGCCGCTGGCCAGCTGCAGGTCGCGGCCGCTGATGGCGTCGCGCAGGCGGTATTCGCTGAACAGCTGCGTGTCCTGCAGGTAGCTGCTGTCGACGCCGAAGGCAAAGGCGCCGGCGCTGCGGCCGGTGTCGGAGACACCGCCCAGCTGCACCCAGCCGTCCTGGCGTTCGTAGCGGCCGTACAGGCGCGTGCGCTCGGCGACTGTGTAGTCGCCGCCCAGCGCGATGCGGCGGCGGCGGTCGCCGCTGACGTCGCCTTCGACCTCTGCACCGAGCGAGAAGCGGTCGCTGAATCGCCAGCCGGCGCCCAGCCGCACGCTGGTGCTGTCCAGCCGCGTGCCGGCGGCCAGGCTGCTCGCCGGCGCGCTCAGGCCGCCCTGCTGGATGACGGGCAGGCCGGTGGC
>JAYUPN010000119.1:0-11843 GCA_043760065.1 Rubrivivax sp.
GCTGTCGCTCCAGCCCTGCACCGGAAACCAGCCGAGCTGAAAGCCGAACACGTACTGGCCGATGATGACGTAGACCAGGAAGCTGATCGACAGCGCCACGGTGGTGGCGACCATGATGCTGCGGTCGGTCAGGCTGCCGCGCCGGTACGCGACCCACATCGCGATCGGCAGCGCCAGCAGCACGTCGAGCACCAGGATCGGGATCATCACCGTCAGCGTCGCCGGCAGCCGCGTCGCGAAGAGGTTGCTCACCGCTTCGTTGGTGGCCCAGCTCTTGCCCCAGTCGAAGGTGACGATCTGCTTGACGAAGAGCCACAGCTGGTAGAGCACCGGCTCGTCAAGGCCCAGCTGCTGGCGGATGGCCTTGATCTGGTCGGGGCTGGCGTTCAGGCCGCCCAACACCTCGGCGGGGTCGCCGCCGAAGTACTTGAAGAGGAAGAACACCAGCAGCACCACGCCCAGCAGCGTGGGGATCATCTGCCACAGGCGCCGGACGAGGTATGCGGCCATGAGCTTTCTGGACGGGGCCGGCGGCTCGTGGCGCGCCTGCCGTGCGGATTTGTGGATGCGCGAGTGTAGGGGCGCGCAGCGGCGCGCGTGGCCGGTGCTTTCCCCCTGGGTGCGGTACCCGGGCGCGGGTGATTGCCAGCCGACAGCGACACGCCGGCCCACTAGACTTGGCCCCCTGTCCGTCCACGCCACGCTCGGCGAGGGAAACACCATGCACATCACCCAAGCCATGCTGGCTGCGCTGCTGACGGCACTTTGCCTGGCGACGGCCCCTGCCGCTGCCCAGCCGGCCGCCGCCGCCCAGCCGCCGAAGATCCTGCGCTACGCCTTCCTGATCGCCGAGACCACCTTCGACCCGGCGCAGATCAGCGACCTGTACTCGCGCACCGTGGTCGCCGGCATGATCGAGGCGCCGCTGGAATTCGAGTTCCTGGCCAAGCCCGCGCGCATGCGGCCCAACACGGCCGCGGCGATGCCCGAGGTCTCGGCCGACTTCAAGACCTTCACCTTCCGCATCAAGCCCGGCATCTATTTCGCCGACGACCCGGCGTTCAAGGGCGTCAAGCGCGAGCTCACCGCAGAGGACTACGTCTACAGCCTCAAGCGCCACTACGATCCGCGCTGGAAGAGCGCCAACCTCTACATCCTGGAGAACGCCCAGATCCTGGGCCTGAGCGAGCTGCGCAAGCGGCTGATGGAGGAGAAGAAGCCCTTCGACTACGACACCCCGGTCGAAGGCCTGCGCACGCTGGACCGCTACACCTTCCAGATCAAGCTCGGCACGCCGACACCGCGCCTGCTGTACAACTTCACCGACGGCTCATTCACCGGCGCCGTGGCGCGCGAGGTCGTCGAGTCCTACGGCGACAAGATCGGCGAACACCCGGTGGGCACCGGGCCTTTCATCCTCAAGGACTGGAAGCGCAGCTCGCGCATCGTGCTGGCCCGCAACCCGAACTACCGCGAGGTGCTGTTCAACGAGACGGCGCCGGCCGGCGACGCCCGGCTGCAGGCCAGCGCGGCGCAATTCAAGGGCCGGCGGCTGCCTCTCATCGACGAAGTGCACATCTCGATCATCGAAGAGCCGCAGCCGCGCTGGTTGAGCTTCCTGAACGAAGAGCAGGACGTGATGGACCAGTTGCCGGCCGACTTTGCGCCCACCGTCATCCCCAACGACCGGCTGGCGCCCAACCTGGCCAAGAAGGGCATCACGATGGTTCGCTACCCGCGCGCCGACGTGTCGGTGAGCTACTTCGGCATGGAACACCCGGTGGTCGGCGGCTACGAGCCGCACAAGGTGGCGCTGCGCCGCGCCATCAGCCTGGCGGTCGACATCGACCGCGAGATCCGCCTGGCGCGGCGCAACCAGGCGATTCCGGCCCAGGGTGTCGTGGGCCCCGAAACCTACGGCTACGACGCCACCTTCAAGAGCGAGATGAGCGACTTCAGCCGCGCCCGCGCCAAGGCGCTGCTGGACATGCACGGCTATGTCGACAAGGACGGCGACGGCTGGCGCGAGCAACCCGGCGGCGAACCCCTGGTGCTGGAGTACGCCACCAGCCCCGACCAGCAGAGCCGCCAGCTCAACGAGCTGTGGAAGAAGAACATGGATGCGATCGGCATCCGGATGACCTTCAAGACCGCCAAGTGGCCCGAGAACCTGAAGGCCAGCCGCGCCGGCAAGCTGATGATGTGGGGCGTGGGCTGGAGCGCCGGTGCACCCGACGGCGACACCTTCCTGGCGCTGGGCTACGGCCCCAACAAGGGCGGCGCCAACCACGCCCGGTTCAACCTGCCGGCCTTCAACGCGCTGTACGAAAAACAGCGCCAGATGCCGGACAGCCCCGAGCGGCTCGCGATCATGGAAGAGGCCAAGAAGCTGATGGTCGCCTACATGCCCTACAAGGTGCACGTGCACCGCATCTTCACCGACCTGGCGCACCCGTGGGTGGTGGGCTACCAGCGCAACATCTTCGTGCGCGAGTTCTACAAGTACGTCGACATCGACACCGCCATGCTGCACAAGCGCGGCGCCGGCTCGCATTGAGCGGGGAGTGGGCTTGAAACGACGCGACACGCTGGCCCTGGGCGCCGCCCTGGCGCTGCCGACGCTGGAGCTCGCCGCGCAGCCTGCGGCAGCGAAGAAGGTGCTGCGCGTCGTGTTCCCGGTGGCCGAGACCGGCTTCGACCCGGTGCGGCTGAGCGACGTCTACTCGGTCACCGTCACCTCGCACATCTTCGACGCGGCCTACGAATTCGACCACCTCGCGCGCCCCGTCAAGCTGCGGCCGCGCGTGGCCGCCGCGATGCCCGAGCACTCGGCCGACCACCGCGTGTGGACGGTGCGCATCAAGCCCGGCATCTTCTTCGCCGACGACCCGGCCTTCAAGGGCCAGAAGCGCGAACTGGTGGCGCAGGACTTCGTCTACACCTTGAAGCGCTTCGCCGACCCGGCCAACAAGTCGCCCAACTGGCCGTCGGTGGACGAACTCAAGCTGCTGGGCCTGGGCGCGCTGCGCAAGAAGGCGCTGGACGAGAAGAAGCCCTTCGACTACGACACCGAAGTCGAGGGCCTGCGCGCACTGGACCGCTACACCGTGCAGTACACGCTGACCGATCCGCGGCCGCGCTTTGCCGAATCGCTGGCCCTCAGCGCCAGCTTCGGCGCCGTGGCGCGCGAGGTGGTGGAGTTCTACGGCGACAAGATCGTCGAGCACCCGGTGGGCACCGGCCCCTTCAAGCTGGTGCAGTGGCGCCGTTCGTCGCTGATCGTGCTGGAGCGCAACCCGCAGTACCGCGAACAGCGGTGGGACGCCGACCCGGCGCCCGACGACGCCGAGGGCCAGGCCATCCTGCGCCGCATGAAGGGCCGCCGCCTGCCGCTGGTGGACCGCGTCGAGATCTCGATCATCGAAGAAGCGCAGCCGCGCTGGCTGAGCTTCCTCAACGCGCAGGTCGACCTGGTGGCGGTGCCGCAGGAGTTCGCCCCGCTGGCCATGCCCGGCGGCAAACTCGCGCCGCACCTGGCCAAGCGCGGTGTGCAGGGCTGGCACGTGCTGGTGCCGAGCACGCAGCTGAGCTTCTTCAACATGGAGCACCCGGTGGTCGGCGGCAACGAGCCGCACAAGGTGGCGTTGCGCCGCGCGGTCTGGCTGTCGATCGACGTCGAACGCGAGGCCCAGCTCGTCTACCGCGGCCTGGCGATCCCGGCGCAGTCGATCATCAACCCCGGCACCAGCGGCTACAACCCCGCCTTCAAGAGCGAGAACAGCGAATACAACCCGCCGCGCGCCAAGGCGCTGCTCGACATGTACGGCTACGTCGACCGCGACGGCGACGGCTGGCGCGAGCAGCCCGACGGCCAGCCGCTGCTGCTGGAGTGGGCCTCGCAGCCCGACTCGCTGAGCCGCCAGATCAACGAGCTGACGAAGAAGGCGCTGGACACGATCGGCATCCGCGTCGTCTTCAAGCCCGCCAAGTGGCCCGAGAACCTGAAGGCCGCGCGCGCCGGCAAGCTGATGGCGTGGCGCGTCGGCTCCAGCGCCACGCAGACCGACGGCCAGCAGATCCTGCAGCGGCTGTACGGCCCCGAGGCCGGCCAGGCCAATATCGCGCGCTTCCGGCTGCCGGCGTTCGACGCCGTGTTCAACCGGCTCACCGCGCTGCCCGACGGCCCGGAGCGCGAAGCCGCCTTCGACGAAGCCAAGCGCCTGGCCATCGCCTACGCGCCCTACAAGGTGCACGTGCACCAGTACGTCGACGTGCTGGCGCAGCCCTGGATCGCGGGCTACCGGCGGCCGCTGTTCTGGTACGACTTCTGGCACCTGGTGGACATCGACGCCTCGCGGCGGCCGCCGCAGGCATGAAGCGCCGCGCGCTGCTGGCCGCGGCCGGTGCGCTGCCAGGGGCGCTGCCGCAAGGGTTGCAGGCCACCCCCGCGCCGGGCCCGCGCGGCAGGTTGCTGCAACTGGCGTTTCCGACGCCCGAGACCACCTTCGACCCGCCGCAGACCAACAGCGACTCGGGCACCTCCACCGTGCTGGCGCAGATCCTGGAAGCGCCGCTGGCCTACGACTACCTGGCGCGCCCGGTGCGGCTGGTGCCGGCGACGGCGGCGGCGCTGCCCGAGGTGTCGGCCGACGGCCGGATGTTCACGGTGCGCATCCAGCCCGGCATCTTCTTCGCCGACGACCCGGCCTTCAAGGGCAGGCCACGCGAGCTGGTGGCGCAGGACTATGTCTACAGCATCAAGCGCTTCTTCGACCCGCGCTGGAACTCGGCCGACCTCTACATCTTCGAGTCGCTCAAGCCGCTCGGCCTGAGCGAACTGCGCGAGCGCGCGATCAAGACGCGCAAGCCCTTCGACTACGACGCCGAAGCCGAAGGCCTGCGCACGCTGGACCGCTACACCTTGCGCGTCACGCTGGGCATCAGCGACGCACGCTTCGTCTACAACTTCGCGCTGCCGCAGCTGATGGGCGCGGTGGCGCGCGAGGTCGTCGAGTTCTATGGCGACGACATCGGCGCCCACCCGGTGGGCACCGGCGCCTTCCGCCTGAAGGGCTGGCGCCGCGCCTCGCGCATCGAGCTCGAGCGCTCGCCCAGCTTCCGCGCCGTGCAGTACGAAGGCACGCCGGCCGACGACCCGATCGCGCAGCGCATCGCGGCGCACCTCAAAGGCAAGAACCTGCCGCTGGCAGACGGCGTGGTGATCGACATCGTCGAGGAGAACCAGCCGCGCTGGTTGTCGTTCCTCAACGGCACCTACCACTGGCTGCAGGTGCCGGGCGACTTCCGCCCGCTGGCGGCGCCGGGCGGCCGCATCGCGCCCTACCTGGCCAAGCGCGGCGTGCGGCTGCAGCAGCAGCTGCAGGCCGACATGGGCATGAACTTCTTCTTCATGGAGCACCCGCTGGTCGGTGGCTACACGCCAGAGAAGGTGGCGCTGCGACGCGCCATCGGCCTGGCCTTCGACGGCGACGCCTACATCCGCCACGTGCTGGGCGGTTTCGGCATCCGCGCGCAGAGCACCGTGGTGCCCTTCACCAGCGGCTACGAGGCGGCCTACAAGACCGAGATGAGCGAGCACAGCCCGGCGCGCGCGAAGGCGCTGCTCGACCTCTACGGTTATGTCGACCGCAACGGCGACGGCTGGCGCGAACAGCCCGACGGCAGCCCGCTGGTGCTGAGCATGGCCACGCAGAGCAGCCAGCAGGACCGCCGCACCAACGAGGTCTGGCGCCGCAGCATGGCGGCGGTGGGACTGAGGATGGAGTTCGAGGTCTCGACCTGGCCCGAGCTGCTGAAGAAGAGCCGCGCCGGCACGCTGATGATGTGGGGCTACTCGTGGAGCGCGGGTTCACCCGATGGCGGCTTCTTCCTGGCCATCGCCTACGGCCCCAACGCCAGCGAAGCCAACGACCCGCGCTTCGCGCTGCCCGCCTTCGACCGCCTGTACGAGCGCCAGCGCGCGCTGCCCGACGGCCCCGAGCGCGAGGCCGTCATGCGCCAGGCCAAGGACCTGCTGGTGGCCTACATGCCGTTCAAGGTGCACGTGCACAACGTCTACCTCGACGTCGTGCAGCCGTGGACCGAAGGCTTCTGGCGCCACCCCTTCATGCGCGACGTCTACCGCTTCGTGGAACCAGGGGACGCCTGAGGAGGTCGCGTTGTGCTCCGTGGTGACTGAAGCGCATGACGCGCTGTACCTGGATAGCTTCTGCTTTGGCTTCCGGCCGCACGCGCCCCAAGTAACCAGCGCGCCGTTCATCGCGTACTACTTTCGCGGCAGACCCGGCCGCCAGGCCATCAGCGCGCTGGCACAGGGCGCCACCCGAGACAACCTGTCCAAGACCGCGCTTCTGCAGACACCGCTGATCCTGCCTCGCGCCGCCGAACAACACGCCGTCGCCCAAGTCCTCACCGACATGGATTTGTGCCTCGCCGCCCTGCAAGCCCGCCTCACCAAGGCCCGCCACCTCAAGCAGGCGCTGATGCAGGTGCTGCTGACCGGCCGCATCCGCCTGGTGGCGCCGGCCTGAACCAGCCGCCGGGTGGGCTGCATTTGCAGATCCTTGCCGGACACTTTTCCAGTTTCTGTACCCCAATAATCAAATTAATCATCCAGCATCAAGTTCACAAGTGGCTGTCACAGAACAACTTTTCTTGATGTTTTCAAGATAATATTCACCCCGCCTGCAGATGAGCCCAGCCCATGCCCCAGTTCCTGCACCACGACCTGCGCCTGCTGAACCCCCGGTTCGACTCGCCCTTGCTCGACGTGCTGACCGACCTTGAGCACCTGCGCCGGCTTGAAGTGCGCGGCAGCACGCCGGCGCCCGTGTTCCTGCAGTTGAAGGCGGTGTTCCACTCGCTGGAAAGCCTGGCCTCGGCCCGCATCGAAGGCAACCACACCACGCTGGCGGACTATGTGGACGCCAAGCTGACCCCCGCCGCCGAGCCTTCAGACACGCTGCGCGAGCTGGACAACATCGAAGCCGCCATGGCCCAGGTGGAAGCCGCCGTGGAGCCTGGTGCGCCCGTCACCGAACACCTGCTGCGTGGCCTGCACGCCACCACCGTGCAGGGCCTGCAGCGGGAAGGCGACCGCACACCCGGCCAGTACCGCGCGGGCCCGGTGCAGATTGCCGGAGCACCGCACCTGCCGCCGGCCGCACTGGACGTGCCGCGCTACATCACCGAACTGGTGGCCTTCATCAATGAGGCACACCCGCCCAAGTACGACCTGATGAAGGTGGCGCTGGCCCACCACCGTTTTGCCTGGGTGCACCCTTTCAGCAACGGCAACGGCCGCGTCGTGCGGCTGCTGACGCATGCGATGCTCATCAAGTACGGCTTTCAGGTGACTGCGGCGGGTCGGCTGCTGAACCCGGCCGCCGTGTTCTGCGCCGACCGCAACCGCTACTGCGCTTTGCTGGCCCAGGCCGACAGCGGCGCCGAATCTGATCTGGAATCCTGGTCCGTGTACGTGCTGGCCGGCATCCGCGACGAACTGCAAAAGGTCAACCGCCTGGCGGACTACGCCCACCTGCAGGCACAGGTGCTGCTGCCCGCCGTGGCGCACGCGCGCCAGCGGCAGTGGGTCACACCGCAGGAAGAATCCGTGCTGGTGCAGACCATCAAAGCTGGCGTGGTGAAGGCGGGTGACCTGGAAGCCGCGCTGCCCGGACTGAATGCCAACCAGCGCACGTATCAAGTCCGCAAGCTCCTGGAAGCCGGCATGCTGCAGCCGGTGCGCCCCGGCGCACGCCAGTACACGTTGGGGTTCACGCACAACCTGCTGCTGCGCGGCGTGGTGAAGTCGCTGTCCGACCAGGGCTTTGTTCCGGCGGCGGTGGCCGGGCCGGCGGTGCCGGGTGCGTGATGCGGCCGAATTATCCGAATTCAGATAATTGGCGATAAAGCGCCCAGGGAGGGCCGCATGAACGACAGCGTCAACAAGCCCGAACGCGCCACGCAGACCTGGTGCTGTACTTGAACGGCCTGGCCGTAGCCGTGCTGGAGCTGAAGAACAGCCGCGTGAGCGTGGGCGACCGCCGCCCCGTTTGGCACGACCACGAGCGCGCTGGACACGGCCCTGCTGCTGGACACCGTCATCAAGACCCGACGCCCGGCTGACTGGCGTGGCGTGGTGGCGCGGGAGCAAATCGTCAAACAGGCCGTGTTCGATGTGCTGCGCGACATCAAGGCCGTGAACCGCTTGTTCCTCATCGTCTTTGCGCAGAGAGAGTATTGATGCGCGACACACTGGATCTGGGCGAATTGCGCGCCGAGGTGACTCGCAAGGCCATCATCCTGGATGCCTGGTATCGGCAGCAAGTGCGCGCCGTCGTGCCAGCCCTTCTGGCAAAGTGGGAGCCGCTGCTGGGCGTGAAGGCCCAGCGCGTCTTGGTGCAGCGCATGAAGACCCAGTGGGGCAGTTGCACGCCCTCTACTCACCACATCAGGCTCAACACAGACTTGGCCAAGAAACCGCTGGAGTGCCTGGAGTACATCCTGGTCCACGAGCTGTTCCACCTGCTGGAGCCCACCCACAACCAGAAGTTCGTGGCCCTCATGGACCTCTTTCTACCGCACTGGCAACAGCTATGGCGGCAGCTGAACAGACTGCCGGTGCGGCACGAGAGTTGGGCGTATTGAGGACCTCGACGGCACCCTGGTCGGACTGCCCACAGACCGGGCCCGGCGCAAGCCCCGATTGGCGCGAACGACCGTACGGCGTAGCGTGTCTGCATGAGCAAGGCAATCAACCACGGCCAAGTCCGCCCCCCGCGCATCAGCGCCTACACCGACTGGCTGGCGCGCGAGCGCGGGCTGCGCTTCGACGGCTACGACGCCCTCTGGCGCTGGAGCGTCACCGACCTGCCGGCCTTCTGGCAGAGCCTGTGGGACTTCTTCGACATCGAGTCACCCACCGCGCACCGCGCGGTGCTCGAGAACCCGGTCATGCCCGGCGCGCGCTGGTTCCCCGGCGCGCAGGTCAACTACGCGCGCCAGGCGCTGCGCCATGCCGACGCAGCCCATGCTGCCGGCCAGCCGGCGATCGTGTTCCAGAACGAGCGCATGGTCGCGCCGGTGCAGACCAGCTGGCCGGAGCTGAAGCGCCAGGTCGGCGCCTTCGCCGCGCAACTGCGCGCTGCCGGCGTGGTGCCGGGCGACCGCGTCTGCGCCTACCTGCCCAACACGCCGGCGGCCGCGGTCGCGCTGCTGGCCTGCGCCAGCGTCGGCGCGCTGTGGAGCATCTGCAGCCCCGACATGGGCCCGGTGGCGGTGCTCGACCGCTTCCGCCAGATCGCGCCCAAGGTGCTGATCGCGGTCGACGGCCAGGTCTGGGGCGGCGTCACGCACGACCGCCGAGCCGTGCTGCGCGAGGTGCTGGCCGACTTGCCCAGCGTGCAGCACCTGGTGCTGCTGGTGGACGTCGACCCTTTGGCGCGCCCGGCGGACTTTGCACGCGACGGTCTGCACACCCACGCCTTCGCCGACTGGACCGCCGGCGACCCCGGCGACTGGCAACCCGCCTGGCTGCCTTTCGACCACCCGCTGTGGATCGTCTACAGCAGCGGCACCACCGGCCTGCCCAAGCCGATCGTGCACGGGCACGGCGGCATCATGCTCGAGCTGCTCAAGGGCGCATCGCTGCACAACGACGTCGCGGCGAGCGCGGCAACCGGCGAGCGCTTCCACTGGTTCAGCAGCACCGGCTGGATCATGTGGAACGCGCAGGTCAGCGCGCTGCTGGCCGGCACCACGATCTGCCTCTACGACGGCAACCCCGGCGGCCCGGCGAAAGCCCCCGACTGGGGCACGCTGTGGCGCTTTGCCGCCGCCGCCGGCGTGACGTGGTTCGGCGCCGGCGCCGCCTTCTTCGCCAGCTGCCTGAAAGCGGGCGTGGTGCCGCAGCAGCACGGCAACCTGTCGCGGCTGCACGCCATCGGCAGCACCGGCAGCCCCTTGTCCGACGAGTGCTACCAGTGGATCTGGGACCGGTGCCCCAAGGTCGACGGCCAGGACATCTGGCTCAACCCGATCAGCGGCGGCACCGACTTCGCCGGCGCCTTCGTCGCCGGCATGCGCACGCTGCCTGTGATCAAGGGCGAGATGCAGTGCCGCTGCCTGGGCGCGGCCGTCGCCGCCTACAGCGAAGACGGCCGCGAGCTGATCGACGAGGTCGGCGAGCTCGTCTGCACGCAGCCGATGCCTTCGATGCCGCTCTTCTTCTGGGGTGACACTGACAACAAGCGTTATGTCGAGAGCTACTTCGATATGTACGCAGGGGGGAAGGGAAAACCTGCGGTTTGGCGCCACGGCGACTGGATCCGCATCACGCCCAGCGGCGGCGCCGTCATCTACGGCCGCAGCGACGCCACCATCAACCGCCACGGCATCCGCATGGGCACTGCCGAGCTCTACCGCGCCGTGGAGGCGATGCCCGAGGTGCTGGACAGCCTGGTCGTCGACCTGGAATACCTGGGCCGCGAGAGCTGGATGCCGCTGTTCGTGGTGCTGCGCGAAGGGCTGCGGCTGGACGCGGCGCTGACCCAGCGCCTGCGCAGCGCCATCAGGACGGCGCTGTCGGCGCGCCACGTGCCCAACGACATCTACCAGGTCGACGCGATCCCGCGCACGCTGTCGGGCAAGAAGCTCGAGCTGCCGGTGAAGAAGCTGCTGATGGGCGAGGACCCGGCGCGGGTGCTGAACCGCGACGCGATGGCCAACGCCGGCAGCGTCGACTGGTTCGTCGACTTCGCGCGCCGGCGCGCCGGCGGCTGAGCCCGCGCAGGCGAGTCCGGAAGGACTTGCGTGGCGGGCGTTGGCCCGAGTGCGATTTCACGCGCGAGGGCTGAAACGGCAGCGGCCCCTCGACGGGGCCGCTGCTGCAGCAGTGCGCGCTGCTCAGCTGGGCTGGGCGACGATCGTTACGCGCCGGTTCTCGGGCGCGGCCGGCTCGCTGGGCTTCATCAGCGCGCTGGAGCCCTTGCCGACGGCCTGGATGCGGTCGGCGGCCAGGCCGTGCGAACCCATCAGGTAGCCGCGCACGCTCTCGGCACGCGACTGGCTCAGGCGCTGGTTGAGCTCTTCGGTGCCGCGCGGGTCGGCGTGGCCTTCGATGGTGAAGCGCACCGCGGCCAGCTTCTCGGACTTCATGGCGCCGGCCAGCACGTCGAGCGCACGCTTGGCGTCGCCGGTCAGGTCGGCCGAGTTGGTGACGAAGGTGACCAGGATCGAGGCCCGGCCCGGCTGCGCAGCCGCGCCGGCGGCGCCCGCCGCGGCTGCAGCGGCCGGGCGAACACCGGGCTTCCAGCTGCGCGTGCGCACACCGTCTTCGGCGCCAGAGGCAGCGCCGTCCGGCGCCAGCGCGTCGATCAGCGCCTGCTGCGTGACCTGGCCCTCGCGAAGCACCTTTTCCTGGGCATGGACGCCGCTGGTCGCCAGGGCGGCCACGAGGGCCAACAGAGCAAACTTAAAGCTGAGTTTCATGATGGGCTTTCGGGTCAAACGGTGATGTCGGGAATGCTACGCCTGGTGAGCCCCTGCGTCAGGAGGCGCGGGCGAAGTCGGACGTGATGGGGTCGACGCTCTGCGCCTGCGCCGGGGCAGGGCCCAGCAACGCCACCGACACCGCCGTGCAGGCCACGGCAGCGGCAACCATGGCGACGAGGGGGGCGAAGGTCTTGGCGATGTGGTTCATGGTGCTTGTCCTTGGGGCTACCGAGCAGGACTCGGCATGGACGCCATTTCGCCACGCGCCGACCCGGCCGAACAGGAGACCAAGGTATACGTGCCGCGGTTTTGCCGGTATACCTCGGGCC
>JAYUPN010000120.1:0-4356 GCA_043760065.1 Rubrivivax sp.
ACGCTGGCGCGGCGGGCCCGCATGCCGGTGATCGCGAACCGGTGCGCTTCGTCCCGGATCTGCGCCACCAGCATCAGCGCGGCCGAATCATGCCCGAGAACCACCTTCTCACGTCCGTCGGCAAACACAAGTTCCTCCAGGCCCACCTTGCGGCCTTCGCCCTTTTCGACGCCGACGATCAGTGCCACGTCCAGACCCAGTTCCTCGAAAACCTCGCGCGCCATGCTGACCTGTCCGCGTCCGCCGTCCACCAGCACGAGGTCGGACATGCGGGCCAGCCCCCGGCGCGCGCGCAGCGCCGGGGCGGCGCTGGCCTCGCCGTCGGCGGCCCCGGCTGGAACCGTCTGCGGCGCTGCCGTGCCTTCGTCGACCTTGCCGTGGGCCACCGCCTCGGCCAGCCTCGCGTAGCGGCGCATCAGCACCTGCCGCATCGCGGCGTAGTCGTCGCCGCCGGTGATGCCTTCGATGTTGAAGCGCCGGTACTGGCTGCTCTGCATGGCGTGGTTCTCGTAGACCACGCACGAGGCCTGCGTCGATTCGCCGGCGGTGTGGCTGATGTCGAAACACTCGATGCGCAGCTGCGCCGGCACGGCCAGGTCGAGGTCCAGCGCATCGATCAGCGCACGCGTGCGCTGCTGCTGCGAGCCTTCTTCGGCCAGCAGCCGCGCCAGCGACAGCTCGGCGCCCTTGGCCGCCATCTCGAGCCAGATGCGGCGCTGCTCGCGCGGCTGGTGCTGCGCGCGCACCTTCACGCCCGCGGCCTCGCCCAGCGCTTCGAGCAGCGCCGGGTCGACGGCGTGGCTGGTCACCAGTTGCGGCGGCACCGGCTGGCCGATGTAGTGCTGCGCGATGAAGGCTTCCAGCACCGCGGTCTCGGCGCCGCGCGGCCTGGCGCTGTCGGTGGCGTCGGTCGCGTCGGTCGCGTCGGTCGCGTCGTCCGGCTCGGACCCGGCGAGTCCGGCCGCCGTCAGCGCCGCGCCTTCGTCGACGTGGGTCGGGAAGTAGGCGCGGTCGCCGAGGTGGCGGCTGCCGCGCACCATCGCCAGGTTGACGCAGGCGCGGCCGCCCGCCACCTTGACGGCCAGCACGTCGACGTCCTTGTCGGCCGCGCTCAGGCTGCTGGCGTCCACCGACTGCTGGTGCAGCACGCGCGACAGCGAGCCGATGCGGTCGCGCAGCCCCGCCGCGCGCTCGAACTCCAGCGCCTCGGCGTGGATCATCATCTGCGACTGCAGGTCATTGATCACCTCCTGCGGCTCGCCGAGCAGGAAGCGTTCTGCATCGTGCACGTCGCGTGCATAGTGGGCCGGCGCGATCAGGCCCACGCAGGGGCCCGAGCAGCGCTGGATCTGGTACAGCAGGCACGGCCGCGAGCGGTTGTTGAACACCGTGTCCTCGCAGGTGCGCAGGCGGAACACCTTCTGCATCAGCTGGATCGTCTGCTTCACCGCCCAGGCGTTGGGGTAGGGGCCGAAGTAGCGGTGCTTGCGGTCGACGGCACCGCGGAAGTAGGCCATGCGCGGGAACTGTGAAGCCAACGGGGCCCCTGCCCCTTTGGCCGGCGCACCGGTGATCTTCAGGTAGGGGTAGCTCTTGTCGTCGCGGAACAGGATGTTGAAGCGCGGCGACAGCGTCTTGATGAGATTGTTCTCGAGCAGCAGCGCCTCGGCCTCGCTGCGCACGACGGTGGTTTCCAGCCGCGCGATGCGCGCCACCATCTGGCCGATGCGCGTGCCGTCGTGGTCGCGCTGCAGGTAGCTCGAGACGCGCTTCTTCAGGTGCCGCGCCTTGCCCACGTACAGCAGGTTGCCCTGGGCGTCGAACCAGCGATACACACCCGGCAGCGCAGGCAGCGCCGCGACCTCGGCCAGCAGCCGGTCGCGCACGGCAGCGTCGGGCGCGGCGGCGGGGACCGCACTGGCAGCGGCTGGGGGGTCGGCGGGTCGGTCGCTCATCGCGCGCCATTTTGTACGGCTTCGATAATCCCCCGATGCCGCAGCCACCAAGCCGACCCGCCCTGCGCTGGGACCTGTTCTGCCGCGTCATCGACAACCACGGCGACACCGGCGTGTGCTGGCGTCTGGCGCGCCAGCTCGCCGAGCGCGGCCAGTCGGTGCGACTGGTCATCGACGACGCCACGGCCCTGGCCTGGATGGCGCCGCAGGGCGCGGCCGGCGTGCAGGTGCTGCCCTGGCCGGGTGCGGCCGAGGCCGGCGACGTCGTCATCGAAGCCTTCGGCTGCGACCCGCCCGATGCCGTCGTCCAGGCGATGGCGGCACGGCCGCGGCCGCCGGTGTGGATCAACCTGGAGTACCTCAGCGCCGAGTCCTACGTCGAGCGCTCGCACGGCCTGCTTTCGCCGCAGCGCTGCGGTCTGGACAAGTGGTTCTTCTACCCCGGCTTCACCAACCGCACCGGGGGCTTGCTGCGCGAAGACGGGTTGATCGAAGCCCGGGCGAACTTCGACCGCACGCGCTGGCTGCACGAGCAGGGCCTGCACGTGGCCGCGGGCGAGCGCCTGGTGAGCCTGTTCTGCTACGACAACCCGGCCCTGCCCGAGCTGCTGGCCGACCTGGCCCGCGAGCCCACGCTGCTGCTGCTGACACCCGGACCGGCCCAGCGGCAGGTCGAACACCTGCCGCCGGGCCTGCGCGTGGCGCGGCTGCCGTGGCTCAGCCAGACCGCCTTCGACCACCTGCTGTGGGCCTGCGACCTGAACTTCGTGCGCGGCGAGGACTCGCTGGTGCGCGCCCTCTGGGCCGGCGCGCCTTTCGTCTGGCAGGCCTATTCGCAGCACGGCGGCGTACACCGCGTCAAGGTCGATGCGATGCTGGCGCAAGCCCAGCTGCCAGCTGCCGTCCAGACCCTGTGGCGGGCCTGGAACGGCGGCGGCCGGATGCCCTGGCCCGGGCTCCCGGCCGGCCCCGCCTGGGGCGCGGCCACCCGACAATGGCGGCAGGCGTTGCACGAGCAGGCCGACCTGGCGACGCAACTGCAGGACTTCGTGGCCGCCAAGGGCATCGCGGCGACCTAGCCTGCTGCTAGAATTGCGGGCTTTGCGCCCGGCCGCCATGCCCAGTGGCAGCCAAGCGGCGCGTCCGGCCGCCGCGGTTTGCAAGAACCCGTTTCCCGCGCGCCGCCACCACCCACGGAACTCGTCATGAAACTCGCTCAGGAAATCCGCGCCGGCAACGTCATCATGCAGGGCAAGGACCCGATGGTCGTGCTGAAGACCGAATACAGCCGCGGCGGCCGCGGTGCCGCCACCGTGCGCATGAAGATGAAGAGCCTGCTCAGCGGCTTCGGCGCCGAAACGGTCTTCAAGGCCGACGACAAGATGGACCAGGTCATCCTCGACAAGAAGGATTGCACCTACTCCTACTTCGCCGACCCGATGTACGCCTTCATGGACGCCGAGTACAACCAGTTCGAGGTCGAAGCCGAGAACATGGGCGACGCCATCAACTACCTCGAAGACGCCATGCCCGTCGAAGTCGTGTTCTACGATGGCAAGGCGATCTCGGTCGAACTGCCGACCACCGTGGTGCGCGAGATCACCACCGACCCCGCGGTCAAGGGCGACACCTCGGGCAAGGTGCTCAAGCCGGCCAAGCTGGTGGGCACCGGCTTCGAGATCAGCGTGCCGATCTTCGTCGAGAACGGTGACAAGGTCGAAATCGACACCCGCACGCACGAGTACCGCAAGCGCGTCTGATCCGCGCCGCTGCAGAAACAGGGCTCCAACGGGTGCCCTGTTTCACTTTGGGCATCATCGGGTCCGATGCAGTTTGACTTCGACAGCGCCGTCGTGGCGCCGTTTCGCATGCAGCCAGGGCTGCGGCGCTTGGCCGCGGGCGCGGCGCAGCTCACGCCGCTGGCCGCGGGCTCGCGCCACCAGCGCGAGAAACTCGCCGTGCTGTCGGCCTTCTGGGCGCAGGCGATGCTGGTGCGCGAGGACTTCGACCCGGCGCCCACGCTGGCCGCGCTGTGCGAACACGCAGCGGCCGAACATCCGCAGGCGTGGCAGTGGGACGGGCGGCGCGCGCACGCCGTGTCGCTGGGTACCGCCACCGACACCGAAGGCCGGGTCGAGCAGACCGCCACCGGCGTCTTCGGCCTCGGCGACGAAGTCGCGCGCTGCCTGGAAGGCCTGCCCGCCCCCTGGCGCCTGCCTGGCCTGCTGAGCCTGGCATTCGCCGAGGACTTCGCCATCGTCGACGGCCGCGACGGCACAATCCCGTGGCTGGCGGTGGCGCTGCCCAGCCACTGGGCGCCAGAGACCAAGGTCGGCCGCCACTTCGCCACCGTGCATGCCCCTGTCGCCGACAACGAGATGCTGCTCAAGGCCTCGGCGTC
>JAYUPN010000121.1:0-4349 GCA_043760065.1 Rubrivivax sp.
CAAGGGCACGCCGGCGCCGGTGCTCGAACGCATGAACGCGGTCGCCAACGAGGTGCTGGCCGATCCGGCCGTCAAGAAGCGCCTGGGCGAGATGGGCGCCAGCACCCTGGGCGGCACGCCGCGCCAGTTGGCCGACCACCTGGCCACCGAAAGCGAGAAGTGGGGCCGCCTGGTGCGCGACGCGAAGATCACGGTGCAGTGATGAGCACGCCGGGCCGCCCCAAGTGCGAATGCTCCCGCTCGGCGGGACAGGCCGCAGGCCGAAGGGTGCGCCATTGAGCTCGCCGGGCCGCCCCGAGTGCGAATGCTCCCCTAGGGCCACGAAGGGGCCCCTACAGGGCCGTGCGGGGCAGGCCGCAGGCCGAAGGGTGCACGATTGAGCACCGGCGCGGCAGCGCGCCAGGCGGTGGGCTGGATCGGGCTCGGACGCATCGGCGCGCCGATGGCGGAGCGGGTGCTGGAGGCGGGCTTTGCGCTGCGGCTCTGGGCCCGGCGCAAGGAGGCGGCCGCGGCGCTCATCGAACGCGGCGCGAGTTGGGCCGCCGATGCCGCCGCGCTGCTGCCGCGCTGCGACATCGTCTGCACCGTCGTCACCGGGCCCGACGAAGTTGAAGCGCTGCAGGCCGAGCTGATGCCGCTGGCGCGGCCGGGCACCCTGTTCATCGACATGAGCACGGCCGCGCCGCGCAACGCACTGGCAGCGGCGCAGCGGGCCGAAGCACTCGGCTTGCGGGTGCTCGATGCGCCGGTCACCGGCGGCGTGGCCGGGGCGCAGCGCGGCACGCTCACCAGCTTCGTCGGGGGCACGGCCGAAGCGCTGGCGCTGGCGAGGCCCCTGCTGGCCAGCTTCAGCCAGCGGCTGGTGGCCTGCGGCCCCTCGGGCAGCGGCTACCGCACCAAGCTGCTGAACCAGACTCTTATGTGCGGCTCGCTGCTG
This sequence comes from Rubrivivax sp., assembly GCA_043760065.1. Taxonomy (GTDB): domain Bacteria; phylum Pseudomonadota; class Gammaproteobacteria; order Burkholderiales; family Burkholderiaceae_C; genus Rubrivivax. The sequence goes on from JAYUPN010000121.1 coordinate 938, forward strand.
GGTCTGGCCGACGGCGCACGGCTGGCCCGCGCCTGGGGCCTGGCCGCGGCCGATGTGCAGGCCGCCCTCGAAGGCGGCACCGGCAGCAGCTTCCTGCTGCCGAACTACCTGTCGCGCATGATGGGCGGCGACGGGCCGGTGAGCTTCACGCTCGGGCTCCTGCGGAAGGACTTGAAGCTGGCGCGCGCCGAAGCCGAGGCGCTCGCGCTGCCGGTGCCCTTGCTGGACGCGGCGCTAGCGGCAGTGTCGGCGGCCGTATCGCGCCACGGCGCCGAGGCTGGCGTGCAGGAGCTGGCGCGGTGACCGAGCTCGCACAGGCCCAGGGCCTGGAAGCTCTGGAGCAGCGTCTTGTCTACGAGATGGAGTGCCTGCAACTCCCCGCGCCGCGCTGGACACCGCTGCGCGAGCACGAAGCCCAGCCGGTGGCCGACGTGGCGATCATCGGCGCCGGCATGGCCGGCCTGGCGCTGGCGGCGGCGCTGCAGCACCGCGGCGTGGCGACCGTCGTCTACGACGAGGCGGCAGCCGGCTGGGAAGGCCCCTGGGCCACGACAGCGCGCATGGAAACGCTGCGCTCGCCCAAGCAACTCGCCGGGCCGGCGCTCGGATTGCCTTCGCTCACCTTTCGCGCCTGGTTCGAAGCGCAGTTCGGCAGCGCCGCGTGGGAGGCGCTGGACAAGATCCCGCGTCTGCAGTGGATGGACTACCTGCGCTGGTACCGCCGCGTGCTGGCGCTGACTGTGCACAACGGGCACCGCATCACCGACGTGCTGCCCGGGGCCGACGGCCTCGTCGCGTTGCGCCTGCAGGCCGACGGCGGCGAGCAGCGGGCCTGGGCCCGCCGTGTCGTGCTGGCCACCGGCCGCGCCGGCCTCGGCGGGCCCTGGGTGCCCGAGTGGGTGCAGCGGCTGCCGCGTGCGTGCTGGGCCCAGTCGGCCGACGAGCTCGACTACGCCACGCTGCAGGGCCTGCGCGTCGGCGTGGTCGGTGCCGGCGCCTCGGCGATGGACAGCGCCGCCACCGCGCTGGAGGAAGGCGCCGCGCGGGTGCACCTGCTCATCCGGCGTGACGACATCCCGCGCATCAACAAGGGCAAGGGTGCCGGCAACCCCGGCTTTGTGCACGGCCACGCGCGCCTGCCCGACGCGTGGAAGTGGCGCATCCGGCACTACATCCACCAGCAGCAGGTGCCGCCGCCGCGCGACAGCACGCTGCGCGTCTCGCGCCATGCCAACGCCTTCTTCCACCTCGGCTGCGCGGTGCACTCGGCTGACGCGCACGACGGCGCGTTGCGCGTGTCGACATCGCGCGGCCCGATCGAGCTCGACTTCCTGATCTTCGCCACCGGCTTCGCGGTCGATTGGGCGCAGCGCCCGATGCTGCGCCACCTCGCGCCGCATGTGCGCCTGTGGCGGGACCGCTGGACGCCCGTTGCGGGGCAGGAAGACGAGGAGCTGTCGGCGTCGCCCGACCTGGGCGCGGATTTCGAGTTCCAGCCGCGCGACGGCGCTGCCTGCCCGGGCCTCGAGCGCGTGCACTGCTTCAGCTACCCGGCGGCGCTGTCGTTGGGCGTGATCACCGGCGACATCCCCGCCATCAGCGAAGGCGCGACGCAGCTCGCCACCGGCCTGGCCGGCCTCTTGTGGGCCGAAGACATCGAACACCACTTCGCGCGCATGCAGGCCTATGCCGAGCCCGAGGTGTTCGGCGACGAATGGGTGCCGTCACCCTTACCCGGAGAGAACCAAGCATGAACCCGAGCCTCGACGTGATCGACCAGGCCGCCGGCCTCGCCCCCGGCATGCCACTGCACACCGCGCGGCGCTTCCGAAGCACTGCCGTGCAGGCCACGCAGGCCAGCCACGACGCGCTGCTGCGCGAGCCGGTGGCGGGCCTGTCCACGGCGGACCGGCTGCGCGTGGCGGTGCATGCGTGCCGGGACGTCGGCGCCGGCGAACTCGCGGCGCACTACGCCACGCTGCTCGAGGCCGAAACGACCCCTCCCTCGCCGGCCTTGCCCCAGATGCTGCACTTCGCCACGCTGCTCAGCACCGACCCGCGGCACGGCGACCGCGGCGCGATCCAGTCCCTGAAAGCCGCCGGCCTCGGCGACGCGGCGATCGTCGCGCTGGCGCAATTGGTGGCGTTCCTGTCCTACCAGACACGGGTCGTCGCCGGGCTCAAGGCAATGGGAGTCAGCGCATGAACGCCCCGGTCGTCATCCGCCGCAATGGCTTCACCAACGAAACCCTGCAGTGGCAGAGCTGGCTCACGCCGGTGCGCGTCGACCAGGCCAGCGCGCTGCAACTCGAAGTGCTGGACGAAAGCCACGCCCAGGCCCGCTCGTCCGAGTACTACCTGACGCTGGCCCACCAGCCGCTGATGCTGCGCCACCGCTCGACGGCCTACAACGCGATCATGTACGCCAATGGCGGGCTGCCGCGCGCCGAGCGCGAACTGGGCGCGATGGTGGTCTCGGTGACCAACGGCTGCGTCTACTGCACCTCGGTCCACGCCCAGCGTTATGCGCAACTGGCGCGGCGGACCGACACCGTCGAGCAGGTCTTCGACGATCCGGCCAGCGCCGGCAGCACCGAGCGCGAACGGGCGATCGCCGGCTTCGCGCAGGCGGTGACGCTGCGGCCCTCGGGCCTGGTCGCCGCCGACATCGCCCCGCTGCGCGCGCTGGCCGTGAGCGACGAGCAGATCATCGACCTGCTGCACGCCGTGGCGATCTTCGGCTGGGCCAACCGCCTGATGCAGAACCTGGGCGAACCGGTGGGGGACGGGGCTGGCTGACGGCGCCCGCGCCTGTTGCCGATCAGGACCCGATCACGCCACCATCGTTCTTGCGGATCACCACGGTGGCCGAGCGCGGCCGGCCGTCGCCGCGCTGGTCGGGCCAGTTGGAGATGCGCCGCGGCTGGTCGGGGTCGTTGCGCTCCGACGGGGTTTCGCCCGGGTGCTGGATGTTGATGAACATCGTGCGTCCGTCGGGCGTGCCGGTGGCGCCGGTGATCTCGCAGCCCGCCGGGCCGGTGAGGAAGCGTCGGATGTCGCCGGTGCGCGGGTCGGCGGCGAGCATCACGTTGTGGCCGAGCTTGGCCAGGTCGCCCTTGCCCATCGCCGAGGTGCTCATGTCGGTCTGGATCCAGAGCACGCCGCGCCCGTCGGTCCACAGGCCGTCGGGGCAGCCGAAGGCATCGCCCTTGATATTGCCCTTGGCTTCGGCACGCGTGTTGCCCGGGTCGCCGGCGAGAACGAAATGGTTCCACTGGAACGCGGTGCTATCGAAGTCGCCATCTTCCTTCCAGCGGATGATGTTGCCCATCGTGTTGTCGGCGCGCGGGTTCATTGCGTCGGTGCCGGGCTGTTTGTCGCCGCCGCGGTTGCTGTTGTTGGTCAGGGTGCA
>JAYUPN010000122.1:0-11699 GCA_043760065.1 Rubrivivax sp.
TTCAGGATGTCGGCCTGCACCGTGCCGCGCACATTGGCCAGCGTCCAGGCGCGGATCTTCTGCGCCTCGTCGGCGGTCGGGTCGCGGCCGTTGTCGAGCTTGAACTTGTCCAGGTTCTGGTCGATCGCGGTGTTCATGAACATCGCCAGGATCGTCGGCGCCGGGCCGTTGATGGTCATGCTGACGCTGGTGCTGGGGTGGGTCAGCTCGAAGCCCGAATAGAGCACCTTCAGGTCGTCCAGCGTGGCGATGCTGACGCCGGAGTTGCCGACCTTGCCGTAGATGTCGGGCCGCAGGTCGGGGTCGTTGCCGTACAGCGTGACGCTGTCGAAGGCGGTGGACAGCCGCTTGGCCGGCAGGCCAGCGCTGACCATCTTGAAGCGGCGGTTGGTGCGGAAGGCGTCGCCTTCGCCGGCGAACATGCGCGTCGGGTCCTCGCCTTCGCGCTTGAAGGCAAAGGTGCCGGCGGCGTAGGGGAAGCTGCCGGGCACGTTGTCCAGCAGCAGCCACTTCAGCAGCTCGCCTTCGCACTCGTAGGTCGGCAGCGCGACCTTGCGGATCTTGCTGCCCGACAGCGTGGTGTGCGTGAGCGCGGTGCGGATCTCCTTGTCGCGGATCTTCACCACGTACTCGTCTCCGGCGTAGGCCTTGCACATGTCGGGCCACTGCGCCAGCAGCTGGCGCGACAGCGTGTCGAGTTGCGCTTCGCGCGTCGCGGCCAGGTCGTTGACGGCCTCGACGGCGCGGTGGCGTTCGGGCTTGTCGGTCTGCAGCATGCGGGCGCTCGCGCGCAGCTGCTGCACCTGGCGCGCCAGGCGGCTTTGCTGCAGCGCGCGCGCCTTGTAGCCGCGCACGGTGTCGGCGATGTCGGCCAGGTAGCGCACGCGCGCGCCGGGCACGATCGGCACCTGGTGCGTGCTGTGGCGCGTGGCGACCTGCGGCAGCCGGCCTTCGCCCAACTTCGCGCCGGCCGCCAGCAAGCGCGGCCGCAGGCGCTCGAACACCGCCTGGTACAGCGCCGTCACGCCGTCGTCGTTGAAGCGGCTGGCCATGGTGCCGAACACCGGCATCTGCTCGGTCGGCGTCTTCCAGGCTTCCTTGTTGCGCTGCACCTGCTTGGCGACGTCGCGCAGCGCGTCGGCGGCGCCCTTGCGGTCGAACTTGTTGATGGCCACAAACTCGGCGAAGTCGAGCATGTCGATCTTCTCGAGCTGGCTGGCGGCGCCGAACTCGGGCGTCATGACGTACATCGGCACGTCGACCAGCGGCACGATCGCGGCGTCGCCCTGGCCGATGCCCGAGGTCTCGACGACGACGAGGTCGAAGCCCGCCGCCTTGCAGGCCAGCAGCACGTCGGGCAGCGCCTGGCTGATCTCGCTGCCGAAGTCGCGCGTCGCCAGGCTGCGCATGAAGACCCGGGCCCCCGAATCCCCTGCGGCCGCCCCTCCGGTCGGCCGGTGCCAGGGACCGATCGCGTTCATGCGGATGCGGTCGCCCAGCAGCGCGCCGCCGCTCTTGCGCCGGCTGGGGTCGATGCTGATGACGGCGATGCGCAGCGCGTCGTCGTGGTCGAGCCGGATGCGCCGGATCAGCTCGTCGGTGAGGCTGCTTTTGCCAGCGCCGCCGGTGCCGGTGATGCCCAGCACCGGCACCTCCCTGGCCGCCGCGGCCGCAGCGAGAGCGGCCTTGAAGGCGGGGTCGACGCGGCCGTTCTCCAGCGCCGTGATGGCCTGCGCCAGCGCGCGCCAGGCTGCGTCGGTGTGGCCCTGCAGCGCCGTCACCGCCGCCGGCGCGTGCACCGCCAGGTCGGTGTCGCAGCGCATGACCATCTCGCCGATCATGCCCGCCAGGCCCATGCGCTGGCCGTCCTCGGGGCTGTAGATGCGCGTCACGCCGTAGTCCTGCAGCTCGCGGATCTCGGCCGGCACGATGACGCCGCCGCCGCCGCCGAAGACCTGGATGTGGGCGCCGCCGCGCTGGCGCAGCAGGTCGACCATGTACTTGAAGTACTCGACGTGGCCGCCCTGGTAGCTGCTGATGGCGATGCCCTGCACGTCCTCGTGCAGCGCCGCGGTGACGACCTCGTCGACGCTGCGGTTGTGGCCGAGGTGGATGACCTCGGCGCCCATGCCCTGCAGGATGCGCCGCATGATGTTGATGGCCGCGTCGTGGCCGTCGAACAGCGACGCCGCGGTGACGAAGCGCACCTTGTGCGTGGGGCGGTAGTCGGCCAGGGCCTTGAACTCAGCGGACAGGTCGGTCATGTCGGTGCACCCGGTGATGGCGGAGGGTCGGATCGGATCGGCGATGACTGACGTTTACGTAAACGTCAACCGAAGATCATGCCACGGGTGCCCACGGTCCTGCTGACACGGCATCGGAACCCGGTCATGGTTTACCCCCAATCGCCGGCAGCGGCGCAGCCGGCGTGCGCTGATACCCTGGGGGCCCTTGCAGCAGCGCTCGACCCGCTCCATGACGTTCCTGGCCATCGACATCGGCAACACGCGCTTGAAGTGGGCCCTGTACGCGGCCCCCCACCCGGGCGCCGTGCTGCTGGAGCAGGGCGCGGTCTTTCTGGAGACCATCGACGACCTGGCCGAGCGCGACTGGAAGAGCCTGCGCACGCCCACCAGCATGCTCGGCTGCGTCGTCGCCGGCGACGCCGTGCGCCGGCGCGTCGAGACGCAGATGGAACTGTGGGACATCGACCCGCACTGGGTGGTGCCGTCGTCGCACGAGGCCGGGCTCGTCAACGGCTACGACCACCCCAGCCGCCTGGGCGCCGACCGCTGGGTGGCGCTGGCCGGTGCACGCGCCCGGGTGCTCGCCGCCGGCGCGGCGCGGCCGGCCCTGGTGGTGATGGTCGGCACTGCCGTCACGGTGGATGCGCTGGATGCAGGCGGCCACTTCCTGGGCGGGCTCATCCTGCCCGGCTTCGGACTGATGCTGCGCGCGCTCGAGCAGGGCACGGCCGGCCTCAAGGTGCCGACCGGCGAGGTCGTCGACTTTCCCACCAACACCAGCGACGCGCTGATGAGCGGCGGCGCCAACGCCATTGCCGGCGCCGTCGAACGCCAGGCGCGGCGGCTGCAGAAGTTGACGGGCCAGGAGCCGATGCTGCTGATGACCGGCGGCGCCGCGGTCAAGCTCGCGCCCATCACCGACCTGCCCTTCGAGACCGAGGAGACGCTGATCTTCGAGGGACTGCTGGCGATCCAGGGCCGGCGGCTGGCGCTGTAGGGGCCCCGGCACGGCCGGGCCCGGCACCTCAGCCGCCGGGCCCGCTCACAACCAGCGCTGCACCAGCTCGCGCAGCTGCTCGCGCGAATACGGCTTGGACAAGTGGCCGTCCATGCCGGCGGCCATCGCCAGCGCCGCGTCTTCGTCGAAAGCGTTGGCCGTGAGCGCCACGATCGGCACGCGCGGCAGTCGCAGGCGCGCTTCACGCTCGCGCGCCTGGCGCGTGGCGGCATAGCCGTCGAGCACCGGCATCTGGATGTCCATCAGCACCAGGTCCACACGCTGCTTCTCCAGCGTGCCCAGCGCCTGCGCGCCGTCCTCGGCCTCGAGCACGTCGACGCCGAAGGACTTGAGCATCTCGGCGCCGATCATGCGGTTGACGACGTTGTCCTCCACCAGCAGCACGGTGCCGCTGAGGTTGCTGCTTTCGACCAGCAGCCCGAAGTCCGACTCGTAGACCGGCAGCGGCACGTTGGGCGCCAGCGGCAGGAAGAGCGTGAACGAAAACACCGAACCGGTGCCCAGCCGGCTGGTGATCTCGATCTGGCCCCCCATCGCCTCGACGATGCGCTGGCTGATGGCCAGTCCCAGGCCGGTGCCGCCGCGCAGCCGCGAGCGCGTGCTGTCGACCTGGTGGAAGGGCTGGAACACGGTCTCCAGCGCCGACGTCGGGATGCCGATGCCGGAGTCCTGGACCTCGAAGCGCACGCGGCAGGCCACCTCGTCGCGCATCTGGCAGCTCAGCTTGAGCGTGACGCCGCCCTTCTCGGTGAACTTGACCCCGTTGCCCAGCAGGTTGAGCAGCACCTGCTTGAGCCGCGGCGCGTCGCCGATCACGCCGTCGGGCACGTCGCTGTCCATCTGCATGGCGATCGTCAGGCCGCGGCTCTCGGCATTGGCGCGGAAGAGGGCCGTGGCCGACGCCGCCACCGAGTGCAGCGACATCGGCGCGTGCGCCAGCACCAGCTTGCCGGCCTCGATCTTGGAGTGGTCGAGCACGTCGTTGAGGATGTCCATCAGCGACTCGCCCGAAGCCGCCGCGGTGGTCACCAGGCGACGCTGCCGCAGGTCCAGCGGCGTCTGGCGCAGCAGCTCCAACGCGCCGAGCACGCCGTTCATCGGCGTGCGGATCTCGTGACTCATCGTCGCCAGGAACTGGCTCTTGGCCAGGTTGGCCGACTCCGCCGCCTCCTTGGAGCGCAGCAGCGACTCGTTGGCCTCGTCGGCTTCGGCGCTGTGGCGCAGCGAACGCACGATGGTGTCGCGCAGCTCGGCGGTCGTGCGGTGCATCGTGATGCCGAACAGCAGGGTCAGCAGGGCCAGCGGAATCGAGTGCACCGGCCCCGGCAGCAAGGACACCACCGACAGCGCGCCGACCTGCAGCACGTTGAGGATCAGGTAGCTGCGCCCGGCGACCGACATGAACAGGGCCGCGGTGGCCACCGAGCCGCAGGCCAGCACGACGTAGACGGTGGCGCTGGACCCGGGCAAGGCCGGGTAGATCAGGAAAGTGGCCACGACCCACATCGTGCCGGCCATCGCGGCGTTGCCTTCGAGCATGTACACGACCGCCTTCACGGGCGCCGTGCCCTGCGCCACCGGCACGGCCATGCGCTGCGTGATCAGCCACCGCGACAGCGCCACGACCGCGCCGATGCCCAATGTGACCCAGGCCGCTGCAGTCTGTCCGGCCTGCCAGCCCAACCAGGCAATGAAGACCACGGCGACGAACAGCAAGGGCGCGGTGCGCGCCGAATTGCGGAGCGCAACCTGCAAGGTCTGGCGCTGGATCGACTCGTCGATGCCGGGGTGGTCGGTCATGAACCCGCGAGGATAGCGCGGCAACCCTTCGTGTCCGCGCGCACGCGCTAGGACTGGATGTAGTTTTCGAGCTGCTTGATGGTTGCCTCGTGGTCGGCGATGATGTCGTCCAGGATGTCGCGGATCGAGATCATGCCCAGCACGGTGGCGCCTTCCACCACCGGCAGGTGACGGAACTTCTTCTCGCTCATCAGCGCCATGCAAGCGAGCGTGCGCGTCGCCGGCGTGACCGTGATGACGTCGCGCGTCATGATGTCCAAGACGCGGGTCTCCTTGGAGTTGCGCCCCTGCAGCGCAATCTTGCGCGTGTAGTCGCGCTCGGAGATCACGCCCACCAGTCGCCCGGCGTCCATGACCATCAGCGCCCCGACCTCGTAGCGGGCCAGCAGTTCCAGCGCCGAGAACACCGACTCGTCGGGGCGCACGTGCCACAGCGTGCCGTCACGGGTCTTGAGCAGTTCGGAGACAGGTTTCATGGCGCTCGCTCCTTGGACGGATCCGTGCAGGTGGCGCAAGACTACCCGAATCGGGGCCTTCATCAAGCGCGCGGATGCCGCCGCCCCCAACAGGGGCGATGCGGGCCGGCCCGCAAGATGCGAAGATGGCCTGCATGAAGAACGAACCACCATCGCCAGCGCCATCGGCGGCCGTGCGGCGCCGGGCCGGGCCGCTGTGGCGGGCCGGCGCCGCGCTGCTCGCGGCCCTGCTGCTGACGGCGGGCTGCGCCACGCTGGATGAACAGCAAAGGCGCTGGATCTTCCAGCCCGGCACGCGCTCGTGGGCCGGCGCGGCGGCCGCCGAGGGCATGCAGGATGTGTGGATCGACTTCGAGTCCCGCGCGGCGGGCCAACCCGTTCGCCTGCACGGCCTGTGGCTGGCGCAGGCCGACCCGTCCGCGCCGACGATGCTGTACCTGCACGGTGCGCGCTGGGACGTGCGCAGCAGCGCCCACCGCATGCGGCGCATGCACGCGCTGGGTTTTTCGGTGCTCGGCGTCGACTACCGGGGCTTCGGCCGCAGCAGCGAGCAGCTGCCCTCCGAAGACCTGGCGCAGGAGGACGCACACGCCGCGTGGCAGTGGCTCGCGCGCCAGCAGCCGCAGTCAGCGCGCTACCTGTTCGGCCACTCGCTGGGCGGCGCCATCGCGGTGCGGCTGGCGGCCGAGGTCGACGACGAAGCCGGTCTCATCGTCGAGGGCAGCTTCACCTCGATCCCCGATGTCGTGAGCAGTTTCAAGTGGGGCTGGTTGCCGGTGGGGCCGCTGATCACACAACGCTTCGACGCCGCCGCGCGCATCGCCCGCGTTGGCGCGCCGGTGCTCGTGGTGCATGGCAGCGAGGACACCTTGATCCAGCCCGCCCTGGGCCAGGCGCTGTTCGAACGGGCCAGCGACCCCAAGCGCTTTGTGCTGGTCGAAGGCGGCTCGCACCACAACACCAACTCGCTGGCCCAGGAGCAGTACCGGCAAGCGCTGGCCGACCTGTTCGGCCTGCGGTCGCTGCGACAGTAGCGCCGCCGGCCATCCGGCATAGGCCGTCGGCGGCCTCTTTGGGGGGTTTCGCGGCCGCGGCCGCAGGCGCAAGATGCGCGCTGCCGCCGGCGCACCGACCCGCGGCACCGCCAAGGAAGCGCCTGACGATGAACACCTCTGCGCCGGCCGCCCTGCCGGCCTCCGAACGCATCACCACGCTGGACGTCCTGCGCGGCTTTGCGCTGATGGGCATCCTGATCATGAACATGCCGGGCTTCAGCTACAGCGGCTGGCACGAAGCCGACGGCTCCCACTACTGGCCTTCGCAGGTCGACCAGATCGCCGAACAGGTGCGCGACGCGCTGTTCTCGGGCAAGTTCAACAGCCTCTTCAGCGTGCTCTTCGGCCTTGGCTTCACGATCCAGTTTGCGCGCATGCAGCAGATGGACCCGCTGCACGCCGACCGCCTGTACCTGCGCCGGCTGCTGGTGCTGCTCGCGCTGGGCCTGCTGCATGCCTGGGTATTCTGGTTCGGCGACGTGCTGCACGTCTATGCCGTGCTGGGCATCGTGCTGCTGTTCGGCCTGCGCCGCGTCAGCGACCGCGGCCTGGTGGCCATCATGGTCGGCTGCATCGTCTATCCGCTGGTGGCCAGCCTGCTGCGGGTGGCCTTCGTGAGCAAGGAGTTCGTCGCCAGCCGGGTGGCCATCGGCAAGGGCTTCGCCGTCACCAACGACCTCGCCTTCGGCAGCGGCAGCTTCCTGGACGCGGCGCACGAGACGATGCGCCTGATGGCCTTCGAGTACGGCAACCTGTACTCGCTGTGGGGCATGTTCGGCTGGTACGTGACGATGACGCTGACGATGCTGCTCGGTGTGCTGGCGGGCCGACGCCGCTGGGCCCAGCGCATCCCCGAGCTGATGCCGCAGATCCGCCGCCTGACCTGGATCATGCTGGTCGTGGGTCTGGCGCTGTCGGCCACCGCAGTGATGATCTGGGAGGCCAACCGCGCACCCGGCCCGTCGCTGATCAAGACCTTTGCCGGCCTTTGCTACAACATCTCGCGGCCGATGCTGATGGTCTTCTACGTGCTGCTGATCGTGCAGCTGTTCCAGCGCGAGGCCTGGAAACCGCTGTTCAGGCCCTTCGAGCTGGCCGGCCGCATGCCGCTGACCAACTACCTCATGCAGACCGTCATCTGCACGACGCTGTTCTACGGCTGGGGTTTCGGCCTCTGGGCCCAGGTCGGGCCGGCGGCGGGGCTGGCGCTGTCGCTGGTGATCTTCTTCGGCATCCAGGTGCCCTGGAGCTACTGGTGGCTGCGCTCGCACGAGCGCGGACCGCTCGAAGCGCTGTGGGCGCGGCTGACCTACGGCCGTCGTGCACCGGCCAAGTCTGGCGTCGAGCGCGCGAAGCCCGCCTGACCGTGCTTCAGCCGCCGAGCGCGGCGCGCACGTCCTCGGGCAGCGCCTGCGGCCGGTGCGTGTGCAGCGAGGTGCACACCAGCACCTGCTGCGCGCGCAGGCGCAGCTGACCGGCGCTGCTGCACTCGTGCGCCAGCGTCAGCGAACTGCGGCCCAGCCGCGCCACCGCGACGCGCCACTGCAGGCTGTCGCCGTGGCGGCTGACCGCGGTGAAGTCCACTTCCAGCCGCACCGTGGGCAGGCCCGTGCGCCGCAGCCCGATCAGTTCGGCGTAGGGGATGTGCAGCGCACGGTCGAACCATTCTTCGACCACGCCGTTGAGCATCACCAGGTACTGCGGAGAGAAGACGATGCCCGCCGGGTCGCAGTCCGAAAACCGCACCGTGCGTTCGGCGACGCAGCCCGTCATGCACCGGCCTTCAGGCGGAAGCGCTGCAGCTTGCCGGTCTCGGTGCGCGGCAGGCTGTCCCTGAACACGATCTCGCGCGGGTACTTGTAGGGCGCGATGGTCTGCTTGACGAAGTCCTGCAGCGCCTGCGCCATCGCCGCGTTGCCGGCGTGGCCGGGCCGCAGCACGACGAAGGCCTTGACGATCATGCCGCGCGCCTCGTCGCTCTGGCCGATGACGCCGCACTCGGCCACCGCCGGGTGCAGCAGCAAGGCGCTTTCGACCTCGGGCCCGGCGATGTTGTAGCCGCCGGAGATGATCATGTCGTCGGTGCGCGCCTGGTAGACGAACTGGCCGTCGCTGTCGACGAGGTAGGCGTCGCCGGTGAGGTTCCAGCCTCCTTGCACGTACTGCGCCTGCCGCGGGTCGTCGAGGTACTTGCAGCCGGTGGGGCCTTTCACGGCCAGGCGGCCGACCTGGCCGCGCGGCGCCTCGTTGCCCGCGTCGTCGAGCACCACGGCGCGGTAGCCCGGCACCGGCAAGCCGGTGGCGCCGGGGCGGGCGTGGGCCTCGTCGGCGCTGATGAAGATGTGGAACAACTCGGTCGAGCCGATGCCGTCGATGATCTCGATGCCGGTGGCGTCGCGCCACAGCTGCCGCGTCGCCGCCGGCAGCGCCTCGCCGGCCGAGACGCACTTGCGCAGCGTGCGCAGGTCGTGCTGCGCGGCCGCCGCCGCCATCGCCCGGTACGAGGTCGGCGCCGTGAAGCACACGCTGGCGCGGTGGTGCGCGATTGCCGGCAGCAGTGCGTCGGGGCCGACCTTCTCGACCAGCACCGCGCTGGCGCCGATCGACAGCGGAAACACCAGCAGCCCGCCGAGGCCGAAGGTGAAGGCCAGCGGCGGGCTGCCGATGAAGACATCGTCGGCCTGGGCGCGCAGCACGTGCCGCGGCCAGCACGCGGCTGCCGCCATCAGGTCGCGGTGGAAGTGCATCGTGCCCTTGGGCACGCCGGTGGTGCCGCTGGTGAAGGCCATCAGGCAGATGTCGTCGGCCGCGGTGTCGACGGCCTCGAAGTCCGCCGGCCGGGCGGCCGCGCGCGCCTCGAGCTCGCCGCCGAAGTGCAGCACCTGCCGCAGCGTCGGACAGTCGGGCCGCGCCAGCTGCAGCTCGTCGGCCAGCCGCACGTCGCACAGCGCATGCGTGATCTGCGCCTTGTCGACGATGGCCACCAGTTCGCGCGCGCGCAAGAGCGGCATCGTGCCCACTGCAATGCCGCCGGCCTTGACCACCGCCAGCCAGCACACGGCCAGCAGCGGCGAGTTGGCGCCGCGCAGCAGCACGCGGTTGCCGCTGACGAGGCCCATGTCGTGCACCAGCACGTGGGCGACGCGGTTGACGCGCGCCTGCACCTCGGCGTAGCTCCAGCGCACGCCGGCGCCCTGCAGGCAGATGCGCTCGCCGCGGCCTTGCGCAACGTGGCGGTCGAGCAGCTCGCGCACGCAGTTCAGGCGCGGCGCGAAGTGCAGCTCGGGCAGGTCGAACACGAACTCGGGCAGCGCGTGCGCCGGCGGCAGGCGGTCGCGCGCGAAGGTGTCGACGTGGGCGCTGGCGGCCCCGCCGGATGCTGGGGACTCGAACATGCGGACCATTCTTCGAGCCGGTTCCGGCCTTGTCAATCGAAGCCATCCAGCACGGGCGGGCGGCCTATCATGCGCGCACTTCCCCAACCTGGCGCCCGCGTGAGCCGAAGCTGCGGGTGCGGCGACGCGCGATGACCGGCTGCCCCATCAATCCCTCCGCCCCGTCCGCCCCGTCCGCCGCACCCGGCCCCGCGGCAACACCCGGCGAATTGCAGCACCACGACGCCAAGCTCGACTTCAGCGCCGACATGAGCTACGGCGACTATCTGCACCTCGACGAGGTCCTCAACGCGCAGCACCCGCTGAGCCCGGACCACAACGAGATGCTGTTCATCGTGCAGCACCAGACCAGCGAGCTGTGGATGAAGCTGATGCTGCACGAGCTGCGCGCCGCCGTGCGCCACATCGCGGCCGACGAGCTGCACCACGCCTTCAAGATGCTGGCGCGTGTGTCCAGGATCATGGAGCAGCTGGTGCACGCCTGGGACGTGCTGGCGACGATGACGCCGCCCGAGTACAGCGCCATCCGGCCCTACCTGGCCAGCAGCAGCGGCTTCCAGAGCTGGCAGTACCGCTGCATCGAGTTCAGCCTGGGCAACAAAAACCCGGCGATGCTGAAGCCCCACGCCCACCGCGCCGACCTGCTGGCGCACGTCGAGGCCGCGTACCGCAGCCCGAGCCTGTACGACGAAGCATTGCGGCTGCTGGCGCGGCGCGGCCTGGCGGTGCCGGCGACGCACACGCAGCGCGACTGGACCGAGCCCTACGCCGAGAGCGCGGCGGTCGAGGCGGCCTGGCTCGTCGTCTACCGCGCGCCGCAGACGCACTGGGACCTGTACCAGCTGGGCGAAGAGCTGACCGACCTCGAAGACACCTTCCGCCTGTGGCGCTTCCGGCACGTGACGACGGTGGAGCGCATCATCGGCTTCAAGCGCGGCACCGGCGGCACCGGCGGCGTGAGCTACCTGCGCCAGATGCTCGACACGGTGCTGTTCCCCGAGATCTGGCGCCTGCGCACCGACCTCTGATGCAGCCCGCACGCACGGCCAGCAACACCACAACCACCAGGAGACCCATGAACATCTTGCGCCACTGCATCGTCCTGGGCGCGACAGCGCTCGTCGCCAGCGCGGCCTTCGGCCAGGCCTGGCCTTCGAAGACGATCCGCATCGTCGTGCCCTACCCCGCCGGCGGCACCTCGGACATCCTGGCGCGCGCGCTCGCACCCAAGATCACCGAAGCGCTGGGCCAGCAGGTGCTGGTGGACAACAAGCCGGGCGCCACCGGCAACCTGGGCGCCGACGCGGTGGCCAAGTCCGCACCCGACGGCTACACGCTGCTGCTGGCCGACATCGGCTCGCTGGCGATTGCGCCGAGCGTGTTCCCGGCGCTGTCCTTCGACCCGGTGAAGGACTTCGCGCCGGTGATGATGGTCGCCTACTCGCCGCACATCCTGGCCGCGCATCCTTCGGTCGCGGCCAAGGACGCGAAAGAGCTGATCGCGCTGGCGAAGGCGCAGCCGGGGGCGCTGAACTTCGCGATCTCGGGCCTGGGCGGCGCCAACCACCTGGCCGGCATCGAGTTCGCGATGCGCAGCGGCATCCAGTGGGCCTACATCCCGTACAAGGGCGGCGCGCAGGCCATCGCCGACGTCATGGGCGGCCAGGCGCAGGTGCTCTTCAACGGCATGCTGGCCACCTACCCGGCGG
>JAYUPN010000123.1:0-11689 GCA_043760065.1 Rubrivivax sp.
GTCAAGCTCAGCCTGCAGCGCAAGAGCAAGTCCTGGTTCGACAGCACCGACAGCGACGTCATCGCTGAGCTGCTGGGCGAGCAGGCCGGCGACGTGGCCCGCACCACGGTCAGCCACGAGCAGTTGGTGCAGCACGACCTCAGCGACTGGGACTTCGTCGTCACGCGGGCGCAGACCAACGGCCAGTGGGTCTTCACGCGCGACGGCCAGGTGCACACCGCGGCGCCGGCGCTGTCGGGCAGCACGCTGGCGACGTTGCAGTTCGGCGCCACGCTGCTGGAGTTCGAGGCCGAGGCGCAGGCACGCACGCAGATGGCGGCCAGCCAGGCCGTGGGCTGGAGCGCCGACGACCAGGCTCTGAGCGAACAGGACGGCACCAGCCCTGCCTTCACGCCACCCGGCAACTTCAGCAGCGACGACGCCGCCAGCGCGCTGGGGCAGGACCAGGCCGTCGCGCGCCACGCCGGGCTGGCCGACGCCGAGGCCGTCGCCTGGGCCTCGGCGCGCTGGCAGGCGAGCCGCGTCAACTTCATCAGCGGCCGCGCCAAGTGCGAGGGCTTCGCGCCGGTGCAGCCCGGCGACGTGCTGGAGCTGGCCGGCGTCGGCGCGCGCTTCAACGGCAAGGTGCTGTGCACCGGCGTGCGCCACGACCTCGACCCGGCGCAGGGCTGGAAGGTGCACCTGCAGTTCGGCGGCCTCGAGCCCGACCCCGCGCGGCAGCAGCGGCTGCAGGCGCAGCGCGTGGCCCAGCTGGTGGCGCCGATCTCCGGCCTGCAGATCGGCGTCGTCACCGACAACGAAGACCCGCAAGGCAACTTCCGCGTCCGCGTCAAGCTGCCGCTGGTGGCCGACGACGAAGGCGTGTGGGCGCGCGTGGCCTGCCTGGACGCCGGCAGCGACCGCGGCCTGCTGATCCGTCCCGAGGTCGGCGACGAGGTGGTGCTCGGCTTCCTGGACGCCGACCCGCGCGCACCGGTGCTGCTGGGCATGCTGCACAGCAGTGCCAAGGCCGCACCGCTGGCGCCCAGCAACGACAACCATCTCAAAGGCTTCATCAGCCGCAGCGGCATGAAGTGGCTCTTCGACGACGACAAGAAGGTGCTCACGCTGTCGACGCCGGCCGGCAACAGCGTGGTGCTGAGCGAGGACGACCAGGCGATCACGCTCAAGGACCAGCACGGCAACTCGATCAAGCTCGACGCCAACGGCATCACGCTGGACAGCACCAAGGCGCTGAACATCAAGGCCGGCACCGAGTGTGCCTTCGAGTCGGCCTCTTCCTTCGCCATCAAGGCCGTCAACCTCAAGCTCGAGGCATCGGCCAGCGCCGAGCTCAAGGGCGGCGCCAGCACGACGCTCAAGGGCGGCGTGGTGCAGATCAACTGAAGGCCCGCCGCATGCCCGCCGCCGCCCGCGTCACCGATGTCACCGTGCACGGCGGCAGCGTGGTCGGCCCCGGCGTGCCGACGGTGCTGCTCGGCGGCCTGCCGGCGGCGGTGCTGGGCGACCTGCACAGCTGCCCGATCCCGCTGCCGCACCCGCCGGTGACGCCTTTTGTCGTCGGCAGCGGCACGGTGCTCATCGGCGGCCGCCCGGCCTTGCGCGCGGGCGACACCTGCGGCTGCGGCGCCAGCGTCGCCGTCGGCTTGCCCACCGTGCTGATCGGCGGCTGAAACGCACCATGAGCACCTTCGAACGCAGCCACTTCCTGGGCCGCGGCTGGTCGTTCCCGCCGCGCTTCGAGGCCGGCACGGTGCACATGAGCGAGGACGAGCAGGACATCCACGAGAGCCTGCAGATCCTGTTCGGCACGCGCCCGGGCGAGCGCTTCCTGCAGCCCAGGTTCGGCCTCGACATGAGCGAACTGCTGTTCGAACCGCTGTCGACGACGCTGCGCAACCTGCTCGAGGACCGCATCCGCGTCGCGCTGCTGGTCTACGAAGCACGCATCGTGGTGCACGAACTGCGCGTCGACGACAGCCGCGCGCTCGAAGGCCTGCTGCTCATCGCGCTGGAGTACAGCGTGCGCAGCACCAACGCGCGCTTCAACCTGGTCTATCCCTACTACCTGGGCGACGCGAACGAAGTGCGCGCCCAGGTGGCGGCGGGATGAAGGTGGCCCCGATGAGCGCGTCAAGCAGCGTCCTGGGGGCGAGATGAGCGCACAGGACCGCATGGCCACCTGGATCGCCAGCCTGGGCACGGCGCAGGACGAACGCGACGCCGCCGCGCTGGCGCCCGCGCACGCGCCGCTGGACGACCGCGGCCCGGTGCAGCTGCTGCAGGCCGCGCAGGCGCTGGCGCGGCGGCTGCGCTTCTACGCCGCCGACGACAGCGTCGCCAGCGGCGACTGGTCGTCGTTCCTGCCCGCCGGCGATGCGGCGGCCCTGCAGGCGTTGGTCGACCACCGCGACGGCGAACTGCCGCCGCACCATGCACTGCTGCTGGCCTTCTTCGATCTCAGCCGGCATGCCCAGGCGCAACTCAACGGCTTCACCGCGCAGCACCTGCAGCACCAGTACCGCGACGTGCTGGGCTTTCGCAACCGCGCGCCGACGCCCGACCGCGCGCACCTCGTGCTGACGCTGAAGAAGGGCGCCGCGGCGCTGGAGCTCAACACCACGCATGCCTTCAGCGCCGGCAAGGACCGGCTCAAGGCCGACCAGCGTTTTGTCCCGGTGCGCCCCGTCGTGCTGGGGCACGCGCGGGTGCAGGCGCTGTCGGTGGTGGCGCGCGCCGGGCAGGGGCTGCACTTCGCGCCGCAGGCCGACTCGGCCGACGGCCTGGGCGCCAAGCCCGAACCGGGGGCCCCACAAGGCTGGCCGCCTTTCACGGCCGCGCAGCGGCCCGCCGCGCCGGTGGGCTTTGCGCTGGCGTCGCCGCTGCTGCGCCTGGCCGAGGGCCGGCGCAGCATCACGGTTCAGCTCCGTTTTGCCGCCGGCCTGCAGCCCCAGCACCAGGCGCTGGCCTCGGCGCTGGAGGCCTACGCGAGCGGCCCCAAGGGCTGGCTCGGCCCGCTGGACCTGCGCGGCCAGTGGAGCGGCGAGCAGTGCACGCTGGAGCTGCAACTGCCGGCGTCAGAAGCCGCCGTCGTCGACCACGACCCTGCCGTGCACCAGCAGAGCTTTCCGGCCGGCCTGCCGGTGATCCAGTTGCTGCTCAAGCCGGGCGCAGCGCTCGGTTACGCCGCACTGCAGCCGCTGCGGCTGCGCAGCGTGCAACTGGTGGTGCGGGCCGAAGGGCTGCGCCAGCTGGCGCTGGAAAACGACGACGGCGCGCTCGACCCGAAGAAGGCCTTCCTGCCCTTCGGCAGCCAGCCGGCGAAGGGCTCGCGCCTGTTCATCGGCTGCGACGAGGCGCTCGCCAAACGCGTCACGCAGCTGACGCTGCATCTGCGCTGGCAAGGCGCTCCGAACGACCTGGGCAGCTGGTACGCCGGCTACACGCAGCAGTCGGCGGTGGCCGACGGCATCCGGGCCACGGTGTCATGGGCGGGGGCGGGCGGCTCGGGCATGAGCTCGGCGCCGCTGACGGTGCTGCCGGCCAGCGGCGCGCCGGTGAGCCTGAACCCGGCGGCCGCTGGCGCCGGCGCCGATCTGTTCAGCGCCAGCCACGGCCTGCACCAACTGCTGGCCGGTGGCAACGCATTGACGGCGACGATCGCCCGGCGCCAGGTGCTGGCGCTGCCGTACCAGCGCGCCAGCCTGATGGGCCGCGGGCCGGCCTCGCGGGCCGGCTTCATCAACGTCACACTGCTTGAGAGCCTGTTGCACGCCGACTACCCCCGCGACGCCGTTAGCCGCGCACTGGGCACCGCCGCACCGCGCGCCATCAACCCGCCCTACACGCCAAAGGCCGAACTGCTGACGCTGGACTACACCGCCGAGAGCGATCTCAGCGTGCTGGACGAGGCCACGGCACCCGCCTTCCAACACACCGAAGTCCAGCTGCACCACGTCGACGCCTTCGGCTCGCGGCGCGAACACGCTTGGCTGCACAGCCTGCGGCCGTGGGCCGGCGAGGCCGGCGCGGCGCTGCTGCCGCAGCACACGGCCGCGGGTGAACTGCTGATCGGCCTGGCGCCGGCGATGGCCGGCGATGCCTTCAGCCTGCTCTTGCAGGTCGCCGAAGGCAGCGCCGACCCCGAAGCCACGCCGCAGCCGCTGCAGTGGTCGGTGCTGGCCAGCGATGCCTGGCATCCCCTGGGCGCGGCCGAAGGGCTGCTCGACACGACGCAGCACCTGCGCCACAGCGGCCTCGTCGCCGGCGTGCTGCCTGCGGCCACGACCACCGACCACAGCCTGATGCCGGCCGGCCGCGTCTGGCTGCGCGCCAGCATCGCCGCCGAGCCGGCGTCCGCCTGCCGCGTGCTGGGCGTGTTCGCCAACGCCGCCGAGGTGGTGTTCGCCGACCAGCACAACGACCCGCAGCGCCTGGCCGCGCCGCTGCCCCCAGGCAGCATCGCCAAGCTGGCGACGCCGATCGGTGGCATCAAGGGCGCCGAGCAGCCCTACGCCAGCTTCGGCGGCGCACTGGCCGAAGGCGACGCGGCACTGGCGCGGCGCGCCGCCGAGCGCTTGCGCCATCGCGACCGCGCGATCGCGCCGTGGGACTTCGAACGCCTGGTGCTGCAGGACTTTCCCGGCGTCTGGCGCGCCAAGTGCATCCCGCATGCCGACGGCGAGTCGTGGCAGGCCGCCGGGCACGTCACGGTGGTCGTGCTGCCGCGCCTGCAGGGCCTGCAGGCGCTGGACCCGTTGGCACCGCGTGTTGACCTTGCGACACTGGAGGCCATCCGCGTGCACCTGCAGGCGCGCTGCGCGCCGCAGGCCCGGGTGCACGTGCGCAACCCGCGCTACGAGCCGCTGCAGTTGCAGTTCAAGGTGCGGCTGCGGCCGGGCTACGGCTTCGGCTTCTACCGCAACGTGCTCAACGAAGCGCTGCTGCGGCAGCTGTCGCCGTGGGCCTTCGACGTCGCCACCGAACCCGGCTTCAACGGCCGCGTCGTGCGCTCGGCGCTGCTGGACTTCGTCGAAGCGCAGCCGAGCGTCGACTTCGTGACCGACTTCGCCCTCTTCAGGGCCGGGCAGGCGCAAGACCTGGCGGAGGTGTCGGCGCAGGCGCCCGACGCCATCCTCGTGTCGGCGGCGCAGCACCTGATCACGGAGTTGCCGGCGTGAGCGAAGACACCTCGTCGCTGCCCGAAGGGCTGACCCTCAGCGCCGCGCCCCAGCACGTGGCACTGGACAGCCCCGCGCTCTTCGCCGAGGGCCTGCAGCACCTGCGCGCACGCGCGCGCCAGACCTGGACCGACCACAACCTGCACGACCCGGGCATCACGATGCTCGAGCTGCTCAGCTACGCGCTCGCG
The DNA here is from genome assembly GCA_043760065.1 of Rubrivivax sp. Taxonomy (GTDB): domain Bacteria; phylum Pseudomonadota; class Gammaproteobacteria; order Burkholderiales; family Burkholderiaceae_C; genus Rubrivivax. The sequence goes on from JAYUPN010000123.1 coordinate 5,372, forward strand.
GACCTCGCCTTCCGCTGTGGTCTGCCGCTGGCCGACCTGCTGCGCCGCGCGCCGGCCAGCAGCGCCGAGACCGATGCCGAGACGGCGCGCCGCACGCAGGCCCAGTTCCACTCGCCCGCGGCCGCGCTGCCCACCGCGCCGCTGACGCTACCGGACTGGCGCAAGCTGCTGATCGACCTGCCCGCCGTGAAGAACGCCTGGGTCGAGGCCGACGCCGCGCAGGTGCTGATCGCCGACCTGGCCGAGAAGCGCCTGCGCCCCACCCGCCCGACGCACGACGCCTGGTGCGAGGTGCCGTTGCGCGGGCTGTACCGCGTGCGCGTCGAGTTCATGGAGCGCATCGACACCAGCGCCGAGCGCGCGGCCGTGCTGCGCGCCGTGCGGCACACGCTGCAGGACCACCGCAACCTGTGCGAGGACTTCACCACCGTGACGCCGGTGCGCGCGCAGTTCTTCGCCCTGTGCGCCGAAGTCGAACTGCACGAAGACGCCTCGCCGGTGGAGACCGCGGCGCAGCTGCTCTTTGCCGCGGCGCAGACGCTGGCGCCGGCCGTGCAGCCGTGTTCGCTGGACGAACTGCTGTCGCGCCCGTTGCCCGACGGCAGCGCACGCACGCTGCCCGACTGCGCCAACGGCCCGCTGCTGGCGCACGGCTTCATCGACGACGCCGAGCTCGACGCCAGCGTGCTGCCCGCCGAGTTGCGCCTGTCGGACCTGATCGGCAACCTGATGGACGTGCCCGGCGTGCGCGCGCTGCGCGACATCGTGCTCAACCCGCTCGAGCGCTCGAACGAGGACGACGAGTCGGCGTCCGACGCCGAACCCGAGGCCGTGGTCGCCGAGGCGGTGCCGCTGGCCAACCGCTGGCGCGTGCCCGTGCGGCCCGGCCGCCTGCCGCGGTTGAGCCTGGCGCAAGGGCGGCTGGTCTTCAGCAAGCGCGGCATTCCCCTCGCCGGCTGGAACATCGCGCAGATGCCGGCCACGGTGCGCGCCCGCCTGGCCGAGTTGCGCGAGGCCGCCCGAAGGCGACTGGAGACACCGCTGCCGCCAACGCTGCCGCCAGCCCTGGGCGCGGCGCGCGACCTCGCGGCCTACCGCAGCGTGCAGCACGACTTTCCGGCGCTGTACGGCGTTGGCGACACCGGGCTGCCGGGGCGGCCGGACGCCCGGCGCCGCGCACAGGCGCTGCAGCTCAAGGGTTACCTGTTGTTCTTCGACCAGCTGATGGCCGACCGCATGGCGATGCTGGCGCAGGCCTCGACGCGCTTGTCGGTAGCCGAAGAAGACCTCGCCGCGCTGCGCCTGGCCTGGCTGACGCGACCCGGGCAGCAGCACGTGCTGGCCGCGCAGGTGGTGCGCACGCACGCCGAGCCGATCGGCGAACGCTCCAGCGAGCAACAGGTACTGGCACTGGAGAAGGTCTACCCGCCGGACGTCGACGCCGCCCAGCTCGCCGCCACGCTGGAGACCGCAGCCGATGCGGCGGCGCGCCAGCTGCGCACGCTCGACCACCTGCTGGCGCGCAGCGGCGAGGACCACCGCGCCTACCGCAACATCATCGGCACCGCCTTTGCTGCCAGCGCGGCGCAGCAGGTGGTGGACACGGCGCAGGTGCTGCAGGACGTCAACGCGCTGGCGCGCGACCGCGGCCAAGGCTACGTGCAGGGCGAGCCTGCCACCGACTGGTGGAACAGCGACAACGTCAGCGGCCTGGAGCGGCGACTGGCGCGGCTGCTCGGCATGCCGGACCTGACGCGCCGCAACCTCAGCACCGTGCCGCACGACATCTACGCCGAGGTCGACACCACGCCGGCCGATGAATGGCGCTGGCGGCTGCGCCACCGCGTCAGCGGCCAGATCCTGCTGTCGGCGACCACGCACTACGCCAGCGTCGAGGCGGCGCGCGCCGAGATGATGCTGGCCGTGCAGCTGGGCCAGGACCCGCTGCGCTACGACCGCCGCACCACCAGCGACGGCCGCTTCCACTTCGTCATCACCGACACCAGCGGCGAGGAGATCGCGCGCCGCATCCACTACGTCGACAGCGAGGCCCGGCGCGACGAGATGATCGGCGAGCTCATCGCCTACCTGCGCGAACACTACAACGGCGAAGGCCTGTACGCGATCGAGCACCTGCTGCTGCGGCCGGTGGTCGCCGCTGACCCGCTGCTGCCGATCTGCGCCGACGCCCTGGCCGGCGGCAGCGAAGGCTGCACCGACGTCGACCCCTACTCCTACCGCCTGCACGTCGTGCTGCCGGCCTACGCCGGGCGGCTGCAGGACGAGGGCTTCCGCGCCTTCGTCGAAGACACCGTGCGCCGCGAGGTGCCGGCGCACTGCCTGCCCACCGTGTGCTTCATCGACAGCGACAGCATGGCGCGCCTGGAAGGCGCCTACCGGCCGTGGATTCAGATGCAGGCCGGGCAGGCTGGCGAAGGCGACCGCGCCGCGCTGACGTTGGCCCTCATCGACGCGCTGCTGCAGGCCAAGAACGTCTACCCGCAGCGGCGGCTGTTCGACTGCACCGCCGACGGCGAAGCCACGACCCCGCCGCGGCCACCGTTCGTGCTGGGCCGCACCGCGCTGGGCAGCCTGCCGCGCGACCCCGACTGAGTCTGAAGGAGCCCCCCATGGCCGATCCCCTGAAGGTCCTGCACAGCCTGCAACGGCCGGACACCACCTACACCGTGTTCGAACCCGACCAGGTGCTGACACACCACCAGCTCAACAGCCTCGCCGACTATCTCGACGACCAGGACCGCCTGACGCGCGTCACGCTGCTCGGCGTGGGCCTCGTGGGCGGGCTGCACGTGCGGCTGGCCGACGGCGTGGTGCAGGTCGGCCGCGGCCTGGGCGTCAGCACCGACGGCGACCTGCTGATGCTGCCCACCGACACTGCCTACGACCGCTTCCGGCCCTACGACCGCAGCGCGCCGGCGTATGCCCCGTTCTACGGCCGCGCCGCCGAAGCCGCCGAGGAGACCCTGCTCTACGAACTCGTGGAGCTGGTCGCGGTGGGCGAGAGCGACGTGCTGGCCGCGCCGCTGTCGCGCCTGGACGCGCTGGACGACCGCGTCGTGCTGCTGCTGATGGAGTCGGTGGTCGACGACCCCGACTTGTGCAGCGGCACCGACTGCGACAACCTCGGCCGCAACGCGCTGCACCGCCAGCGCCTGCTGCTCATGCACCAGGCCGACGTGCTGCACATGAACAGCCGCCTGCCGGCCCTGCTGCCGACCAGCGAACGCGCGCGCGCGCTGCCCGATGTGTTTGCCGACCGCCCGGTGCTGGGCACCGAGATCACCACCGTCGCCACGCTGGCCCAGCGCTACCTGGCCAGCCTGAGCGACAGCGACGCGCGCGTGCCACGCACGATCGAGCGCCTGCAAGCCGCGTTCCAGCGCCTGGCGAAGGTGCTGCCCGAGGTGCTGCGCGAGCAGTTCGGCGCCGACCCCACCACCGACTGGTCGGCGCGGCTGGACGCGGCGCTGGCCGACGCACGCCGGCGCGGCGGCGTGCCGCTGGCGCTGTACGACCACTGCAAGGATCTGTGCGAGGTCTACAACAACCTGCGCGAGGCCTTCCTGGCCTGCGACGCCGTGCTGCTGCCGGATGTCGCGGCCTTTCCCAAGCACCTGCTGCTGGGCCAGCTCTCGGCGTCGCGCCAGCACCGCAGCGGCCTGTTCCCGGCGCCGCTGGACGGCCCTTCGCGCGAGGCCGCGGCGATGGCGCGCTTCGGACTGTGGCAGCTGCAGTCGCTGATCGAAGGCTTCGCGCCGCCCGACGACACCACGCTGCGCATCACGCCCAGCGCCGGCGAGGCGCAGCCGCTGCACGCCCGCGCGATCCCGTGGCACTACACGGTGCGCGGCGAGGTGCCGGTGCACGTGGCCTGGAACTACCGCCGCAGCGCCACCGGCCGCGCGGCCGAGAACAGCGGCTACCGCGCCGCCGACTGGCGCGCCAGCGGCCGCGCCCGCAACCCGCTGGCCTACGGCGTGGCGGCGAGCGACTTCTTCCGCATCGAGGGCCACCTGGGCCAGCCGGTGGAAGCCGTGGACGCCGCGCTCAAGCGCGAGATCGCCGCCCACAACCTGCCGCTGGACGTGCAGTCGGTGCTGCTGCACAGCAGCCGGCGCGGCGGCATCCGCGTCAAGCCCGGCGTGCGCTACACCGAGCTGCACCGCATGCACCACCTGGTGCGGAAGGACCTGTCGGTCAAGCTCGAGGAGGGCCGCGACTTCAGCGTCCAGTACAGCGCCGACATCGCCGAGGCCGTGGCGGCCGGGCGCATCCTGGCCACCGGCTCCGAAGGCGAAACCGCGGTGGCGCAGGCGCGCGCCGCGCAGGATGCCGTGCAGGCGACCGAGAAGTCCGCGGCGCCGGCACTGGCGCAGCCGCGCTACAGCGCCTACCGCGCCGACACCAGCTGGAAGGGCGGCTACGCGTCGTCGCTGCAGAAGATGAGCAGCGCGCGGCTGAGCCTGAGCCACGTCTCGCGCAACGACCTGGCGTCGCCCTTCGATTCGCTGCTGGCGACGACCAAGCCGTTGTGGATCGACTGGCTGGACGAGCTCATCGTCGCCGGCGACCAGCGCGCCGACGACCGCCTGGTCTTCGGCACCTTCGTCAAGCGCCACCCCGGGCTGGACCACCTGGGCGGCTGCTGGCGCGGCGGCACCTTCGTGCTGGTCTACGACGACAGCGGCCGGGTGATCGCCGACTTCACGCTGCCGTACCCCTGCGCCGAGGTCGACGAGCCCGAGCCCGAGGAGCCGCCGCTGGTCAAGCCGCCGGTGCTGCGGCCGCCGAAGTGGCTGGACCGTTCGGTGCGCGTGATCCCGTCGCTGGACTTCGAGATCAAGACGCGCTTCGACAACGTGCGCAAGATCTTCGTCAGCGACCTTGAGCGCCAGAGCGCCAACATCGAAGGCCTGGTCAAGGGCATCGGCTTCGTGCGCACCGTGCCCGACCTCAAGGGCCAGCTCGGCGATCTGCGCACCGGCGACGCGCTGCTCGACCGCCTCGCTGCCGAGGTGGCGCGCAAGCGCGACCACGTCGAAGACCTGCGCAGCGGCATCGGCAAGGAGGAGTTCCAGGGTGAAGAGCTCGAAGAAGCGCGGCGCCGCCTGAAGACCGGCGAGGAAGAGCTCGCGCGTTCGGTCACCGAGGCCACCGAGCGCGCAGTAAAGGTCAACGTCGACACCACCACCGCCGGCGGCGCGGTGCTGACGCAGGTCATGAACAGCGGCGTCGTCGCGGTGCGCGACACGGCGGTCATCGAGCAGCTCGGCACGCGGCTGGGCACGGTGGGCGACACCGCAGGCGCGGGCGTTGGCGCGACGCGGCTGATCACCGGCATGGCCACCGCCGGCGGCCTGCGGCTGCGGCGCTGAGCGCTGGCGCGTCACGACCTTGCCACCCATGCCCGCCGCCACCGCACCCCACCGCCTGCGCGTGCTGCGCTGGCAGGCGCGCTCGCCGCAGGCTGCGCAGGCGCTGGCCCTGCGCACGCTGCTGCGCGAGCAGGGCGACAGCGTCGCGCAGTGCCTGGAGCAGGCGCTGGACGAAGCGGCGGCGGCGCTGGGCCTCGGCCCGGAAACCGTGGTCCACATCGGCCGTCTGGAATTGGCGCTGCCGGCGCCGCCGCTGGCTGACCCGCTGCACACGGACCGCGCGGCGTGGTCGCAGTGGCTGCAGCAGCTGCGGCAGGCCGCGGTGCTGCAATTGCAGCAGGCGGTGGATAACCCTTCGCCCGCGGCGCGCGCACAGCAACTGCCGGCCACCACCCAGGCGCGCCAGGCCCTGCGGGACTACCTGCAAGGCGGCTGGCCGGGTTGGTCCCTGGCCGGATCTGACGACGCCTCGCGCGTGCTGCGCGAAGCCGCCGAGACCCTGGTGCAAGAGCTCGCGCCCGGCGGCACGGCTGCACTGGGCGAGCTGGCGTTGCTGTCCTTGTGGCGCTGGACCCGTACCTCGGGCGACCAGCCCCGGGTGGCGCTGGGCGTGCTGGCCCGCTGGCTGGCGCTGCTGCCCGCTTCGCGGCGTGCGGCGTGGGTGCGGGCCCGCGCTGCCGCACCGTTGGCCCGCGTGCTTTTCGCCGTCGCGCCCAGCTCCACCGTCAGCGCCCTCTTGTCGCAGTGGCAAGCCGCTGCCGCGGCGGCGGATGCCGTCTGGGCTCAAGCGCTGTGGCTGGGCTGGCCCGAACACGCATCACAACAGGCACCGTGGCGAACGGCGCTCATCGAAGGCACCTTGCTCGACGCCGATGCTGCGCCGGCCTTGATGCGCCTGCAGGTGGCGCTGGCCGCCGACGCG
>JAYUPN010000124.1:0-4318 GCA_043760065.1 Rubrivivax sp.
TTGCTGGACTACATCTGCCAACGAATCGTCGGTCAAATCAGCCTGCCGACCCCGCCGCCAACGCTCCCGGCACCGGGGTAGCTGCTGTTTTTAGGTTCACAGGTCCGGCGGCGGCCAGACCCTGGACGCCGTTGCGGCGACGATGCTGGCATGAACACGTCGCTGCCGCCCATCTTCAAGCGCCTGGCCGGTGCCAACCTGGCGGCGCAGTCGGCCGAGCAGATCAGCCTGGCCGCCGTGCCGCTGGTGGCGGTGCTGGCGCTGGGCGCGGGGCCGGGCGAGATCGGCGCGCTGGCCACGGCGCAAACGCTGCCCTTTCTGCTGCTGTCGATTCCCGTCGGCCTGCTTGCTGACCGCGTGTCCAAGCGCCGGCTGATGGTGGCGGCCGAAGCGGTTCGCGCGCTGGCCTTCCTGGGCCTGCTCGCTGCTGCCGCGCTGGGCCAACTGTCGATCCCGGTGCTGGCGGTGCTGGGTTTCCTGGGCGCCGCCGGCACGGTGGGCTTCAGCGTCGCGGCGCCGGCGCTGGTGCCGCGCGCGGCGTTGGCCGCCGCCAACGGCCGGCTCGAACTGGCGCGCAGCGCGGCCTTCGCTGCCGGCCCTGCGCTGGCCGGTGCGCTGGTGGCCTGGGCGGGTGCTTCGCCGGCCTTCGTGCTGGCGGCGATGCTGTCGGTGCTGGCCCTGGTGCTGTTGCGCAGCCTGCCCGAACCGGCTGCGGCCGCGCTGGCGCCGCGGCGCCATCCGTGGGTCGAGCTCAAGGAAGGTGGTGCCTGCGTCTGGCACAGCGCGCTGCTGCGCCCGATCCTGCTCACCGCGGTGGCCTGGAACATCGCCTGGTTCGTGCTGCAGGCGGCGTACGTGCCGTATGCCGTGCGCGACCTGGGCCTGAGCGCGAGCGCCGTCGGCTTCACGCTCGCCACCTACGGCGTCGGCATGGTGCTGGGCGCGCTGGCGGCGCCGCGCGTGCTGCGCGCGCTGCCCTTCGGTCGCGCGGTGCTGCTGGGGCCGGCGATGTCGGTGCTGGGCGCGGCGGCGATGGTCGCCACGCTGGCCTGGCCGTCGATGGCGCTGGCGGCGCTGTCGTACTTCCTGTTCGGCGTCGGGCCGATCATCTGGACCATCACCTCGACGACCTTGCGCCAGACCGTGACGCCGGCCGCCATGCTCGGCCGCGTGACCGCGATCTTCCTGGCCGTCAACATGGGCGCGCGGCCGGTGGGCGCGGCACTCGGCGGCTGGGTCGGCGCCGTCTTTGGCGTGCAGGCCTGCCTGTGGCTCGCGCTGGCGGGCTTCATCGTGCAGGCGGCGGTGATCTCGGCGTCGGCGGTGCGCACGCTGCGGCAGCTGCCGGCGGCGGCCTGACGCGGTATCGCGCCGGGCTCGATCCGGTGACGGACCGCCACCCGCGTCGCGCGAGGTCTGCAGGGACCCCGTATTTACCCTATACCGCATCCACCCGCGCGACGTCAAGGCCACGGCCTGCATGCCCAACTGCGCCACCGAGCCCACCGTCGCGTCGTTCCTGCCCGACTTCGCGCGCAATGCGCACGGCGACCTGGCCGAGCAGAACCGCCTCGTCGGCGCGCAGCACGGCGCCGACACCACGCGCGGGCCCGGCGCACCGCCTGCAGCGGGCGCTGCCGCGCCGGCTGCCGCCGCCGATCCTGCTGCCACTGCAGGCCAGGCGCTGGCGCGCAAGCACAACTGCCTGACCTGTCACGGCCTGGAGAACAAGGTCGTCGGCCCCGGACTGCAGGAAGTGGCACGCAGGTACGCCGGCCGCGCCGACGTGCAGGCCTACCTGGCGCAGAAGATCCAGTCCGGCAGCAGCGGCGCCTGGGGCCCGATGCCGATGGCCGCACAAACCCTGCCCAGCAACGATGTCCAGACCATCGCACAATGATTGGCTGCAGGCGCCCCGAAGCAGTCCCAAAGCCCCCGACAGCCGTTTCACCAGATGCACCTGATGCTCCCGAAGGAGATCCCCTCATGATCACCCGTCGCGACATGCTCACGACCAGCGCCCAGCTCGCGGGCCTGCTGGCCACCGCCGGCCTGCTGCCCACCGCCGCCCAGGCTGCCTGGACCGCTGCCGCTTTCGATGCCAAGACGCTGGCCGAAGCCGCCAAGGCCCTGGGCGGCGGCGCGCCGACCGAAAGCAAGGACGTCACCATCACCGGCCCCGACATCGCCGAGAACGGCGCCGTCGTGCCGGTGGGCTGCAGCACCAGCCTGCCTGGCGTCAAGCGCCTGGCGCTGATGGTGGAGAAGAACCCGAGCGCGCTGGCGGCGGTGTTCGACGTCAGCGATGCCGTCGACGCCAACTTCAACACCCGCGTCAAGATGGGCCAGTCGTCCAACGTCTTCGCCGTGGCCTTCATGGCCGACGGCAAGGTGCTGTACGCGGCCAAGGAAATCAAAGTCACGCTCGGCGGCTGCGGCGGGTGAACAGGCCCACCCCCGGAACGCCTTCGGCGCTCCCCCTCAAGGGGGCGCCGCTGGCGGCCCGGCAAAGCCGGTTCCGCGGCGGCCACTTGGTGTGTGCTGCGTCAGCACCGTTTGCATTGATCACAGTTTGAAGGAGAAAGACCATGGCAGATCCGATGCGCATTCGCGCCCAAGCCGCCGGTGACAAGGCCACCGTGCGTGTGCTCATGAGCCACGAGATGGAGACCGGCCAGCGCAAGGACGCCGCCGGCAAGACGGTGCCGGCGTGGTTCATCCAGGAAATCTCCGCCGCCCACAACGGCAAGCCGGTGCTCAGCGCCCAGTGGGGCCCTTCGGTGGCGAAGAACCCGTTCATGCAGTTCAACGTCAAGGGCGCGAAGGCCGGCGACAAGATCACCGTGAACTGGATCGACAACAAGGGTGACAAGCGCACCGACGAAGCGACCGTGTCCTGACATGGCAGCCACCACCGTTGGGCGAGGAGACAGGAAGTTCATGAAGCTGTCGACGGCCGTGCTGTCGCTGGCGGCGCTGGCCGTGGCCGGTGGCGCCTGGGCGCAAGGAAAGACCGCCGCGGACGGCATTGCCGAGTACCGCAAGATGCTCGAGGACGGCAACCCGGCCGAGCTGTTCGAAGCCAAGGGCGAAGACCTCTGGAAGCTCAAGCGCGGACCGAAGAACGCATCGCTGGAGCGTTGCGACCTGGGCAAGGGCCCGGGCGTCGTCAAGGGTGCCTTCGTCGAGCTGCCGCGCTACTTTGCCGACACCGGCAAGGTGCAGGACCTGGAGTCGCGCCTGGTCACCTGCATGGAAACGCTGCAAGGCTTCAACGGTGCGGAAGTCGCCAAGACCGCCTTCGGCCGCGGCGAGATGGCCAACGTCACTGCACTGGCCACCTGGGTCGCCGCCGAGTCGCGCGGCCAGCGCTTCAACCTGCCGCAGGGACACATCGAAGAGAAGAAGAGCTACGAGATCGGCAAGCGCGCGTTCTTCTTCCGCGGCGGGCCGATGGACTTCAGCTGCGCCGGCTGCCACAGCGTGGACGGCCAGCGCATCCGGCTGCAGGACCTGCCCAACCTGACCAAGAACCCGGGCGACGGCGTCGGCTTCGCCGCCTGGCCGGCCTACCGCGTCAGCAACGGCCAGATGTGGAGCATGCAGCTGCGCCTGAACGACTGCTTCCGCCAGCAGCGCTTTCCGTATCCGGGATTCGGATCGGACATCACCGTGGCGCTGGGCACCTACATGGGTGTCAATGCCAAGGGCGCGCAGTCGATCGCGCCGTCCATCAAGCGCTGAAGCCGCGAGAGCCGTTCACCCATGAAGCACAACCTCACCCTCCTGGCCGTCGCGGCTGCCCTGCTCGCCGCCGGATGCGCCGCGCTGCCGTCGGCGCAGGACCTCGACGCCGAAACCCGGGCCCTGATGAAGGTTGCGTTCCGCGACGAAGGCATCGCCAAGGTCGACCGCATCGAGCAGGACCTGGGCCAGTCGGCCTGTTCCAGCGACAAGCCGCCGGCCGAGTCGGTGGCTGACCAGATTCAGGCGCAGGCCAAGGCCTCGGTCAAGTGGCCGGCCGGCGGCCAGTACCTGGGCGACTGGCGCGAAGGCGAGAAGATCGCGCAGAGCGGCCGCGGCATGACCTGGACCGACAGCTCCACCGCGCCCAGCGCCAACGGTGGCAGCTGCTACAACTGCCACCAGCTCAGCAAGGCCGAGATCAGCTACGGCACCATCGGCCCGAGCCTGTACAACTACGGCAAGAACCGCGGCGTGAGCGACGTCACCGCGGCCACCGCGCAGCCGATCGTCGAGTACACGTGGATGAAGATCTACAACAGCAAGAGCTACAACGCCTGCTCCAACATGCCGC
>JAYUPN010000125.1:0-4317 GCA_043760065.1 Rubrivivax sp.
TGCGCCCAGGGAGCAAGCCCTGGGCTTGTCGGTGCTCCCCAGCGGTACTCGGTTTTCGCGCGTTTCGCTTCGACGCCTTCTGCCGCCCACGCTCCTAGCCGATAGGCTGGATCTCGGCGTCGGGGTCATCGCAAACGCACCCCCGTACGTTCACGGGTAGCCGTGCGTCGTGGCCTCTGGTGCAATCGATGGCGGTGCATGTTCCATGCGTCAGTCCACGCCCTTTCCACAACATCCGAGGAGCCACCCCATGAAGAAATCCCTGGTCACGATCGCCCTTGCCACCCTGAGCCTGTTCGCCGGCTCGGCCTTCGCCGCCAACGCAGATTGCGAAGCCAAGGCCGCCGAGAAGAAACTGGCGGGCGCCGCCAAGTCCAGCTTCGTCAAGAAGTGCGAGAAGGACGCCGGTGGCGCCGGCAACGCCGCCTGCGAAGCCAAGGCGGTGGACAAGAACGGCAAGGCGCTGGCTGGCGCCGCCAAGACCAGCAACATGAAGAAGTGCATGGCCGAAAGCGGCGCCAAGAAGTAAGCGCTTCAAGCCACTGCAATGCACGAAGGGCGCCCGCGGGCGCCCTTCCTCATCGCGGCCGCGCACGGACGAATCGCTAGAGCGAACCGCGCCCCGACCAGTACTTCGGGTCGCCGTAGCTGTGCTTGATGAAGTCGATCCACAGCCGCACCCGCAGCGGCAGGTGCTTGCGCTGCGGAAACACGGCGTAGATGCCGTTGGGCGGCGCGGCAAAGTCCTCCAGCACCACGCGCAGACGGCCGGCGGCGACGTCGCTTTCCACTTCCCAGGTGCTGCGCCAGGCCAGTCCCAGGCCGTCGATGCACCAGTCGTGCAAGACCTGCCCGTCGCTGCAGTCCAGGCGGCCGCTGGGGCGCAGGTGCGTGACCTCGCCGTCGTTCATGAAGGCCCAGCCGCGGGTCTGGCTGGCGTCGGAGCTCAGCGTCAGGCACTGGTGCCGCATCAGGTCGGCCGGCACCGCAGGCACGCCGGCGCGGTCCAGGTAGGCCGGTGCGGCCACGCAAAGGCGCCGGTTGTCGGCCAACCGCACGCTGACCAGGCTGCTGTCGGGCAGGTCGCCCACGCGCACGGCGCAGTCGAAGCCTTCGTTGACGATGTCGACGACGCGGTCGCTCAGGTTCAGGCTCAGGCTGACGTCCGGATGCTGGGCCACGAATGCCGGCACCAGCGGCGCCACGTGGCGGCGGCCAAAACCGGCCGGCGCGGTGATGCGCAGGTGGCCGCTGGCCTTGACGCCGCCTTCGGTGACGCTGGCCTCGGCATTGGCCAGGTCGGCCAGCAAGCGCTGGCAGTCCTCGAGGAAGGCGCTGCCTTCGTGGGTCAGCGTGATGCGCCGCGTCGTGCGCACGAGCAGCTTCACGCCGAGTCGCTCTTCGAGCGCGTCGATGCGCCTGCCGATGACCGCCGGCGCCACGCCCTCGGCCAGTGCCGCCGCCGTCAGGCTGCCCTTGGTGGACACCGCGACAAAGGATTCGATCTGCTTCAGACGGTCCATGTCACCGAATTATGCCTACCAGGCGCACAAATCCAACGCTGATCGGGTACTTAATGCCGCCGTGGATATCGAATAAATTAGCGGCATGAAGCTCCGAGCCGTGCTCTTCGATGCCTACGGCACCCTGTTCGGCGTTCACAGCGTCGCACTGCTGGCCGAGCAGCTGTTTCCCGGATTCGGCGAGCGGTTGTCGGTGCTGTGGCGCGACAAGCAGATCGAGTACACGCGCCTGGTGTCGATGAGCTCGGCCGCAAGCGGCCCGAGCGAACACTACCGGCCGTTCTGGGAGCTCACGCGCGCCGGCCTGCGCCACGCCGCGGCGCGGCTGTCACTGGACCTGCAGCCGGCCGCCGAAGAGCAGCTGATGAACCAGTACCGGCACCTCAGCGCCTTCGCCGAGAACCACGACGTCTTGTCGCAGCTCAAGGCGCGCCGCATCAACGCCGGCATCCTGAGCAACGGCGACCCCGAGATGCTGAGCGTGGCCGTCAAGAGCGCCGGCTTCGCGCCGCTGCTGCAGCACGTGATCAGCGTGCACCGCGTCGGCCGCTACAAGACCGACCCCGCGGCGTACGCGCTGGGGCCGGCGACGCTCAACCTGCCGGCGCGCGAGATCCTGTTCGTCAGCAGCAACGCCTGGGACGCCATCGGCGCGACCTGGTTCGGCTACACCACGCTGTGGGTCAACCGCACCGGCGCGCCGCCCGAACAGCTCGGCACCCAGCCCAGCTTCACCGGGCGCAGCCTGCGCGACGTGCTGAGCCACTTTCCCACCCCTGCCTGATCCGTCCGAAACCCCGAGAGGCCCGACCCATGCGCACCACGCTCCACAGCCTGCAAGTCGACACCGCGCTGCAGCGCTTCGTCGACGACGAAGTCCTGCCCGGCACCGGCGTCGCGCCGGCCGCCTTCTGGGCCGGCTTCGACGCCATCGTGCGCGAGCTGGCGCCGCGCAACGCCGCGCTGCTGGCAGAGCGCGACCGGCTGCAGACCGAGATCGACGGCTGGCACCGCGCGCACCCGGGCCCGATCGCCGACAGCGCTGGCTACCGCGCCTTCCTCGAGCGCATCGGCTACCTGCTGCCGCAGCCCGCGCGCGTGCAGACCACCACCGCCCACGTCGACGCCGAGCTGGCGCTGCAGGCCGGCCCGCAACTGGTGGTGCCGATCCTCAATGCGCGCTACGCGCTCAACGCCGCCAACGCGCGCTGGGGCAGCCTGTACGACGCGCTGTACGGCACCGACGCGCTGCCCGAGGACGGCGGCGCCGAACGCGCCGGCGCCTACAACCCGGTGCGCGGCGCACGCGTCATCGCCTTCGCGCGCCGCTTCCTCGACCAGGCGGTGCCGCTGGCCAATCACGAAGCGGGCGGCAGCCATGCCGACAGCAGCAACTACCGCATCGACGGCGGCCAGCTGCTGGTGACGCTGGCCGACGGCCACGTCGTGGGCCTGAAGGACCCTTCGGCGCTGGTCGGCTTCCAGGGCGACGCCGCGTCGCCGAAGGCGGTGCTGCTGCGCCACCACGGCCTGCACATCGACATCCGCATCGACCGCACCGCGGCCATCGGCAAGGCCGACGCCGCCGGCGTCGCCGACGTGGTGCTGGAGGCGGCGCTGTCGACCATCCTCGACCTCGAGGACTCGGTCGCCGCCGTCGACGCCGAGGACAAGATCCTTGGCTACCGCAACTGGCTGGGCATCCTCAAGGGCACGCTGACCGAAGACGTGAGCAAGGGCGGCAAGACGTTCCGGCGCGGCTTGAACCCCGACCGCCGCTACCACGCGCCCAGCGGCCAGGGCGAAGTGATGCTGCACGGGCGCAGCCTGATGTTCCTGCGCAATGTCGGCCACCTGATGACGAACCCGGCGGTGCTGTGGGGGGACGGCCAGGAGATCCCCGAAGGCATCCTCGACGCCGTGATCACCACCACCATCGCGCTGCACGACCTGCAGCGCCAGGGCGAGAAGGGCATCGTCAACAGCCGCAGCGGCAGCGTCTACATCGTCAAGCCCAAGATGCACGGCCCGGCCGAAGTGGCCTTCGCGGCCGAGCTCTTCGGCCGCGTCGAGCAGCTGCTGGGCCTGCCCGACAGCACCGTCAAGCTCGGCATCATGGACGAGGAGCGCCGCACCAGCGTGAACTTGAAGGCCTGCATCGCCGCCGCGGCCAGCCGCGTGGCCTTCATCAACACCGGCTTCCTGGACCGCACCGGCGACGAGATGCACACCGCGATGCTCGCCGGGCCGATGCGCCGCAAGGGCGACATGAAGAGCAGCGAGTGGATCGCCGCCTACGAGCGCAACAACGTGCTGGTGGGCCTGGAGTGCGGGCTGCGCGGCAAGGCGCAGATCGGCAAGGGCATGTGGGCCATGCCCGACCTGATGGCCGACATGCTGGCGCAGAAGATCAACCACCCCAAGGCTGGCGCCAACACCGCCTGGGTGCCGAGCCCGACGGCGGCGACGCTGCACGCGCTGCACTACCACCAGGTCGACGTCGCCGCGGTGCAGCAGGAACTGGAGAAGACCGACGTCGCGGCGCAGCGCGAGGCGCTGCTGACGGGGCTGCTGACGGTGCCGGTGGTGGCCCAGGCGACGTGGAGCGCCGCCGAGCGCCAGCAGGAACTGGACAACAACGTGCAGGGCATCCTGGGTTACGTCGTGCGCTGGGTCGACCAGGGCGTGGGCTGCTCCAAGGTGCCCGACATCCACAACGTCGGCCTGATGGAAGACCGCGCCACGCTGCGCATCAGCAGCCAGCACATCGCCAACTGGCTGCACCACGGCGTCA
>JAYUPN010000126.1:0-4308 GCA_043760065.1 Rubrivivax sp.
ACGTCCGGGAACGGCCCGGCCAGCGCCTTCAGCAGCGGAATGCCGCCGGCGGCGGTGGCGGGGAAGAACTTCAGGAAGTCGATCCCGTCGGCCTGCGCCGCCATCACCTCGCCCGCGGTCGCGACCCCCGGCAGCAGCGGCAGCCCGAGCTCGCGGCAGGTCCGACCGACCTCGGCGGTGTAACCCGGGCTGACGCCGAAGACGCAACCGGCGTCGCGCGCTCCGCGGGCGTCGGCCGTGGAGCGGATCGTCCCGGCGCCGACGATGGCCTGCGGCACCGCCCGGGCGATGGCCTCGATGCAGGCCAGCGCGGCCGGCGTGCGCAGCGTGATCTCGAGCACGCGCACACCACCGGCGACCAGCGCCTGCGCGAGCGGCACCGCATCCTGCACCCGCTGCAGCACGATCACCGGGATCACCGGGCCGTGGTCGGCCAGTTCGAGCGTATGGATCATCGGAGTCTTCGGTTCAGAGCCAGGTCACGGCGCCCTCTTCGGCGGTCTTCACGTTGCGGCGCAGCCCGGCAAACAGCTCGCGCCCGAGGTCGTGGCCGTTGGCATCGGCCTGCGCCGGGTCGATCGTCGCCGGCACCCGCGCCTCCCATTCGGCCGCGTCGACCAGCGCCTGCAGCGTGCCTGCCGTGGCGTCGAGCCGCACGCGGTCGCCGTCGCGCAGCTTCGCCAGCGCCCCGCCGGACAGCGCCTCCGGGCTGACGTGGATGGCAGCCGGCACCTTGCCCGACGCGCCGCTCATCCGGCCGTCGGTCACCAGTGCGACGCGGAATCCGCGCCCTTGCAACACCGCGAGCGGCGGCGTCAGCTTGTGCAGTTCGGGCATCCCGTTCGCATGCGGCCCCTGAAAGCGGACGACGGCGATGAAGTCGCACTCCAGCGCACCGGCGGCGAAGGCGGCGAGCAGCGCCTCCTGGCTGTCGAACACCCGTGCCGGCGCGTCGACGACGTGGCGGTCGGCAGGCACCGACGAGACCTTGATCACCGCGCGTCCGAGATTGCCGCGCAGCAACTGCAGCCCGCCGGTCGCCGAGAACGGCGCCGACGCCGGGCGCACGATGCCGAGGTCGGCACTCGCCGCCGGCAGCGCCTGCCAGCGCAGCGGCGCGGTGTTGTCGCCGGTCTCGTCCTGCACCGGCACCTCGGTGTAGGCGCGCAGCGTGCCGGCAACGGTCGCGACGTCGGGATGCAGGCAGCCGCAGTCGAGCAACTCGCGCAGCACGAATCCCGGGCCGCCGGCGGCCTGGAACTGGTTCACGTCGGCGCTGCCGTTCGGATAGACGCGCGCCAGCAGCGGCACCTGCGCCGACAGTTCGGAGAAGTCGGTCCAGTCGATCAGGATGCCGGCCGCGCGTGCGACCGCGACCCAGTGGATCAGGTGGTTGGTCGAGCCGCCGGTGGCGAGCAGCGCGACCATCGCGTTGACGATCACCCGCTCGTCGACCAGCCGGCCGATCGGCGTCGGGCGGCTGCCGCCGGCGCCGATCGCGAGCACCGTGGCGACCGCGTCGCGCGTCAGCGCGGTGCGCAGCGCAGCGTGCGGATGCACGAAGGCCGCGCCCGGCACGTGCAATCCCATCGCCTCCAGCAACATCTGATTGCTGTTGGCCGTGCCGTAGAAGGTGCAGGTGCCGGGGCCGTGATAAGCCGCGGTTTCGGCCGCCAGCAGCTCGCTACGCCCGACCTGCTTCTGCGCATACTGCTCACGCACCTTCGACTTGGCGTCGTTGGACAACCCGGTACTCATCGGCCCAGCAGGGACGAACACACAAGGCAGATGGCCGAAATGCAGCGCCCCGATCAGCAATCCCGGAACGATCTTGTCGCACACGCCGAGCAGCAGCGCGCCGTCGTAGACGTCATGCGACAGCGCCACCGCGGTCGCCATCGCGATCGTGTCGCGCGAAAACAGGCTCAGCTCCATTCCCGGCAGCCCCTGCGTGACGCCGTCGCACATCGCAGGAACGCCGCCCGCAACCTGCGCCGTGGCGCCGAGTTCGTGCGCCGCGGCACGGATCAGCGCCGGGTAGCCCTCGTACGGCTGGTGGGCCGACAGCATGTCGTTGTACGCGGTGACGATGCCAATGTGCGGTGCCCGCTCGGCGATGATGCGCAGCTTGTCGTTTGCCGGCAGTGCCGCGAAGGCGTGCGCGACGTTGGCACAGCCCATGCGTTCCGGTCCGCGTGGACGGTTGCCCATGCGCTCGACACGTGCCAGATAAGCCCCGCGCAGCCCGGCGCTGCGGTCACGGATGCGGTCGGTGATCTCTGCGATGGCGGGCTTCACGGTGGGGGCGATCTCGCGTCGTAACTCTGGATGGGATTATTGAGTAACTCAGTTACACCGTCAATGCAAGGGGTACCCCCGGTCGGCGCCGACGGCTCGGCGGGCGTTGGACCTGCAGCGATGCCTGCGACGACACCCTCCTGCTGCCCCGACACGCTGCTCGCAGAGTTGCGCCGACGCTTCGGGCCGCATTGCCCGCTGTGGGTGTTCGGCTATGCGTCGCTGATCTGGCGGCCCGAGTTCGATGCTGCCGAGCAGCGCCCTGCGCTGGTTCGCGGCTGGCATCGGACGCTGCGGATGCGTTCGCACATCAACCGCGGCACGCCCGACCGGCCGGGGCTCGTCTTCGCGCTGCTGCCCGGTGGTGCCTGCCGTGGCGAGGCCTTCCGGCTGTCGCCGCAGGCGGCCGAGGCCGAACTGCAGCGGCTCTGGCAACGCGAGATGCCGACCGGCGTCTACACCCCGCGCTGGCTGCCGTGCCTGACTGCCGACGGCACCGTGCCGGCGCTGGCGTTCACGCTCAGCCGGCACAGCGCCTCGTACCTCGGCGACCTGCCCGATGCGCAAGTGCTCGAGATCCTGCGCCACGCGCATGGGCGCTGCGGCAGCACGCTGGACTATCTGGTCGAGACTGCCGTCGCGCTGCGCGCGCGCAAGATCCACGACCGCGAGATCGAACGCCTGATGCGGCTTGCCGGCCACGCCGGTCTGCTGACCCGGGAACGGCTGGCTCAGGGCACGCCGACGGCGGCGCGGGCCGCCGCCAGGTCGGCGGGCGTGTCGACATCGATCAGGACGCCGTCATCGTCAACCTCCACCGGCGACGCCGGGTAGCGCATAAGCAGCCGCCGCGCGCCTTCGTCGCCCGACAGCGCAATCAGCTCCGAATACAGCTCGGCGGAAAATCCGAGCGGATGACCCCGGCGGCCCCGGTACTGCGCATACGCGGCCGGGTGCTCGCCGAGCGCGTGACCAACCGCCAGCATCGACGACGGCTGCACGAGCGGCATGTCGCCAGGCAGCACGAGCCAGCCGCCGGCGTCGGCGTGTACAGCGACGCCGACGGCGATCGAATGGCCCATGCCACGGGCGGCGTCGACGTCGGCCAGCACGACGAGGTCGCGCGTCGCGATCCAGGGCGACGCGAGCGGCGCCAGCGCGGCGGTCGTGACGACGACGACCGGCAGCCCGGTGGCGATCGCGCTGCGGATCGTGCTGCCGAGCACCGTCCCGGCGCCGAGCGTCTGCACCAGCTTGTGCTGGTCAGCACCAAAGCGGCGCCCGGGCCCGGCGGCCGGCACCACGATGGACGGTCGCAGGGGGATGGGCAAAGAAGTCGTTCCTGTGGTCGGTCCGGCGGAACGTGTCAATGACTTTGCCACTCCCTGGCACCGGTCGCCGAAGAATGGACTTCGCCTGCGGCCACTCCTATTGGGTGCTTCACCTACGTTGGCCACGCTGAAGTAACCCGTGTTGCCGGGTCTTTGCGACTCTGCAGGCGTGCCCCTACTACTGAACTGGCTGCCTTTGCACGCACTTTTCCCCTCAAGCCCAAGCCCGGAGCGGCCGTAAATTACCTCTGCGGGTTATGAGATGTCTAACGGCTCAGGTCGGACGATTCTGCCCAGACTTTCCACGAGCAAATCGCGCCATGAACAAGCTGAAGACCACGATGCGCCCGAGCATTCCCGCCCGCCAAAGCATATTCCCATGATCGCGAATTCCGCCGCCGCCGGGTTGCCGCCGGGCGAGGCTCCGCAGGCACCAGCAGGCGCGATTCGCCGGGTTGCCGGCCTGCTGGGGTCACTCTTTGCCGGGCGGGCTGTCTCGACGCGTCCAGCGCCGGCCCTGGTCGCACTTGGCGCGCGCCTGGACGAAGCCGCCAGCATCTGGACCACGCACTTGGGCACCGCGCAGACCCAGATGCGCGACGCCACCGAGCAACTACTGCAGGGCTTCGGCCAGATACTTGAGCAACTCGACGCGGTCATCGACGGCGATCACGATGGC
>JAYUPN010000127.1:0-11619 GCA_043760065.1 Rubrivivax sp.
AAGTCCTGGGCAACCGGGGAAGTGCCGGACCACCGCGCGCACGCACTTTTCTCTCGCGCCCGCCTAGCCAAGGCGCCGCCGATCGTGCAGGATGGCGAACGATGAAGGACGGCAACACAGGTGATGCGGGCGGCATGCGCCGGCGCCGCTGGCTGGCCGGGCCGGCCGCGGCCGCCTTCTCGGCGCTGTGGCCGTGGCCGGCCGGCGCTGCGTCGCCCGACGCCGCGCGCGTGCTGACGCGGCCCGTTCCCGGCAGCGGTGAAGAACTGCCGCTGGTCGGCCTGGGCAGCTGGATCACCTTCAACGTCGGCAACGACGCCGCCGCGCGCGACGCCTGCGCCGAGGTCGTGCGCGCTTTTTTTGCCGCGGGTGGCCGGCTGATCGACAGTTCGCCGATGTACGGTTCTTCGCAGCCGACCATCGGCCAAGCGCTGGCGCGGCTGGGCCGGCCGGCGGCGCTGTTCTCGGCCGAGAAGGTGTGGATCGGCGACGCGGCGCGCGGTGCGGCGCAGATGGAGGCTTCGCGCAACTTCTGGGGCGTGCCGCGCTTCGACTTGATGCAGGTGCACAACCTGCTGGCCTGGCAGGAGCACCTGCCGCGCCTGCTGGCGTTGAAGGCGGCTGGGCAGCTGCGCTACGTCGGCATCACCACCTCCGAAGGCCGCCGCCATGCCGAGATCGAGCACGTCCTGCGCACGCAGCCGATCGACTTCGTGCAGATCAGCTACAACCTGCTGGACCGCGAGGTCGAGCAGCGCATCCTGCCGCTGGCGCGCGAGCGGCGAGTCGCCGTCATCGTCAACCGCCCATTCCGCGAAGGCCGGCTGCTGGACGCGCTGGCGCGCCACCGGTTGCCGGGTTGGGCCGCCGAGATCGACTGCGACAGCTGGGCGCAGGTGGCGCTGAAGTTCGTGGTTTCGCACCCCGCCGTGACCTGCGCCATCCCGGCCACCAGCCAGGTCGCGCACGTGCGCCAGAACCTGGGCGCGGCGCGCGGTCGCCTGCCCGACGCGGCGCTGCGCGCGCGCATGGCAGCCGAAGTCGCCGCGCTGTGAGTCGCGGTGCGCCATGAGCGAGTGGTGGACCTACCGTCCTGCCGACTTCCTGATGTTTGCGCCGCGCACCTACTGGCGGATGTTCGAACTGCACAACGAGGCCTGGTGGCCGGCGCAGCCGCTGCTGCTGCTGGCCGGCCTGGGCTGGCTGTGGTGGGCGCGGCGCCACGGGTCAGGCGCGCTGCGGGCCGGCGCGGCGGGCCTGGCCGCCGTCTGGGTCTTCGTTGCCTTGGCGTTCCTGTTGCCGCGTTACGCGCCGATCAACTGGGCCGCATCGGGCTTTGCCCTGCTCTTGCTCGTGCAGGCGCTCGGACTGGCCGCCCTGGCAACCCGCGCCGACCTGCACGCTGCGCCGGGTGGCCTGCGCCGACGCATCGGCGCACTGCTGTGCGCCTGGGCCATGCTGGGCCATCCGCTGCTGGCGCCGGCCCTCAACCGGCCCTGGCAGCAGGGGGAGTTCTTCGGCCTGGCGCCCGACCCGACCGCAATCGCGACGCTCGGCTTCTTGCTCGGGGTGGGTGCCGCGGCGCGTCTGACGCTTGCGCTGCTGCGGCTGCTGTGGACGCTGGCGTCGGCCTGGTGTGCAGTCAGTGCTGCCACGCTGTGGACGATGGGCTCGGCGCAGGGCTGGGCCGTGCTCGCGGCGGCGCTGCTGGCGTGGGCTGCGGCGGCCTCAACCCGCGGCGGCCGCCTGCTGCGCCCGTAGCCGGGCATGCACGTACGCACCTTGCGGCACGTGCAGCAGGTCGGCGATGCGCCACAGCACATGCCTTTCGTGTTCGCTCAGGATGCCGTCGGCATAGGCCACGCGCCACATGTGCTCGACCATGCGCAGCTTCTGCGGCATCTCGAAACATTCATTGATGCGCGACGTGAAAGCGAAGAGGTCGGTCGCCTGCTGCGCCGTGGTTTCGGCCAGCACGGACAGCCGCATCGCCTCGTCGGCCGAGAGCGCAAACTTGTCGCGCAGCGCGGCCAGCACGGCTTCCCGCTCGCCGGCGTGGAAGCTGCTGTCCGCGCGCATCACCTCCACCAGCATCACCGCCGTGGCGAGCTGCAGTGCGTGTTCGGCGGCCGGCGCATCGATGCCCGCTGCCGGTGGCAGCAGGCTGTCGAGCAGGTCCTGGAGAGCCTTGAGCATGCGGCCATGATGCCATGGCGGTGGCGGCAGGAAGCGGGTGCGCCAGTCGATGACCGACCTCCGTGCTGCGCAGTGCGGTGCGAGCCCGCTGCCGAACGGCCGCACAGGGGTTCATGTGCCTTCTGCAACGATCGGGTTGGACAGCACGCCGATCCTGTCGATCTCGATCTCGATGATGTCGCCGGCCTTCATCCACACCGGCGGCGTGCGCGCCTGGCCGACGCCGGCCGGCGTGCCCATGATGATGGCGTCGCCGGGCTCCAGCGTCATGCACTCGGCCAACAGCGCGATGGTCTCGTCCACCGGGAAGATCATGTCGCTGGTGTTGGCGTCCTGCATCAGCTGGCCGTTCAGGCGGCTCTGGATGCGCAGGCCGGTGGCGCCGGGCGCCAGTTCGTCGGCCGTCACCAGCATGGGCCCGAAGCCGCCGGTGGCGTCGAAGTTCTTGCCGATGGTCCACTGGCCGGTGCGCTTCTGGTAGTCGCGCACCGACATGTCGTTGAAGCAGCTGTAGCCCAGCACGTACTGCAGCGCCTGGCTCCTGGGCGTGTGGCGCGGCACCTTCTTTGCGATGACCACGGCCAGCTCGGCTTCGTAGTCGAACTTGAACGACACCTTGGGGCAAAGTCCGGGCTGGCCGTGGCCGATCAGCGATGTCTTGCCGCGGTAGAAGAACCACGGGTAGTCGGGCTTGTCGCGGCCGCCTTCCTTGGCGTGGTCGAAGTAGTTCAGGCCCAGGCAGATGATCTTGCCCGGCTCGGGCACCACAGGAGCGAAGGTCTGCGCGGCCAGCGGCAGGCGAGGGCCGTGGGCGATGGCGGCGCGGGCGGCACCCGCCAGGTCGGTACCGGCTTCCAGCGCGGCGCGCAGGTCGGCGCAGCCGCCGCCGAGCGAGATCCAGTCGGCGCCGTCGACCACGCCCAGCTGGGCACGGCCTTGTTGAACAGTGGTGGCAAGACGCATGGGCGTTCCTTGGAGATCAAAGCGAAGGTGCGATGACGAAGGCGCGCTGATCGGTGCCGCAACGGCAGCGCACGTACAGCAGGCCGCGCCGTACCGTCACGCGTGCCGCAAGCCGGCGGCTGCGATGCCGGCGATGACGATCTGTTCGTCCTCGTCGCCCGTGCCCCCCGAGGCGCCTGCTGCGCCCAGCACCGTGCCGGCGGCGTCCGTGATCAGCACGGCGCCGGTCTGCGGGATGAACTTCTGCTGTGCCGTCGAAGCCACCGCGCCGAAGAAGGCCGGCAGGCCCTTGGCACGTTCGGCCAGCGCGCGGCTGTTGACACCCATGCCGATGGCCGCTGCGGCCTTGCCCAGGCCGATGTCCAGCCGCAGCGCCGATGCGCCGTCCTCGCGCGCCGAGGCCACCACTTGCGCCGCGGCGTCGACAACGACCACGCCCATGGGCTTGAAGCCGTGCTGCCGTGCAGCGGCCAGGGCCGCGTCGATCAAGGTGCGTGCCTGCGTCAGGCTGAGGGTGCTCATGCGTCGTGTCTCCATTGCCGATGGTCGTGAGTTTTGAGTACAACGCGTGTTGATGCAACCGTTAGAACACAGATTGACATCGGTGGTCGCTTGTGTGCATTTCGGTCACCGCGGCTCGCGTGGTGCGTCGAACGCCACGCCCCCTGCGTTCGGGGGCGGCGTTCGCCGCGCGTGACCGCGGCAACCTCCTACATCGAAATGCGGCACCGTCCCGCCCGACGGTCGACGCCGAGCGGTAGCCTGTTCCTCGACGTCCAGCGAGTCGAGCGCTTGCCGGAGGTCCGGCAAAGCACAGGCCCGGCCGCTCCTCGGGTCGGCATCCCGTTGCGGCGCATCGCGTGAACTTCTTCGGCTTCGATCTGGCAGACATCCTTTCCTTCACGGTCTCGCCGCTGGAACTGATGCTGCGCGGCACGCTGATGTACTGGTTCTTGTTCATCGTCTTTCGCTTCATCCTGCGGCGTGACGTGGGCTCGCTGGAGGTCCGGCAGGAAGGCATCGAAGACATCGCGACCGTGAAGCTGATGTTCCTGGAAGCGGACGGCGAGATGAGCCTGATCCGCAAGGAGGGGACGGGGTCCGCGGCATGAGCCGGCGTCCACGACCCTCACCCGAGCCGACGGACGACCCGCTGGCGCTGTACCGATCGAAGCGGAACTTCGGCATCACGCCAGAGCCCGAAGCGGGTGGCCGGCCGACGGCCAAGGCCCTGACTTTCGTCGTGCAGAAACACTGGGCGAGCAGCCTGCACTATGACCTCAGGCTCGAGCTCGACGGCACGATGAAGAGCTGGGCGGTGCCCAAGGGCCCCAGCTTCGATACGGCCGTCAAGCGCATGGCGGTGCAGGTCGAGGACCACCCGCTGTCCTATGCGGACTTCGAAGGCACCATCCCTGCCGGGCAGTACGGGGCCGGCAAGGTCATCGTCTGGGATGCGGGAACGTGGCTACCGCTGACCGACCCGCAGCAAGGCCTGCGCGAAGGCAACCTGAAGTTCGAACTCCAGGGCCACAAGCTGCGCGGCCGTTGGGTGCTGGTGCGCATGAAAGGCAGCGCCGGCGAGCAGACGGCGTGGCTGCTGATCAAGAAGAAGGACTCGTACGCCCGCGCCGCTGCCGTGGCGGGTCTGCCGGCCGAGGCCGTGCCCTGCGCGCTGCCGCAGGTGTTGTCGCCGCAACTGGCCAGCTCGGGGGCGGGCCCGCCAGCTGACGCCGCGAACTGGCTCTGCGAGATCAAGTTCGATGGTTATCGCATGCTGGTGCGCAACGACGGCAAGGGCGCGCGTCTGTTGACGCGCAATGGCCACGACTGGACTTCGAAACTGCCGGCGCTGCAGGCCGCCTTCGAGCGCCAGAAACTGCCGCCGGGCTGGTACGACGGCGAAATCATCGTCGCCAACGAAGCCGGCATGCCGGACTTCGGCGCGCTGCAGCAAGCCTTCGACAGCCAGCGCACCGACGATGTGGTGCTCTACCTTTTCGACCTGCCCTACGCACGGGGGCACGACCTGCGGCGCGCGCCGCTGGATGCACGACGGGCTGTGCTGAAGGACTTGCTCGCCAAGGGGCCCGTCGACCGCATCCGCTTCAGCGAGGCCTTCGATGCCAGCCCCGAGAGCGTGGTTGCGTCGGCGTGCAAGCTGGGGCTGGAGGGCGTGATCGCCAAACGCCGCGACAGCAGCTACCGGTCGGCTCGATCGGCCGACTGGATCAAGCTGAAATGCAGCCAGCGGCAGGAATTCGTGATCGGCGGCTTCACGGCCGCGCGAGGCAGCCGCGCCGCATTCGGCGCGCTGCTGCTGGGGGTGCACGACGCGCACGGTGAGCTGCAAAACGCAGGCAACGTCGGCACGGGCTTCAGCCAGAAGGCCCTGCAGGACATCCAGCGCCGGCTCGACAGGCGCATTCGGGCGACGAGCCCCTTCGCTGCGGACTCCAAGTTCGCGGGCCAGCCGCAGTGGGTGGAACCGACCCTGGTCGCGGAGGTGAGTTTCGGTGAGTGGACACGCGCCGGGCGTGTCCGCCATGCCGTCTTCCGCGGGCTGCGTGACGACAAGGCCGCCTGCACCATCGTGCGTGAAATGGCGCAGCGCGTGACCGCCACGCAGAAGCCGAACACAGCGCTTGCGGGCAGGGCGGCAGCAGCGTCCACTGCATCGCCGCTTCGCCTGCAGGTGACGAACCCGCAGCGCGTGATCGACGCCCGCACGGGAACGACCAAGGTCGAACTGCTTCGGTTCTACGGTCTCGTCGGCGAGCTGATGATGAAGCACCTGGTGGACCGGCCGGTGTCCCTGGTGCGCGCCCCGGCCGGCGTCGACGGTGAGCTGTTCTTCCAGAAGCATGCGCAGACCGAAAGACTGCCTGGCATCCGGCAGCTCGACGCCGCCCTCGCCGTCGACCATGCACCGCTGATCGAGGTCGCCAGCAAGCGGGGCCTGCTGTCGGCGGCGCAGTGGAACGTCGTCGAATTCCACACGCAGAACGCCGCGGCGGTGTCCTATGAACGCCCGGACCGCATGGTGTTCGATCTCGACCCCGGTGAAGGTGTGCCCTGGGCCCAGGTCCAGCAAGCGGCGCAATTGATGCACGCGTTCCTGGCCCAGCTCGGCCTGCCTGCTTTCCTGAAGACCAGCGGTGGCAAGGGGCTGCACGTCGTGGTGCCGGTGAAGCGCATGCACGACTGGGACACCGTGAAGGGCTTCTCGCGGGCGGTTGTGGGTCACATGGCGAAGACCATTCCGCAGCGCTTCGTCGCCCGCAGCGGCCCGAAAAACCGCGTCGGCAGGATCTACATCGACTGCCTGCGCAACGGTCGTGGTGCGACCACCGTGTGTGCGTGGTCGGCACGGGCGCGGCCGGGGCTGGGTGTCTCGGTGCCCGTGGCCTGGGACGAACTGCCGTCGTTGCGCGCCGGCGACCACTGGTCCTTGAAGACGGTCCATCAGCGCCTGGACGTCGGCAATCAACCCTGGCGTGGATATGCCCGGTCGGCACGCGGCCTTGCCGCCGCGATGTCGGCCCTGGGCTTCGCGCCCCCTGCTGCCTGAGACCGGATGCAGCACCGCACCCCACCCCCCAACAAGGAGTTCCCATGCCCCGCGTGATCTGGAAAGGCGCCATCACCTTCGGCCTGGTGCATGTGCCCGTGGCCTTGTACCCGGCATCGCAGGAGGTCGGCTTCGACTTCGACTGGCTCGACAAACGCTCGATGGACCCGGTGGGCTACAAGCGCGTGAACAAGCGCACCGGCCAGGAGATCAAGGCCGACGACATCGTCAAGGGCATCAAGCAACTCGATGGTGAGTACGTGATCCTGAGCGAGGACCAGATCAAGGCGGCCTACCCGAAGTCGACGCAGACCATCGAGATCGAGTCCTTCGTCAAGGCCGGCGAGATCTCGTTCACGCTGCTGGAGACGCCTTACTACCTCGAGCCCATCGGCAAGGGCGACAAGGTCTACGCCCTGCTGCGCGAATCGATGGTCGAAGCCGGCGTCATCGGCATCGCGCGGGTGGTGATGCACACCAAGGAGCGTCTGGCCGCACTGGTCCCGACGGGTGCTGCACTGGTGCTCAACACCATCCGCTGGGCCGGCGAGATCCGCCCGCTGACGGAGCTGAAGCTGCCGGCCGAGGGCAAGACCGCGGCCGGCCTGAAGCCGGCCGAACTGAAGATGGCGGCGCAACTCATCAACGACATGACAGGCCCGTGGCAGCCCGACGACTACACCGACAAGTTCAGCGACGCCATCCTGGCGCTGGTGAACAAGAAGGTCGAAGCGGGCGAGACCGCAACGGTCAAGCCGCTCGAGGATGCAGCGTCGCCGGCGGGCGCTGGCAACGTCGTCGACCTCACCGAGTTGCTGGCGCGAAGTCTGGGCAAGCGAAAGCCCGGCAGCGGCGGCGACAAGGGCTCCGGCAGCGCCGCCGTCGTCGCGAAGAAGGCCCCATCGAAGGGATCGACCCGGCGGCGGGCTTGAACGCCGCACAGCCGCACAGCCGCAGCAGTTGCACGCGGCCGGATGACGCAAGCGGCGCGACCCCATCCTGGCGCCGGCGCGCCCGGGCTGCGGACACGCCGGGCCCGGCGCCCACCCGCTGGCGGACGATAATCGCCTGAAGCCGTCGTCGGCATTGACCCGGGTCAAGCCCGCAACGCTGCCTGCCGGCGACGATGGCCCCAGTGGCGCACCTCACAGGAGCTCTCCATGCCCCGCATCCTCTCGGCATCCCTGATCGCTTTGCTGGGGGCTTGCGCCGCCCCGGCTTTCGCGCAGGGGGCCATGCACAGCGTCCGCGTTCTCACGCCCGAATCCGCAATCAAGGCTGCGCAGGCGGCGCTGGCGTCCTGCCGCCAGCAGGGCTACCAGACCGCCGTGGCCGTGGTCGACCGTTTCGGCGTCGCGCAGGTGATGTTGCGCGACCGCTTCGCCGGGCCGCACACGCCCGACACGGCCATCAACAAAGCCTGGACGGCGGTGAGTTTCCGAACCCCCACCTTGGAGCTGGCGCGCGCGACGCAGGCCGGCCAACCCAGCTCGGGCATCCGGCAGCTGCCGCGCTTCGTGGCCGTCGGGGGCGGCTGGCTGATCGAAGCCGCAGGCTCGATCGTCGGCGCCGTGGGGGTTTCCGGTGCGCCCACCGGCGAAGCCGACGAGGCCTGCGCCAAGGCCGGCTTGGCTGCCATCAAGGACGAGCTCGAGTTTTGATCGACACCCCCGACCGCCCGCTGGCGCTGCAGCGCCGCCACCTGCTGGCTGCCGCGCTGGGCGCCTGGGCGCTGCCGGCGCGCGCGCAGTCCTTCGCACAGGCAGTGCCTGGAGGCGTCGTGACGCTGGACCTGGGGCCTTCCGCGCTGCGTCCGGCGGCGCAACTCGACGCGGTGCCGCTGCTCGTGCGGGGCGGGCCGGCGTCGTGGCAGGCCGTGCTCGGGCTGTCGCTGGCGACGCCGCCCGGGCCCGTCGAGGTCCGCGTGCTGCAGGACGGTCAGCCGCGCACACTGACCGTGGCCGTCAAGCCCAAGCGTTATGCCGAGCAGCGGCTGAAGGTGCCGCCGCGCCAGGTCGACCTCTCGAGCGCCGACCAGGCCCGCGTCGAGCGCGAGCGCGAGCACCAGCGGCTGCTCATCGCCACCTTCAGCGGCGAGCCTGCAGGCGGCCTGCGGATGCGGCCGCCGACGCAGGGGCGCCAGTCCAGTTCCTTCGGCCTGCGGCGCACGTTCAACGGCCAGGCGCGCAGTCCGCACAGCGGCATGGACATCGCCGCTGCGGTGGGCGCGCCGGTGCGGGCGCCGCTGGCCGGCCACGTCATCGACACCGGCGACTACTTCTTCAGCGGCCACACCGTGTGGCTCGACCACGGCGGCGGTCTGCTCGGCATGCTGTGCCACCTGAGCCGCATCGACGTCGCCGTCGGCGACCGCGTGGCAGCTGGCGACGGCGTGGCCGCGGTCGGCGCCACCGGGCGCGTCACCGGGCCCCACCTGCACTGGGGCGTGTGCCTGAACCGCGTCATGGTCGACCCGGCGCTCTTCCTGGCGGCCTGAACACCGCGCACCGGGGCCGCCGGCACTCAAGTACCGGGTGCTGGGCGCCGATATGGCTGGAATTGCCTGCGTCGTGCCGCTGCCCTCCATGCTCAAGAAGATAACGGTCAACCAGTTGCGCATGGGCATGCACCTGCACAAGCTGGATGGAGCCTGGATGCAGCACTCCTTCTGGAGGACGAAGTTCGTGATCGACAGCACGGCCGATCTGAAGCGTCTGAAGGACTGCGGTGTGGCGGAGTGCTGGATCGACGTCTCGCTCGGTCTGGACGTGGCGGCGGTGGCCGAGCCCGAACCGGCCGCGAAGCTGCCGGCCGCTGCCGCGCCAACTGCAGCCGCCATTGCCACTACAGCGGCCGCGGACCGGCACGGCGACCGGCCGATGGCCGCCGAGCTCAAGCAGGCCGCCGCCATCTGCAGCCGCGGCCGCGCCGCGGTGACGGCGATGTTCAACGAAGCGCGCATGGGCCGCACCGTCGACCCCCAGACCTGCCTGCCGCTGGTGGCGGAGATCTCCGACTCCGTGCACCGCAACGCCGGCGCGCTGGTCAGCCTGGCGCGCCTGAAGTCGCGCGACGACTACAGCTACATGCACTCGGTGGCGGTGTGCGCGATGATGGTCTCGCTGGCGCGCCAGACCGGCATGGGCGAAGACGCCTGCCGCGAAGCCGGCCTGGCCGGCTTGATGCACGACATCGGCAAGGCGATGGTGCCGCTGGAGGTGCTGAACAAGCCCGGCAAGCTCAGCGAAGAAGAATTCAAGCTCGTGCGCCTGCACCCCGAGCACGGGCACGGCTTGCTGGCTGGCGGGCCGGGCGTGCTCGAGTCGACCTTGGACGTCGTGCTGCACCACCACGAGAAGATCGACGGCAGCGGCTATCCGCACCGTCTGGCGGGCGACCGGATCAGCCAGCTGGCGCGCATGGGCGCGATCTGCGACGTCTACGACGCCATCACCTCCAACCGCCCCTACAAGGCGGGCTGGGACCCGGCGCAGTCGATCGCCCGCATGGCCTCGTGGAAGGGCCACCTGGACCCGACGCTGTTCGCGGCCTTCGTGCAGAGCCTGGGCATCTACCCGACCGGTTCTGCGGTGCGGTTGGCATCGGGCAGGCTGGCAGTGGTGGTGGAGCAGAACCCGGGCAACCTGGTGTCGCCGGTGGTGATGGTCTTCTACTCCACCAAGACCGAACTGCCGATCACGCCGACGCGGCTGGACCTGGCGCGGCCGGGCACGCAGGACCGCATCACCGGCCGCGAGGAAGGCGCCGCGGCGCAGTTCCCCAACCTGAACAGCCTGTGGGCCGACCCCGAGGTGCTGCGCGGCATGAAGCCCTGAAGCGCGGCGGCTGACTACACTGCGGCTCCATCCTGTGGACTGGAGCGGCCATGAACCTGCTGTTTGCCCGAGCGGCGTCGACGTGTCTGATGCTGGTCGGCCTGGCCGGCCTCCCCGGTACCGTGCAAGCGCAGACGCTGCGCTGGGCGAGCCAGGGCGACCCGCTGACGATGGACCCGCACTCGCAGAACGAGGGCCTGACCAACGCCATCAACGGCCAGGTCTACGAGCGCCTGATCAAGCGCGACCGCCAGCTCAACCTGGTGCCGGCGCTGGCCACCAGCTGGCAGCAGACCGGGCCGCTGACCTGGCGCTTCAAGCTGCGCGGTGGTGTCAGCTTCCACGACGGCACGTCACTCACGGCCGATGACGTGGTGTTCTCGGTGCAGCGTGCGCAGCTGCCGACCTCGACCTTCGCGGTCTACGCCAATGCCGTGGGCACGCCGGTGGCGGTGGATGCGGAGACGGTGGAGTTCCGCCTGGCCAAGGTCAACCCGGTGTTCCTGCAGCACCTGGAGTCGCTGTCGATCATGAACAAGGCCTGGTGCGAGAAGCACCGCGTCACCAAGCCGCAGGACTTCAAGAACAAGGAGGAGAGCTACGCCGGCTTCAACGCCAACGGCACCGGCCCGTTCCGCCTCGTCAGCCGGCAGACCGGCATCAAGACCACCTTCAAGCGCAACCCCACCTGGTGGGGCCGCTTCGAAGGCAACGTGCAGGACATCGTCTACACGCCGATCAGCAACGACGCCACGCGGCTGGCCGCGCTGGTGTCGGGCGAGATCGACTTCGTGCTCGACCCGGCGCCGCGCGACATCGCCCGCTTGCGCAGCACGGCCGGCGTGAAGGTCATCGACGGGCCCGAGAACCGGCTCATCTTCCTGGGCATGGACCAGCACCGCGACGAATTGCCGGGGAGCGACGTAAAGGGCAAGAACCCGCTGAAGGATGTCCGGGTGCGCCGCGCGCTCTACCAGTCCATCGACATCGATACCATCACGCGCGTCACGCTGCGCGGCCTGGGCCAGGCCACCGGCGCCATGGTGGCGCCGC
>JAYUPN010000128.1:0-4295 GCA_043760065.1 Rubrivivax sp.
GCCGCCGCGCCGGCTGTCGGACAGGTGCGGTCTTCCGTGTAGGACGGCTGCCCTGCGCGGCGGCAACGCCTCAGCGGCGCTTGAGCACGTGCGTGAAGTCGGCGCCCAGGGTGGTCTGCTCGACCAGCTCGTTGCCGGTCTGGCGGGCGAAGGCCTGGAAGTCGCGCACCGATCCGGCGTCAGTGGACACCACGCGCAGCAACTCGCCACTGTGCATCTCCGCCAGGGCCTTCTTGGCCTTGAGGATGGGCAGCGGGCAATTCAGGCCGCGGGTGTCGAGCTCTCGGTTGACATCCATCATGGGGCGGATTCTATGTGCGGGGCGACAGCCCGCGGGTCAGGCCGGGAACACGCCCGTGGACAGGTAGCGGTCGCCGCGGTCGCAGACGATGAAGACGATGGTTGCGTCGTTCAGCTGCTGTGCCAGCTGCAGCGCGACCCAGCACGCGCCAGCGGCCGAGATGCCGGCGAACAGGCCTTCTTCCCGCGCCAGGCGCCGAGCCATGTCCTCGGCGTCTGCCTGGCTCACCAGCACCAGCTCGTCGACGGCGCTGGGATCGTAGATCCTGGGCAGGTAGGCCTCGGGCCACCTGCGGATACCGGGGATGCGCGAGCCCTCGGCCGGCTGCGCACCGACGATGCGCACGCCGGGGTTCTGTTCCTTCAGGAAGCGCGACACGCCGGTGATGGTGCCCGTGGTGCCCATCGCGCTGACGAAGTGCGTGATGCGCCCGCCCGTGTCGGCCCAGATCTCGGGGCCGGTGGTCTCGTAGTGCACACGCGGGTTGTCGGCATTGGCAAACTGGTCGAGCACGCGGCCCTTGCCTTCGCGCGCCATCTGCTCGGCGAGGTCGCGCGCGTACTCCATGCCGCCCGATCGCGGCGTCAGGATCAGCTCGGCGCCGAAGGCCTTCATGGTCTGCGCGCGCTCGATCGACAGGTCCTCCGGCATGATCAGCACCATGCGGTAGCCGCGGATCGCCGCCGCCATCGCCAGCGCAATGCCGGTGTTGCCCGAGGTGGCTTCGATCAGCGTGTCGCCGGGCTTGATCTCGCCACGCTCCTCGGCGCGCCGGATCATGCTGATCGCCGGCCGGTCCTTCACCGACCCCGCCGGGTTGTTGCCTTCGAGCTTGCCCAGGATGACGTTGCCGCGCGCACCACCCGCCGATCCCGGCACGCGCTGCAGTTGCACGAGCGGCGTGCCGCCGATGGCGTCTTCGAGCGTCTTGTAGCTGATCTGCTGTGTCATTTTCTGCTCCGGGCCCGGTGCCGATTGTCGCAGCGCGGCCCGGGCCTCGCAGGGGCGCGTGTGATAATCCGCCCGCTTTTGCAGTGCCTTCCAAGGCGCTCCTGCCCGCGTGACGAAATCGGTAGACGTAGCGGATTCAAAATCCGCCGCCGCAAGGCGTGCCAGTTCGAGTCTGGCCGCGGGCACCAGCCGGGCTCGAGCGAGCCTCCCAGCGTAGTAGCCCCCATGCCGCCGATTCCGCCGATCACCAAGTACCTGATGCTCGCCTGCACGGCGGTGTTCTGCCTGCAGCTGTTCCTGCCGCTGGCGCGCTGGTTCGCGCTGTTTCCCGTCGCCAGCGGCTATTTCATGCCCTGGCAGCTGCTGAGCTACGCCTTCCTGCACGGCGACCTCTCGCACCTGCTGTTCAACATGCTGGGGCTGTGGATGTTCGGCGCCGAGCTCGAGAACCTGTGGGGCCGCAAGCGCTTCATGCAGTACCTGGCTGTCTGCGTGGTGTCGGCGGCGGCGCTGCAGCTGCTGGTCACGCACCTGCTGGGCTCGATGGCGCCCACCATCGGCATCTCGGGCGCCGTGCTCGGCCTGCTGCTGGCCTATGGCCTGTCGTTCCCGAACCGGCAGTTCGACCTCGTCGGCTTCCTGCCGATGCTGCTGATCATGCTGCCGTCGCAGGCGCTGAACCTGCTGGGCATGGTGCTGTACTTCATGCTCATGACCAATCGCCAGGCGGTGCCGATCCCGCCGCTGTACGTGCGTGCGGTGGTGATGGTGGCGATCTTCGGCGCGCTCGAGCTGCTGCTGGGCATCTTCTTCCGCGACGGCGTGGCGCACTTCGCGCACTTGGGCGGCATGCTCGGCGGCTTCCTGATGCTGCGCTACTGGCGCCGCCATCCACCCTTCGGATCACGCCGGCGCTGAAGGCGCCAGCAGCCCCTGCTCGACGCTCGCGTGGCGCAGCTGCAGGCGCAGCTCGCGCTTCAGCCGCGTGTTGTCCAGGCGGCGCGATTCGCTCATGAAACTCAGCTGCATCGGCGGCAGCGTCTGCAGCGCCTGATCGCGGCCGATGCGCGGCGGCGCCGGCAGTCCGCACAGGCGCGCCGCGAGGTCGAAGTAGGCGCCCATCTTGAGCTCGGTGTCGTCGCTGGCGTGCACCACGCGCTGCGGCCTGCCACGCCACAGCGCCGCCGCGCAGGCGCGTGCCAGGTCGTCGGCGTGGATGTGGTTGGTGTAGACATCGTCGGCGTCGTGCAGCACCGGCGTGCCGCGGAGCAGGCGCTCGCGCGGGTGGCCGCCCGGTCGGTCGGTGGCGTAGATGCCCGGGATGCGCAGCACGCTGACCGTGGCCCCGCTGGCGCGGCCGAACCAGCGCACGCGCGCTTCGGCATCGACGCGCCGACGCGCGCGGTCGGTGGCGGGATGCACGGCGCGTGTCTCGTCGATGCGCGCGCCGTGGCAGTCGCCATAGACACCGCTGGTGCTGGCGTAGACCAGACGCTGCACGCGTGCGCCGCGCGCCAGCGCGCGCAGCAGGTTCGCGGTGCGCGGGTCGCGGCTGCCGTGGCCGGGCGGCGGCGCCAGGTGCAGCACCGCGTCGGCCAGGCCGCCCAGCCGACCCAGCGTGGCGGGTTCGTCCAGGTTGCCCAGCAGCGGCACGGCGCCGCGTGCGCGCAGCAGCTCGCAGCGGGCGGGCGACGAGGTCAGGGCCAACACGCGCCACTGCGGTTGCACCAGGCGCAGCACGCGCAGGCCGATGTCGCCGCAGCCGACGATCAGCAGCGTGGGCCGGCGCATGCGCGCGGTGAGCCAGGTCATGGGGTCTTCAGGGTGCGGGGCACAATGGCGACCGCAGTGTAAGTGCCCGTGTTCGACGCGACCGGCCCCTGCCTCCCCTGCCTTGACGCCGCCGTTTCATGACCTTCCAGATCACCGTTGTGCCCGCCGCCCGCAGCTTCGAAGTGCAGCGCGACGAAGCCATCCTGCCAGCCGCCATCCGCCAGGGCATCGGGCTGCCCTACGGTTGCCGCGACGGTGCCTGCGGCTCGTGCAAGAGCAAGCTGCTCGAAGGCCGCGTCATCCACGGCGCGCACCAGCTCAAGGCGCTGTCGGTGGCCGAAGAAGAGAGCGGCTTCATCCTGACCTGCTGCGCCACGCCGCAGACCGACTGCGTGGTCGAGGCGCGCAGCGTGCCCGGCGCCGGTGAATACCCGGTGCTGAAGATGCCCAGCCGCGTGCTCAGCATCGAAAAGCCCGCGCCCGACGTCGCCGTGCTGCGGCTGCAGCTGCCGGCCAACCAGTCCCTGCAGTACCGCGCCGGGCAGTACGTCGAGTTCATCCTGCGCGACGGTGCACGCCGCAGCTACAGCATGGCCAACGCGCCGCACGCGGTGGGCAGCCCGCCGTCGATCGAACTGCACCTGCGCCACATGCCGGGCGGCAAGTTCACCGAGCACGTCTTCACGGCGATGAAGGAGCGCGACATCCTGCGCATGGAGGGCCCCTTCGGCAGCTTCTTCCTGCGCGAGGACTCGGACAAGCCGCTGATCCTGCTCGCCAGCGGCACCGGCTTCGCGCCGATCAAGGCCATCGTGCAGCAGTTGCGGCACAAGGGGTCGCAGCGCGCGGCCGTGCTGTACTGGGGCTGCCGCCGCAAGGCCGACCTGTACCAGCACGACTGGTGCCTGCAGGCGGCGGCCGAGACGCCCAACCTGCGCTACGTGCCGGTGTTGTCGGAGCCTGCCGCCGAAGATGAGTGGCACGGCCGCACCGGCTTCGTCCACCAGGCGGTGATGGCCGACTGGCCCGACCTCTCGGGCCACCAGGTCTACGCCTGCGGCGTGCCGGTGATGGTGGAGTCGGCGCAGCGCGACTTCGTGCAGCGCTCGCGCCTGCCCGCCGAAGAGTTCTACGCCGACGCCTTCACTTCCGAGGCCGACAAGCACGGTCCGACCTGAAGCCCCGTCGCCTCACTCGAACGGACTGGGCCGCATCTGCAGCAGCGGCTTGGTGCGCGGCGCAAAGTCCAGCCGCCGGCGCTCGACGATGC
>JAYUPN010000129.1:0-11573 GCA_043760065.1 Rubrivivax sp.
GCCACGGCCGGCGCTGCCCGCGCCACCGGCGCGCGCAAGCGCAGCCGCTAGGCCGCGCCTGCCCGCCCTGGACGGCAAACGGCGAACGGCAAACGGCAAACGGCAAACTGCGACCCCGAGATGCAGCCCTTCCTGGTCGGCCACGCCACGCACCCCGACTGGCGCGCCGCCCTGGCGCTGGCCCACGCCCAGTTGCAGGCCGCGGCGGCGGCGCACGAGCTCAGCGCCGCGGCGCCGCTGAGCCTGGGCATCGTCTACTTCAGCGACCACTACGCGGCCGACGCGCAGGCGCTGTTCGATGCGCTCAAGCAGCAGTGGCCCGGCGTGGCCTGGGTCGGCAGCGTCGGCGTCGGCGTGGCGGCCTCGGGCGTCGAGTACTTCGACGAGCCGGCGCTGGTGCTGATGCTCGCGGCGCTGCCGGCCGGGCGCTTCGAGGTCTTCTCCGGCGCCCGCAAGCTGCACGCCATCGAGCCCTTCAGCGCCCTCGTGCACGCCGACCCGGCCACGCCCGACCTCGCCGAACTGATCGCCGAGATGAGCGACCGCACCAGCTCGGGCTACCTCTTCGGCGGCCTGGCCGCGTCGCGCGGCGCCAACGTGCACATCGCCGACGGCGTCTGGCAGGGCGGCCTGTCGGGTGTGGCCTTCACGCGCGACGTGGCGCTGGTGTCGCGCGTCACGCAAGGCTGCCAGCCGCTCGGGCCGACGCGCAGCGTCACGGCCTGCGAGCGCAACGTGGTCAGCCAACTCGACGGCCAGCCCGCCTTGCAGGTGCTGCTGTCCGACCTCGGCGTGGGGCGCGACGCGGACCCGCGCGAGTTCGTGCCGCGGCTGCGCGCGACGCTCGTCGGCGTCACCGACGAACACGACGTGGCGCTCGCCCACGGCGGCCAGTTCGGCACCGCCACCCGGGTGCGGCACCTGATCGGCGTCGATCCCGATCAGCAGGCGGTGGCGGTGGCCGAACTGCTGCAGCCCGGCATGAAGCTGGCGTTCTGCCGTCGCGACGTGACGGCGGCCCGGCGCGACCTGGTGCGCATCTGCAGCGAGATCCGCGACGAGGTCGAGAGCCAGGCCGAGGCCGCCGTGCCGGGTGCCCCGGCGTTGCCCGGCGAGCCGGCCCGGCAGATCCTGGGTGCGATCTACATCAGCTGCTCGGGCCGCGGCGGGCCGCACTTCGGCGGCGCATCGGCCGAGCTGAAGATCGTGCAGCATGCACTGGGCGACGTGCCGCTGGTGGGCTTCTTCGCCGCCGGCGAGATCGCGCGCCACCACCTCTACGGCTACACCGGCGTGCTGACGGTGTTCACCGGCGGCGGCGCCGGCTGAGCGGCGGCGCGGCACTCCCACCGCCAGCGTCAAAGCGCTCGTGACCCCGCCGACGCCGGATGTCCGCCGGCTGGCGTGCGGGCCGTCGTAAAGTCCAGCCCACGCCGCGCCCTGCCAGCGGCACCCAAGGATCCCGCCCATGAACGCGCCCGCTGCCGCTCAGGCCCTGGCTGCCCCGCACACCGACCGCGCCGCGCGCCAGGCGCAGGTGGTGGCGGCGCTGGCACCGCTCGTGCCGGCGCACGCGTTGCTGTGGCACGGCGAGGACACCGTGCCCTACGAGTGCGACGGCCTCACCGCCTACCGGCAACTGCCGCTGCTGGTGGCCTTGCCCGAGAACGAGGCCCAGGTCGCCGCCGTGCTCAAGGCCTGCCACGCACTGCAGGTGCCGGTGGTGGCGCGCGGCGCCGGCACCGGGCTGTCGGGCGGCGCGCTGCCGCACGCGATGGGCGTGACGATGAGCCTGGCCAAGTTCAACAAGATCGTCATGATCGACAAGCTGGCGCGCACCGCCACCGTGCAGTGCGGCGTGCGCAACCTGGCCATCAGCGAGGCGGCGGCGCCGCTCGCGCTGTACTACGCGCCCGACCCGAGCAGCCAGATCGCCTGCACCATCGGCGGCAACGTGGCCGAGAACTCCGGCGGCGTGCACTGCCTGAAGTACGGCCTGACGCTGCACAACGTGCTGCGCGTGCGCGGCTTCACGGCCGATGGCGAGGCGGTGGAGTTCGGCTCCGAGGCGCTGGACGTGCCGGGGCTGGACCTGCTGCCGCTGGTGGTGGGCAGCGAAGGCATGCTGGCGGTGATCACCGAAGTCACCGTCAAGCTGGTGCCCAAGCCGCAGCTGGCGCGCTGCATCATGGCCAGCTTCGACGACATCCGCAAGGCCGGCGACGCGGTGGCGGCGGTGATCGCGGCCGGCATCATCCCGGCCGGGCTCGAGATGATGGACAAGCCCATGACGGCTGCCGTCGAGGACTTCGTGAAAGCCGGCTACGACCTCGACGCCGCCGCCATCCTGCTGTGCGAGAGCGACGGCACACCCGAGGAGGTGACCGAAGAGATCGACCGCATGCTCGAGGTGCTCACGGGCTGCGGCGCCACGCGCGTGGAGGTCAGCAAGGACGAGCGTCAGCGACTGACCTTCTGGAGCGGGCGCAAAAACGCCTTCCCGGCCAGTGGCCGCATCAGCCCCGACTACATGTGCATGGACAGCACGATCCCGCGCAAGCGCCTGGCCGACATCCTGCTGGCCATTGCCGAGATGGAGATCAAGTACGGCCTGAAGTGCTGCAACGTCTTCCACGCCGGCGACGGCAACCTGCACCCGCTGATCCTGTTCGACGCCAACGACCCCGACCAGATGCACCGCTGCGAGCTCTTCGGCGCCGACATCCTGGAGACCAGCGTCGCGATGGGCGGCACCGTCACCGGCGAACACGGCGTCGGCGTCGAGAAGCTGTCGAGCATGTGCGTGCAGTTCAGCCCCGCCGAGCGCGAGCAGATGTTCGCCGTCAAGCGCGCTTTCGACGCTGCCGGCCTGCTCAACCCGGGCAAGGTCATCCCGACGCTGCAGCGCTGCGCCGAGTACGGAAAGATGCATGTGAAGAAGGGGCTGCTGCCCTTCGCCGAACTGGAGCGGTTCTAGATGGAGTCGGACCCGGCGCTGTCGCGCCTGATCAACCAGGTGCAGGTGGCAGCGGCCGACCGGCTGGCGCTCAACATCTGCGGCGGTGGCAGCAAGGCCTTCTACGGCGGTGACGCTGTCGGCGAAGCGCTGGACGTGCGGCCGCTGGCCGGCATCAGCAGCTACGAACCGAGCGAGCTGGTGGTGACGGTGCGCGCCGGCACGCCGCTGGCCGAACTCGAGGCCGCGCTGGCCGAAAAGGGCCAGTGCCTGCCCTTCGAGCCGCCGCGCTTTGCCGGTGCCGGCACGGTGGGCGGCATGGTCGCCGCCGGACTGGCCGGCCCGGCGCGCGCCGCGGTGGGTGGCGTGCGCGACTACGTGCTGGGCGTGACGATGATCAACGGCCGCGCCGAGGTGCTGAGCTTCGGCGGCCAGGTCATGAAAAACGTCGCCGGCTACGACCTGTCGCGCGTGATGGCCGGCAGCATGGGCATCTTCGGCGTCATCTGCGAGGTGTCGCTGAAGGTGCTGCCGCTGCCGCCGGCCAGCGTCACCGTGCGCCAGGAGGTCGACGCCGCCACCGCGATCCGGCGCCTCAACGAGTGGGGCGGGCAGCCCCTGCCGCTGAACGCCAGCGCCTGGTGGGACGGCATGCTCGTGCTGCGGCTGTCGGGTGCGACAGCGGCGGTGCAGGCGGCGCGCGACAAGATCGGCGGCGAGCTCATCGCGCCGGACACCGCACAGACTTTCTGGCAGGGCCTGCGCGACCACAGCGACGAGTTCTTCGTCGGCGCTTCGCGCGCGGTGGAAGGCGGCGCCGCCCTGTGGCGGCTGTCGGTGCCGGCCACCGCGGGGGCGCTCAAGCTGTCGGGCGAGCAGTTGCTGGAGTGGGGCGGCGCGCAGCGCTGGATCTGCACCAGCGCGCCGGCGCAGACGCTGCGCGAGGCGGCGGCCGCGGTCGGCGGGCACGCGGTGCTGTTCCGCGGCCGCGACAAGTCGGTCGGCACCTTCGCGCCGCTGAAGGCGCCGCTGGACCGCATCCACCGCGAGCTCAAGGCCGCGTTCGATCCGGCCGGCATCTTCAACCGCGGCCGGCTGGTGCCGGGCTTGTGAGGGCGGCCGCCGTGGTGGGCATCGAAGAGCAGATGCGCGGCTACTACGCGCAGCGTGCCGCGACCTACGAGCGCGTCTACTTCAAGCCCGAGCGGCAGCGCGACCTGCGCGCGATGGAGGCCTGGCTGCCGACGCTGTTCGCCGGCCGCCGCGTGCTCGAAGTGGCCTGCGGCACCGGCTGGTGGACACCGCACGGCGCGCGCGACGCGAAGTCGTGGCTGGCCACCGACCTCAACCCCGAGACGATGGCCATCGCCCGCAGCAAGGCGCTGCCGTCGTGCGTGCAGTTCGAGACCGTGGACGCCTACAGCTTCGAACAGATCGCCGGCCGCAGCTTCGATGCGGCGGCATCAGGCGGCGCGCCTTCTTTCGATGGCGCGTTTGCCGGCTGCTGGTGGAGCCACGTGGCGCTGGCGCGGCTGGCGCCGTGGCTGCAGCTGCTGCACGAACGCCTGGAGCCGGGAGCGCGCGTGGTCATGCTGGACAACAGTTACGTCCAGACCAGCAACCTGCCGATCACGCGCCGCGACGCCGATGGCAACACCTACCAGAATCGCCGCCTCGACGACGGCAGCGTGCACGAGGTGCTGAAGAACTTTCCCACCCGCGATGAAGCCTTTGCCGCCATCGGCCCGCGCGCCCGCGACCCGCAGTGGACCGCATTCGGCCACTACTGGGTGCTGAGCTACGAACTGATCTGATGCAAACCAACCTCGCCCCCGAGTTCAAAGGCACGCGCGAAGGCCAGGAGGCCGAGGCCATCCTGCGCAAGTGCGTGCACTGCGGCTTCTGCACCGCCACCTGCCCCACCTACCAGCTGCTGGGCGACGAGCTCGACGGCCCGCGCGGCCGCATCTACCTGATGAAGCAGGTGCTCGAAGGTGCGCCGGTGACGCGCAGCACGCAGCTGCACCTGGACCGCTGCCTGACCTGCCGCAACTGCGAGACCACCTGCCCCAGCGGCGTGCAGTACGGGCACCTGGTGGACATCGGGCGCAAGATCGTCGACGAGCGCGTCGAACGCCCGGCTGGCGAAAAGGCATTGCGCTGGCTGCTCAAGACCGGCCTCACGTCGTCCCTGTTCGGCCCGGCGATGAAGCTCGGCCAGCTCGTGCGGCCGCTGCTGCCGGCGGCGCTGAAGGACAAGGTGCCGGCAGGCAGCGGCGCACGCGCGCACCAGTGGCCGACGCGCCAGCACAAGCGCAAGGTGCTGATGCTGATGGGCTGCGTGCAGCCGGCGATGATGCCCAACATCAACAGTGCCACCGCGCGCGTGCTCGACGCCGCCGGCATCCAGACCGTGGTCGCCGACGACGCCGGCTGCTGCGGCGCCTTGCGCACGCACCTGAACGACCTCGAAGGCGGCCGCGCCGACATGCGGCGCAACATCGACGCCTGGTGGCCGTTGGTGCAGGGCCTGACCTCGCAGGGCCGCGTCGAGGCCATCGTCATGAACGCCAGCGGCTGCGGCGTGGCGGTCAAGGACTACGGCCACGCGCTCGCGCACGACCCCGACTACGCCGACAAGGCGCGCCGCGTCAGCGAGCTGACGAAGGACATCAGCGAGCTGCTGCCGGGCATGGTCGACGCGCTCAAGCCCAAGCTGCGCGGGCCGCAGGTGCGGCGGCTGGCCTTCCACCCGCCGTGCACGCTGCAGCACGGCCAGCAGCTGCGCGGCCTGGTCGAGACGCACCTCGGCGCGCTGGGTTTCGAGCTCAGCCTGGCCGCGAGCGAAAGCCACTTGTGCTGCGGCAGCGCCGGCACCTTCAGCGTGTTGCAGCCCGAGCTGGCCTACCAGCTGCGCGACCGCAAGCTGTCGCAGCTGGAGCCGCTGCAGGCGCAGGTCATCGTCAGCGCCAACATCGGCTGCATCCAGCACCTGCAGACCGGCACCGCAACGCCGGTGCGGCACTGGATCGAGGTGCTCGACGAAGCGCTGGCCTGACGCGGCCCGGGCCTCAGGCGTGGGCGGCGCCGACGTAGATGTCGGTGTCGGGCAGCAGGCGGCGCAAGGTGTCGAAGGCGATGCCGGCGGAGTCGACGCCGTCGCGGCCCAGGCCGGGGGCGACGCCGACGAAGGCCTCGCCGTCGCCCAGCCGCAGTTCGCGCAGCCAACTGGCCGGCTGCAGGCCGAGCAGGCGGGCTACGTCGCCTTCCAGCGCCTGGCGCAGCCGTTGCACCTGGCCGGTGTCGCCGCGCAGCAGCGTCTGGCGCAGCACGGGTGCTGCCGCGGACACGGGACGGATGGGGATCACGCGCTGGAGCATGCGGCGATCATCGGCGCCGCCGCCACCGGCCGCCTTGATCTGGATCAGGTCGGCGCCCTGGCGCCACGGCGCAGCAGGGCCGTCGCCACCCCGGCCATCAGCAGCACCACGCCCAGCAGCGTCAGCGGCGGCGGCCACTGGCCGCGCAGCGCCAAGGCGTAGGCCAGGGCGGCCAGGGTCTCGAAGACGATCAACTGCCCGGCCAGCGCCGGCGGCAGGCGCTGGCTGGCCTCGTTCCAGCACAGCGTGCCCAACCACGAGGCAAAAAGGCCGATGGCCAGCATCAGGCCCGCGAAAGCCAGCGGCCGCGGCCCGAGCGGCATCTCGAATCCCGGCGTCAACCCGAGCGGCTGCGCCGCCGCCCACAGCCACAGCAGCGCGTAGCCCAGCAGCGCCAGCGGCAGCGTTGCCAGGCCCTGCGCCGTGGCCCACGCCGCGGGCGAGCGTTCGGCGTGCGTGCGCAACCAGTCGGCGTTGCGGATCGGGTACCAGGTCCAGCACGCCACCGCGCCCACCGCCAGCAGCGCGCCGGTGGCGTAGCGGGACAGGTCCAGTTCGCCGGCCTGTTGCAGGTGCTGCAGTTCGGCGTGGTTGACGCAGCCGATGCCGGCGGCGATGAGCAGCAGCGACGGCACCAGGCGCGCCCACGGCAGGCGGCCGTCGCGGCGGCGCACGGCGCTCGCGCCGCGCAGGTTGGAGCTGATCGCGATCACCACCGGCAGCGTGCCGATGATCATCGTCGGCAGCGGTCCGCCGGCGCGCTGGATGGCGGCCGCCAGGAACAGGTAGTACAGCAGGTTGCCGACCGCGCTGAGTTTCAGCGCCTGCAGCCAGTCGGCGCGTGTCAGCTCGGCCAGCCGGCTGCGGTGCAGCCAGGCCAGCGGCAGCGCGATGAGCCCGAACGCGAGGTAGCGGCCGACCACGAGCAGCGCCGCCGGGTACTCGGCCAGCAGCGTCGGCGCCACGAACACCAGGCCCCACATCAGGCCGGCGGCCAGCGCGAACAGCGTGCCCGTGATCAGCGCGCGTGGGGACGGCTGCATGGGCAGGTGGGCGGAGCGTGCGGGCCGGCGGGCATCGGGGGATCATCGCACCGCCGACAATGTCGGTTTTCTTTCCACGCTCGACCGATGAACCCGAACCTTGCCTTCGCACGCCGCGCCCTCGCGGTGCTGGTCCCCCTGGTGCTGGCGCTGCACACGCTGCCGGCCGTGGCCGCCGACGGCGACGCGCCCGAGGCCAAGGCGTTGCACGCCCTGTTCGACCGCCACTGGGAGTGGAGCGCGCGCAGCTTCCCCGAGTTCGCCACCTACCGCGGTGACCACCGCTACGGCGACCGACTGTCCGACGCCTCGGCGGCGGCGATCGCCGAGCGCGACCGCGAGGTCGCAGCCTTCCTGGCCGAAGCGCAGGCGATCCCGCGCGATCGCCTGTCGAGCACCGACCGGCTGTCGCTGGCGATGTTCATCAACGCACAGCAGCGCCAGGTCGAACAGGCGGCGTTTCCGGCCGCGCGCGGCATGAGCCTGCGTGCGCTGGGCGGCCCGCAGACGCAGCTGGCCGAGCTGTTGCAGGTGGTGCCGACGCGCACGTGGGCGCAGGTCGAGCAGCTGCTGGCGCGGCTGGCGGCTTTCCCGCGCCGCATGGAGCAGGAGATGGCGCTCATCCGCGCCAGCGCCGCGGCGGGCTGGGTGCCGTCGCGCGACGTGCTGCAGCGCGTGCTGGCGCAGATCGACACCCAGCTTGCGACGCCGCCCGAGGGCATGCCGCACCACGGCCCCTTCAAGCGCCTGGGGCGCGAGATCCCGGCGGCAGAACAGGCGGCGCTGCAGCAGCGCGGCCGCGACGCCATCGCGCAGCACGTCGTGCCGCCGCTGAAGGCGCTGCGTTCGCTGATCAGCGACGAGCTGCTGCCCAAGGCGCCGCAGGAGGGCGCGCTGCGCAACTACCCCGGCGGCGACGCGGTGTATGCGATGTTTGTGCGCCAGCAGACGACGACGACACTGACGCCGGCGCAGATCCACGCCATCGGCCAGCGCGAGCTGTTGCGCCTGCGCGGCGAGATGGAAGGGGTGATGAAGGAAGTCGGCTTCGGCGGCAGCTTCGCGCAGTTCGCGCTTCACCTCCACACCGATCCCCGCTTTTTCCACCCAAGCCCGGAGGCGCTGCTGGCCGGCTACCGCGACATCGCCAAGCGCGTCGACGCCGAGCTCCCCAAGCTCTTTGCCGAGCTGCCGCGCGCGCCCTACGGCATCCAGCCGATGCCTGCGCACATGGGTGCGAACCGCGCCGAGTACTACAACGGCCCGGCCATCGACGGCAGCCGCGCCGGCTTCTTCTTTGCCAACACGCTGGCCTGGCGCAAGCGCCCGATCTGGGGCATGGAGACGCTGGTGGCGCACGAGGCCATGCCCGGCCACCACCTGCAGATCGCGCGCGCCACCGAGCTGCGCG
Organism: Rubrivivax sp.; assembly: GCA_043760065.1. Lineage (GTDB taxonomy): Bacteria > Pseudomonadota > Gammaproteobacteria > Burkholderiales > Burkholderiaceae_C > Rubrivivax. The sequence continues at coordinate 8,791 of JAYUPN010000129.1, forward strand.
GCCTGCCCAACTTCCGCCGCAGCGGCTTCGGCTACACCGCCTTCAGCGAGGGTTGGGCGTTGTACGCCGAGACACTGGGCAACGAGCTCGGCCTGTACACCGATCCCTATTCACGCTACGGCCACCTGCAGTGGCAGGCCTTCCGTGCCGCGCGCCTGGTGGCCGACACCGGCGTGCACGCGCTCGGGTGGACGCGCGCGCAGGCGGTCGACTTCATGGTCGATCGCACCGGCGTCGACCGTGAATTCGTCGAGAGCGAGGTCGACCGCTACACCTCGCAGCCTGGGCAGGCGCTGGCCTACATGATCGGCAAGCTCAAGTTCGACGAGCTGCGCGACCGCGCCAAGGCCCGCCTCGGCGCGCGCTTCGACATCCGCAAGTTCCACAACGCGGTGCTCGACAACGGCGCGCTGCCGCTGGCCCTGCTGGACGGGCTGGTCGACGAGTGGATCGTGGCGCAGGCGTAGCCCTGAATCCCGGGGCTGCTGCGGGTTCAGTTGCGCTGAGTTCGGTAGCGCACAGACGGTCCGGGCAGCAGCTCGCACGATGGTTCTGACTCCGCCTGCAGGGGGGTTGAAAGGGGCTGCACCTGTCACGCGGCGCAGGCCCGAAGCCGGCATCGGAGCAGTCATGATCCAACACGCGCGCATCACCGGCAAGGTCGAGTACCGGGAAGGCGACGGCACCAACATCACCATCCGACCAGGGCCTTGCGAAGTCGAGGAGACCGCATTGGACGTGACGATCAGCTGGACCGACGGCGAGCCGCACGGTGTCGCAGCCATGCCCCTCGCAGACTTCCGACGTTACGTTGCAAACAAGGCGATTGCCGTCGACGGCGCGAAGGCCACCTGAGCTGTTGGTGTGCGCCGTTCATGAACCGATGACCGAGGCCCACCGGGGAGCGGCATGACCAAGATCCGCACCGGCCAGGCGCCCGCTGCGCTGACGCGCGCACAGTTTCGCGAGCGCTTCAACGGCCGCTTCTACGACCCGGCGTTCGAGGGCGAGCGCGAGGCCATCGCGCGGCTCGAAGCCATCTCGTGGGAGGCGTTGCAGGACGGCCGCAAGGCGCCGATCACGCGGCCCGCAGGCCGCGGCTTTGCCGACCCCAGCTACGAAATCTCCGTGCAGTGGCTGCAGACCCGCAAGCGGCTGAAGGCGGCGCAGAAGCGCTGGAGCGACAGTGCCACGCCGTCGCGGGTGCTGCTGATCTGCGGCAGCGCCCGCAACGACGGCACGTGCCCGGGCGAGATCTCGAAGACCTGGCGGCTGACCGAACTGGCACAGCGCGTCGTCGAGCGAGCCGGCATGCAGGCCGATGTGCTGGACCTGAGCCTCGTCACCTCGGAGTACGGCCGCAACATCCACCCCTGCAAGGGCTGCGTGTCCAGCGCCATGCCGCTGTGCCACTGGCCCTGCAGCTGCTACCCCAACCATGCGCTGGACCAGGCCGACGACTGGATGGCCGAAATCTACGAGCGCTGGGTCGAGGCGCACGCCGTGATCGTCCTGGCGCCGACCTACTGGTACCAGTCTCCGAGCCCGCTGAAGCTGATGATCGATCGCATGGTCTGCGCCGATGGCGGCAACCCCGACCCGACGACGACCCACGGCAAACGCGTGCAAGAAGCGAAGAGCATCGAACAGCAAGGCTGGGACTATCCGAAGCACGTGGCCGGCCGCGCCTACGGCGTCATCGTGCACGGCGATGTGGCCGGCATCGAGTCGCACCGGCGCAACCTCTGCGAATGGCTGGAGTGGATGGGCCTGATCGACGCCGGTGCGGCGTCCAAGCTCGACCGCTACATCGGCTACTACGAGCCCTACTACAACAGCCACGACGCGCTCGACAAGGACAAGGCGGTGCAGGAGGAGGCCCGCAACGTCGCCCGTTCGGTGGTGCAGGCTGTCGCGGCCCTGCGCGCCGGGCGGCTGAGCCAGCCCGACAAGCAGCTCAAGTGGCCGCGTACGAAGTGAGCCGTCGACCTCGTCCCTGCGAGTCTGAAGGCTTGCTGCCCGTCGAAGGCTCGGGCCAGCGTACCCACCGCTTGATACCTCACAGCAAGCGAGTGAGCGTCAGCGGTGCGCCGCACGGCTGAACGTGTCGCACGCGCAGGCATTCAACGATGCGCTGCTGTCGTTCCTGAGGACATGAGCCGCCGTGCCTGCGCGCGTGCATGCGCGCGCAGGCAGCTTCGGGTGTGAGAGTCCTTGCGGACTCTCACGTCCACTCAGCGAACCTTGCCCGCCTTCCAGGCGTCGAGCAGGGTCTGGTAGGCGATGGTCTCGCCCTTGGGCTTTTCATTCGCCAGCTTGGCCCACGGAGCGGCCTTGTCGCTGAGGTGCTTCTTCGGGTCTTCCTTCGGGTTGAGCTTGGGTGGGCACTTGGCCATGCCGGCGCGTTCCAGGCGGCCCATCACGTCGTCCATCTCGTCGGCCAGCGTGTCCATCGCCTTCTGCGGCGTCATCTCACCCGTGACCGCCTGCGCCACGTTCTTCCACCACAGCTGCGCCAGCTTCGGGTAGTCGGGTACGTTGGTGCCGGTGGGCGTCCAGGCCACACGCGCCGGGCTGCGGTAGAACTCCACCAGGCCACCCAGCTTGGGCGCCAGGTCGGTCATGGCCTGGCTCTGGATGTCGCTCTCGCGGATGGGCGTGAGGCCGGTGATCGTCTTCTTCAGACTCACCGTCTTGCTGGTGATGAACTGCGCGTACAGCCAGGCGGCGGCCGTCTTGTCGGCCGGGTGGTCGGCAAAGAAGGTCCAGCTGCCGACGTCCTG
>JAYUPN010000130.1:0-4282 GCA_043760065.1 Rubrivivax sp.
CGAAGCAGCTCGGCGGATAACCCTTGGTGGCAGGCGGTTCGCCGATCGCCAGGGCGATCTCGCGCTGCGCCATCGCATACCGCGTCAGCGAATCCATCAGCAGCAGCACGTTCATGCCGCGGTCGCGGAAGTGCTCGGCGATCGCGGTCGCATAGGTCGCGCCCTGCATCCGCACCAGCGGCGGCGAGTCGGCCGGCGCGGCGACGACGACGCTGCGCGCCAGACCTTCGGCGCCGAGGATGTCCTCGATGAATTCCTTCACCTCGCGGCCGCGTTCGCCGATCAGCCCGACGACGATCACGTCGGCCTCGGTGTAGCGCGCCATCATCCCGAGCAACACCGACTTGCCGACGCCGGTGCCGGCGAACAGGCCGAGGCGCTGGCCGCGTCCGACCGTCAGCACCGCGTTGATCGCGCGCACGCCGGTGTCCAGCGGCCGGCGCACCGGGTCGCGGTCCATCGCGTTGATCGGGCGCCGGACCATCGGTTCGGAATGCACCGCGGCAAGCGGCCCGCCGCGGTCCATCGGCACGCCGTGCGCGTCGACGACACGGCCAAGCAGGCCGTCGCCCATCGGCAGGTGCAGCCCGCGGTCTTCGCTGCGGCGCCACGGATGGTTTTCCTGGCCGAAGCGCGGCGGCGTGTTCGGCGCCGGCCGCGGCACCACGCGGGCCCCGCTGGACAGCCCGTGTATCTCGCCGGTCGGCATCAGGAAGGCGCGGTCGCCGTTGAAGCCGACCACCTCGGCCAGCACCGGCGGCTGCCCCGGGCTCTGCACCTCGCAGACCGAGCCGACCGGCACCCGGACGCCGGCGGCCTCGAGCACGAGTCCGGTGACGCGGACCAACGAGCCTTCGGTCTCCAGCGGTTGCGGCAATGCCGCGTAGGACTGCAGGTCGGCCAGCCAGCGCATCCAGCGGGCAGGGCGTGTACTCGGCGTGGCGGCGTTCATGCGGCGTTCATGCGGCGTTCATGCGGCGTCTAGGGCGGAGGAAGCTGTCGGCAGCGCGTTGCCGGGGGTCGACCCGGCTGCCCAAGGCAGCGTGCTGCCGAGTGCCGACGCCGCCTGCGTCCAGCGCTCGCCGATCCTTGCGTCGACGGCGCCGAGATCCGACTCGACGCGACAGCCGCCGCGTTCGATGCCGGCGTCGGGCACGAGGCGCGCGCCGCGCGCCTGCAGCAGCTCGGCCGCGGCCTGCGCGACCAGCGGCACGTCGAGTGGATGGATCTGCACCGTGATGTGGCGCGCGCTCAGCAACACCGCGTTGACCGCTTCGGTGGCGACCCGGGCAACAAGCTCCGGGTGAGCGACGAGTTCGCTGCGCAGCACCTGCCGCGCGAGCTGCACCGCGACGCCGCTGACGGCATCGGCCATCTGCACCTCAAGCGCGAGGAACTCGGCGTCGATGCTCGTCAGCAGGTGACCCACCTGTGCGGTGAGCTGCGCCGCGTAGCTCTGCTTGAAACCGTCGAGGGCGACGAGGCCGTCGCGGTAGCCGTCCTGGTAGCCGGCCTGGCGGGCGGCGGCGACCTGCTCGCGCCACTGTGCTTCGGTCGTCCCGACCGGCTCCGGCTCGCGCTGCTGCGCGGCGCCGTGTCTGCTGCCGTGCCCGCTGACGTGTCCGCTGCCGTGGCTGGCGTCGCCGGCGAAGGCGTCCGGGCTCCACGCGGCGAAGTCGCCCATCTCCTCGCGCGGGATGAACCGGGTGTACGCCGACGCCGGCTTCGAGCCCGGCGGCGGCGGCACGTTGCGGATGCCGGGCTTAGATGAACTGCTCATCGCCGCTTCCTCCGAGCACGATCTGGCCTTCGTCGGCCAGGCGGCGGACGATCTTCAGCATTTCCTTCTGCTCGGCCTCGACCTCGGACAGCCGCACCGGGCCGCGCGATTCCAGGTCTTCGCGCAGCGTCTCGGCGGCGCGGGTCGACATGTTCTTCAGGATCCGCTCGCGCAGTTCCGGCGTCGCGCCCTTCAGCGCGATCACCAGCGACTCGGACTGCACTTCCTTCAACAGCATCTGGATGCCCTTGTCTTCGAGCTTCTCCAGGTCGTCGAAGGTGAACATGTTGTCCATGATCTTCTGCGCCAGCTCGTTGTCGTTCTCGCGCACGAAGTCGAGCACCGAAGTCTCGATCGCGCTGCCGAGCATGTTCAGGATCTCGGCCGCAGACTTGACGCCGCCGAGCGACTGCTTCTTCATGCGGTCGCCGCCGGCCAGCACCTTGCTCATCACCTCGTTCAGGTCTTTCAGCGCTGCCGGCTGGATGCCGTCCAGCGTCGCGACGCGGACCAGCACTTCGTTGCGGTGGCGTTCGGTGAACTGTTTCAGGATCTCGGCCGCCTGGTCGAACTCCAGGTGGACGAGGATCGCGGCGACGATCTGCGGATGCTCGTTGCGCAGCAGCTCGGCCACCGAGCCGGCATCCATCCACTTCAGGCTCTCGATCCCGCTGACGTCGCTGCCCTGCAGGATGCGGTCGATCAGCAGGTTCGCCTTGTCCTCGCCGAGCGCCTTGCGCAGCACCGACTTGACGTACTCGTCGGTGTCGGCGACCAGCATGTTGTGGTCGGCGGCCTCGGCGTCGAAACGGATCAGCACGTTCTCGATGCGGTCGCGCGTCACTGTCTTCAGCTTGGCGATCGTCTCGCCGAGCTTCTGCACTTCCTTCGGCGCCAGGTGCTTGAAGACCTCGGCCGCTTCCTCCTCGCCGAGCGACATCAGCAGGATCGCCGCGTCCTCCACTCCCTTGTCGTCCATGGCCGTCGCTCCCGCCCTAGTAGTCCGTTTCACCAAAGCCACTACATGAAATCGCGTCTTTTTCCGCCATGCGTCGTTGCATTCCCTTGCCGCACTGCGAGTGCGGCTGCGGGTCTGCGCCTAGCCTGGCGAAAAAATCCATCGATTTCATTCGTAATGTCTTTGGTGAAACGAACTACTAGGCGGTGACCTCGCCGTTGACCCAGGTGCGCATCATGCTGGCCATCGCCGCCGGGTTGTCCTTCGCCAGCCGGCGCGCGGCTTCGAGCTTGCTGTTGGACACCGGGCCTTCGAGCGCCGGCAACTGGCCGGGCAGCAGCGGCGGCAGCGTCTGGTCGTCGGCGACCACGGTGTCGAGCTGGCTGCCCGGCGCCGGGGTCGCCGGTGCCAGCGCGGCCTTCATCGCCGGCCGCACGAAGCCGAAGAAGGCGAGCAGCGCGACGAGTGCCAGCGCCGCCGGCGCCAGCCCGGCACGCAGCAGGTCCTGCAGCCACGGCTGCTGCCACAGCGGCAGCTCGTCGGCCTTCGGCGCGGACTGGATGCGAAACGGCACGTTGATCACGCGCACCGAGTCGCCGCGCTCGCTGCTGAAGCCGATGCCCTGCTGGACGAGCGTGGTCAGCTTCTCCAGCTCCTCGGGCGTGAGCGGGGTCGAGCTGGTCTTGCCCTTGGCGTCGGTCGTGCTGCGATGGTTGACGACGACGGCGGCGTTCAGCCGGCGCACGCTGCCGGTCGCGCCGCGGACGACGCGCACCGTCTTGTCGACCTCGTAGCGGGTCTCGGCCTCGCGCCGGCCGCTGGCGCCGGTGCTGCCGCCCTGCGCCGTCTGCAGCGGCGCCGAGGCACCGGTCAGCGGCGCCGTCGCCGGCACCGGCGGCTGGTTGCTGGCGGCGCCTGGAACGCCGCTCGGCACCGCAGCGCCGGGCTGGCTGTTCTCTTCAGTGCGGATCGCCCGCACGGTGGCGGTCGGCGTGCCCTGGTTCGGCTTGTATTCCTCGGCCGTCTGTTCCACCTGGGAGAAGTCGATGTCGGCGGTGACGGTGGCGCGCAGGTTGTCGCGGCCGACGACCGGCTCCAGCAGTTCCATCACGCGGCGCACGTGGCCTTCCTCGATCTGCTGGCGGTACTCTATTTGCAGCGAGTCGAGGCCGCTCGTGCCTTCCTGCGGGTTCAGCAGCGCGCCGCTGCTGTCGATCACGCTGACGTCGCCCGCCTTCAGGTCGGGCACGCTGCGCGACACCAGGTGGACGATGCCGGCGAGCTGCGCGCGGTCGAGCGTGCGGCCCGGGTGCAGCGTCAGCACGACCGAGGCCGAGGCCTTCTCCTGCTCGCGGAAGAAGCCGTTCTGGTTCGGCATCGCGAGGTGTACCCGTGCCGCCGACACCGACTCGAGCGTTGTGATCGTGCGCACCAGCTCGCCTTCGCGCGCCCGCTGCAGCGACATCGTCTCGCGGCGCTGGGTCTGGCCCCACGGGCCGGTCTTGTCGAGCGAGTCGTAGCCGAGTTCGTTGCCGCCCTTCGGC
>JAYUPN010000131.1:0-4277 GCA_043760065.1 Rubrivivax sp.
GAGCGAGGGCCGGATGCGGCCCCCGGCGCCGGTCAGCGCGTGCCCGAGACCTCGATCTCGACGCGACGGTCGGGCTGCAGGCAGGCGACGAGCGCCGCGTTCTTCGTGTTGCCCTTGCAGTCCTGCGGCTGGGTCACCGGCTCGCTCTCGCCCTTGGCGACGGCGGCGATCTTGGACGGGTCGACGCGGCCGTTGCGCACCAGGTAGTCCTTCACCGCTTCGGCGCGCTGCATCGACAGCTTCTCGTTGTACTGCGTGCTGCCCAGGCGGTCGGTGTGACCTTCGATGACGACATGGCTGTACTGGACGCCGGCGAGTTCGCTGGCGAAGGCGTCCAGCGCCGTGCGGCCCTCGGGGCGCACGACGGTGGCGTCGAAGCCGAACAACGCTTCCGAAGCAAAGCTCACGCGGCGCGGCGCCACCACGGGCGGCGGCGGCAACACCACCACGGGCGGTGGCGGCGGGGCCTGCACGACGATCACCGGCTCGGGCATCGGTGCCGGCGGCGGCGTCGGCGCGACGTAGGCCACGCGCGGCGCTGGCGCCGGTGCACGGCCGAACGGGAACACCAGGCTCACCGAGTAAATGTTGATGCGGCTGTGGCCACCGACGGCATCGTTGACACGGTAGGCTTCGGCCTCGCCGCGCACGATGAAGCGGTCGTTGAAGGCGTACTGCAGGCCCAGCCCCAGCTTGGGGTTACCGCCGCGGTCGCTCGGGCGGGCGTTGTTGGTGCTGACCGCGCCGCCGGTGGTGAACTCGGCGCGTGAGCGGGCGTAGGTGGCGCCGGCACGGCCCAGCAGCGACAGGTTGGTCGTCAGCGGCACGGTGGCCACCAGGTCGAGGTTGGCGCCCTGCACCCGCACCTCGCCGTTAAGCAGGCCGGCCGGCACGGTGTTCATCGTGAAGCGCTGCTTGCCGAGGTTGAAGTAACCCAGCTCCACGCCCAGGTAGCGGTTCATCTGGTAGCCCAGGAACACCTTGTAGCCGGTGTCTCGGCGGTCGGCGCTCAGGCTGTAGTTGGTGAAGCCGCCGGCGGGCGGGGTGACCACGCTGTCGAAGATGCGCCGCTCGTCGAGCTTGCCGCGCGTCTGCCCGGCGCCGAGGCCGAAGTAGGTGTAGCTGCTGTCCTGCGCCCATGCGGCGGCGCTGAGCAGCGGGCCGCAGGCCGCCAGCGTGAGCAGGCGCAAGGGCACTGAGCGCAGCGCAAGGCGCGGCGTCGAAGACTGTGGGTTCATGGCGAGGCTCTCCTGAAGGTGTTGGTCGAAGGCAGCAGACACACAATGCACCCGGTGCCGATGCTGTCGTTTGTAGGCGCCACCCCGCTCGAGCGTCTGTTCGTTGTCGAACCTGCGCAGGGTGCGACGACGCACAGATCGCGGCGCGGCGCGGCGCCACACTGGAGGCCCTGCGTGTGCCGCACCCCGGCGCGCGCGAACGAGGCGCTGGAGATCCCCCCGACATGAACCCTGTGCCTGCCGTGCCCGTGGTGTTGGCGCTGGTGTTGTCGCTGCCGCCCGGCCTTGCCTGGTCGCAGAAGGCCCCAACCGAACCTCACCATGACCTTGCCCCAGAACCACCTGATCGCGCGGCTGCCGCGCAAAGAGCGCCTGCAACTGGTGCTGGGCGAGGTGCTGTGCGAGGCGGGCACGACGGTGAGTCACGCCTACTTTCCGGTCGACGGCTTCATCTCGCTGCTGACCCGCATCGAAGACCACCCGAGCCTGGAAGTCGGCATGGTCGGACGCGAAGGCATGTTCGGCGCCAGCCTCGTGCTGGGCGTCGCGACGTCGCCGCTGCAGGCCATGGTGCAAGGCACGGGATCGTCCTGGCGCGTGGACAGTGTTGCGCTGCGCGCCGAGATCGAAGTCAACCCGCCGCTGCGCAGGCTGCTGCTGCGCTACGTGTTCGTGAAGATGGAGCAGATGGGATCGGCGGCGGCGTGCCTGCGCTTCCACCTCATCGCGCCGCGCCTGGCGCGCTGGCTGCTGATGAGTGCGGACCGTGCGCACGCCAGCCAGTTCCGCATCACGCACGAGTTCCTGGCGTCGATGCTGGGCGTGCGTCGCGTGGGCGTGACAGTGGCCGCCAACGCCCTGCAGCGGCTGGGCCTCATCAGCTACCACCGCGGCGAGGTGACGGTGGTCGATCGCCCGGGGCTCGAGCAGGCCGCCTGCAGCTGCTACGAGCGGCAGCTGGTGGCCTACCGGGCGCAGCTGCCCTGAGCGGGCAGCCGCGCCGCGACTGCCCGGACGCTCAGCGGCGTGAACGCGCCAGCATGCTCAGCACCGCCATCAAGGCGGCGCCGGTGGCAGCAGCCATCAGCAGCGACTTCATCGGCTCGTCCTTGACGTAGCCGACGGCGTCGTCGCGCGCGTGCTGCGCACTCTGGCGCAGGCGATGGGAGCCCGAGCGCAGCGCTTCGACGCCGCGCTCGGTGGCACCGATGGCACGCTGCTGCAGGCCGTGCACCGTATTCGACGCGCCGTCCAGGGCGTGCTGCGCCGCGCGCTGGGTGGTCTGCAGGACGTTGTCGGCGGACCGCGCAGCACGGTCGATCACAGAAGCGCCGGTGTCGGCGGAGGGAAAGTTGGAGGACATGGTGTTTCCTTGCGGTTCAGGACAGAAGGACCGGCTTCGAGGGCCGGATCGAACAGGACAAATGTTTGGAGCAGCGCGCCGTCAACCCTTGCGCAGGATGCCGAACAGGAAACTGAGCACGGCCATGATCAGGAAGACCACGAACAGCACCTTGGCGATGCCCACGGCACCGGCGGCGATGCCACCGAAACCGAACACGGCAGCGATGAGCGCGATGACGAGGAAGATGACGGCGTAGTGCAGCATGGTGTTCTCCGGGGCTGGCGCTGGCAGCGCAGCAGGCGCTGCGACGATGGCTGAAGTCTGCGGCCGCGCGGCACGGCGGTGAGTCGGCCGATCCGCTGAGCGCGCGTAGGACGGCGCCCACAGCCGACACCGCCGCCCGGGGCCGCCGGCTCTCAGGCGGGCTGGGCGGCAGGCAGCATGACCTCGATGCGTGTGCCCTGGCCGGGCGCCGTCGCCAGCTGCAATGTGCCGCGCTCGGCCAGCACACGGTAGCGCATGCCCAGCAGGCCATGTGCGGAGCGCGGCTGCACCTCGGCGTCGAAGCCGATGCCGTCGTCGCGCACCACCAGCCGCACCGCGTCGCCCAGGCGTTCCAGGCTGACCCAGACCTGGCTGGCCTTGGCGTACTTGCTGATGTTGGTGATGGCCTCCTGCACCAGCCGGTAGACCGTGAGTTCGGCCGTCGGCGTCAACGGCACCGGCTCCAGGTCACAGTGCACCGGGGTGCCCGAGGCCTCGGCGAACTCGGCGGCCTGGATCTGCAGCGTCGCCACCAGGCCCAGGTGGCTCAGCGCCGAGGGGTGCAAGTCCTCGGTGATGCGGCGCTTGAAGGCGATCACGTGGTCCAGCGACTCCACCAGGTGCGCCAGCCGCTCAAGCGCCTCGGGCGCGAGCCCCGCGAGCCGCGATCGGATGCGCGCGGCATCGAGCTTGGCCGATGTCAGCAAGGCGCCGAGTTCGTCGTGCAGGTCGCGCGCCAGTCGGCTGCGCTCGTCCTCGCGCGCGGTCTGCAGGTGGTGGGTGAGCTCGATCAGCTGCACCGTGCGCTGCGCGACCACGCCTTCGAGCTGGTCGTGCTCGCGGCGGGCCAGTTCCTGCAGCGCCTTGTGGTGCTGCTGCAGCACCAGACCCTGGCGCAGCACCATGTAGAGGGCACAGAAGCAGATCACGCTGAGCACGGCGACGCCGATGCGGCCCAGGGTCAGCGTCTGCAGCAATGACTCGCGATGCTGCGCCAGGCCGGGGATGGCCAGGGACTTGAGCTCGGCGTCGATGAGCGCCAGCGTCACCAGGGACTGGCGGTACGCGACCTCGCTGATGGTGACCATCGCCGCCGTGGCCGCAATGGCCAGCGGCAGCACCACCGGGCGGTGGGCGAAAAGCTTGAACACTCTCATGTGCACACCCCGCACGCGAGGCGGGGCCTCCAGCAGCGTCCCACGCGGTGCAGCGCTGGGCAACGGCCTCGGTTCAAAACCCAAAGGCCCGCCATGAATCCACCGCGTGAAGCGTGTGCATGGCGGGCCAACGGTCGGGACAGGGCCGGTTGCGCGGCAAGCGTTGGAGCTGTGCACTGATTGTGCGCGCCTGGGCGCGGCTGTCCGTGCGGTGTCGCACGGACAGCACCACGCGCGAGGAGTTACGGGGCTGCAGCTGAGTGCGGCTGAGCA
>JAYUPN010000132.1:0-4274 GCA_043760065.1 Rubrivivax sp.
AGGCTCGCCGAGTGCTTGCCGCTGGCCAGGCCCTGCCCTGCGGCCTCGACGCCGATCAGGCGCGTCTTCTCGTGCGCGATGTAGGGATAGAACATGCCCATCGCGTTGCTGCCGCCACCGACGCAGGCGATCACGGCGTCGGGCTGGCGTCCGATCTGCTCGGGCATCTGCACCAGGCACTCGTCGCCGATGACCCGCTGGAAGTCGCGCACCATCATCGGATACGGATGCGGGCCGGCCACGGTGCCGATGATGTAGAAGGTGTTCTCGACGTTGGTCACCCAGTCGCGCAGCGCCTCGTTTAGCGCGTCCTTCAGCGTCTTGCTGCCCGACTCGACCGGCACCACGCGCGCGCCCAGCAGGTGCATGCGGTAGACGTTGGGGCTCTGGCGCTTGACGTCCTCGCTGCCCATGTAGACGACGCACTCGATGCCGTAGCGGGCGCAGATGGTGGCGGTGGCCACACCGTGCTGGCCGGCGCCGGTCTCGGCGATGACGCGCGGCTTGCCCATGCGGCGTGCCAGCAGCGCCTGCCCGATGGTGTTGTTGACCTTGTGCGCGCCGGTGTGGTTGAGATCCTCGCGCTTCAGGTGGATCTGCGCGCCGCCGAGCTCGCGGCTCAGCCGCGCGGCGTGGTAGACCGGGCTCGGCCGGCCGACGAAGTGCTTGAGCTCGTGGTTGAACTCGGCCACGAACTCGGGGTCGTCGCGGTACTTCGCGTAGGCGGCTTCCAGTTCGTGCAGCGCGTGGATCAGCGTCTCGGCGACAAACGTGCCACCGTAAGGCCCGAAGTGCCCGCGGGCATCGGGTTGGTCGTAATTCAGCATGAAGGGATTCCTAGTGGGTGGCCAGCCGATCGTCGGCTGCACGCACCGCCAAACAGAACCGGCGCATCAGCTCGGCGCTCTTCACGCCCTTGGCTGTCTCCACGCCGGAGCTCACGTCAACGGCCCAGGGCCGGACGCCGAGCACCCCATCGCTCACGTTGGCAGGATTCAACCCACCAGACAAAACGACCGGAAGGGGCACGCTTGGTGGAATCTGTGACCAATCGAAGACCTTCCCGCTTCCGCCGTAGCCGTCGACATGGGCGTCGAGCAGCAGGGCCTGGGCCCGCGCGAAAAGCGTGGCGAAGTCTAACAAATCGAAGCCCGGCGCCATGCGCGCGGCGCGCAGGAAGGGGCGGCCGGCAGCCTGGCACTCGGCCGGGGTTTCGTCGCCGTGGAACTGCAGCAGCGCCTGCGGCAGGCGTTCGGTGGCGCGTTGCAGCTCCGCGGCGCCGGCGTTGACCAGCAGCAGCACCGGCGTGACGAAGGGCGGCAGCCGCGCGACGAGCGCGGCCGCGCGCTCCAGCGACACGTGGCGCGGGCTCTTGTCGTAGAGCACGAAGCCCAGCGCGTCGGCGCCGGCGGCGACGGCGTCGTCGACATCGGCTTCGCGCGTCAGGCCGCAGATCTTGATGCGGGTGCGGTGCATGGCGGGGTCCGGTTCAGAGCCAGTCGTCGGCGCTGACGCGCTCGGGCAGGTCCAGCGCTGCATCGTAGTACGGGCCCAGGAAGTACAGACCGTCGGGCGGGAAGGTCGGCGCTGCCGCATCGCGGTCGCGCGCGGCCAGCACCTGCTGCATCCAGTCCGGCCGCTGGCGGCCGCTGCCGACCGCGAGCAGGCAGCCCATCAGGTTGCGCACCATGTGGTGCAGGAAGGCGTTGGCATCGAAGTGGAAGTGCCAGTAGGCGCCGCGGCGCGTGATCTCGATGGTGCGCAGCGTCTTCACCGGCGTCGGCGACTGGCACTCCGAGGAACGGAAGGAACTGAAGTCGTGCTCGCCCAGCAGGTGCATCGCCGCCGCCCGCATCGCGTCGCCGTCCAGCGGCCTGAAGGTCCAGCCGACGAGCCCGTGCTCCAGCGCCGGCCGCACGGCGGACTCGAGCACGACGAAGCGGTAGCGCCGGCCGCGCGCGCTGTTGCGGGCGTGGAAGCCGTCGTCGACCTCGCGGCACCACTGCACAGCCACGTCCGCCGGCAGGTAGCGGTTGCTGCCGCGCACCCACGAGAACGTGTCGCGCCGGATGTCGGTGTCCAGGTGCACGACCTGGTTCAGCGCATGCACGCCGCTGTCGGTGCGGCCGGCGCAAACGGTGCGCACGGGCTGCACAGCAAAGGCGCCGAGCGCCTTCTCCAGCACGTCCTGCACCGTGCGGCCACCCGGCTGCGACTGCCAGCCCAGGTAGGCCTGGCCGCGGTAGCTCAGGCCGAGGGCAAGTCGCACTTCACCCGCCTGCAGCGGACGTTGTCGCGCGGGTCAAGCAAACGCCGCGGATCCGGCAGCGCCGGGCCGCTGGCGTTGCTCCCTGGAGGGGGAGCAACAAAGCCGCTTCGGGGGTGGACCGCCTATCCAAGCTTCTCGAGCATGCTCTGCGCCTTGGCCTGCAGCGCACCTTCGGCCTTGGCCACGACTTCTTCGAGCAGGTCGCGCGCGCCTTCCAGGTCGCCGATCTGGCGGAACTCCTCGGCCAGTTCGAGCTTGCGCGCCAGTGGGCTCTCGGCACCGGCTTCGACCGCTGCCGCGGTGCCCCCGGCGAGGCCGAAGTCGCCGAAGTCGAGGATGCTGGTATCGCCGGTCGGCGTGTGCGCCGGAGCGGGGTCGGACAGCGCTGCCAGGTCGAAGTCGATGCCGTCGTCCTGCGGCGGCTTGGGCCGGGCCAGCGCGATGGTCGTCGGCACGGTGGCCGTGTCGGCGGTGGACGGCCGCTTGACCGGGACCGTGGGCGGATCGCCGGGAATCTCGATGCTGAGCGTGTCGTCGGTGCTGAAGTCGACATCGGTGGTCAGCGGCTGCGTGGCTTCGGTCGACAGCGTGGGGCCGTCGCCGCCCATCGGCAGGTCCAGGTCGAGGTCGATGCCGTCCAGCGTGGCATCGGCGGCCGGCTGGAAGGTGGGTGCCGGAGCCGGCGCCGTGTACGGCACCGTCGACGCGCCCAGGGGCTCGACCGGCTCGCCGCGCGCGCCCAGCACCTGGTCGGGATGGCCGCCCGGCTTGTACAGCACGTTCTCTGGGTCGATGCTGCGGCCAAGTTCCTGCGCCTTGGTCCAGTCCTCGCCTTCGCCGCGCGTCAGGTTGAACATCTGGCTGGCCAGCAGTTCGAAACCCTTGGCATCGCGGCGCTTGGCGTAGACCTCGAGCAGCTTGGAGCGGATGGCCATGCGCTCCGGATTCGAGCGCATCGCCTCCTTCAGGATCTCCTCGGCCTGCAGATCGCGGCCGTAGGCCAGGTAGACGTCGGCTTCGGCCACCGGGTCGACGTCACCGATGGCGTCGAGCTGCGACAGCGAATAGCTCATCGACGAGCTGTTGCCGGTGGTGCTGGCAGACGCCTCGCGCGTGTCGATGCGCTGGCCGCCGCTGGCGCCGAAGAAGGAGTCGGGCTGCAGGCGGCTTTCGAGGAACGAGGTTTCGCCGGCCGGCTTGCGCAGGCGGCTGCGCAGCCGGTACAGACCCAGCCCGCCGAGCAGCGCCACCAGCACGCCGGCAGCCGGCAGCAGCAGCGAGTTGTCGCTGAGCGAGTCGAGCAGACCGGGACTGTCGGCCTTGGCCGCGGGCGTGGGCGCCGCGGTGGGTGTGGGAGGCGGCGTCGGCGCCACGGCCGAAGCGGCCGCGGCCGGAGGCGGTGCCGGCGGCTGCGGCGCTGCCGCAACCACGGTGGGGGCCACTGCCGCAGCCGGCGAGGCTGCGGGTGCAGGTGCGGGAGCAGGTGCAGCGCCTGGCGCCGGCGCAGCCACCGGCGGCGTCACCGCTGGCACTGCCGGAGTGGCCGGGGTGGCTGCAGCGGGAGCGGTGGCGCCCTGCAGCTTCTTCAGGTCATCGACGTTGCGCGCCAGTTCGGCCAGGCGCGTGCCGGCGTCCTTGCTCTGGGCTTCGCGCGAGACTTTGGCTTCGGACGCTGCGGCCTTGACGCCACCTTGCGACAGCGTCAGCCGGTCGGGCGTGGGAGCGGCGGCCTGTTTGCGGTCCTCGACCTGGGTCTGCACCTGGCCCTTGGCCTGGCGGGCCGGCGCGTCGGTGGCGGTGGTCGTGACGCCCGAGGCCAGGCGCTGACGGTAGGCGCCGAAGTCGGCGCTCTGCGCCTGGATGACCTCGCGCGCAGCTTGCGGCGTGAGCTTGGCGGCCTCTTCCGCCGCCGGCACCGTGAGCACCGAGCCGGCCTTGAGCCGGTTCATGTTGTCGCCGATGAAGGCCTGCGGGTTGGCGCGGAACAGCGACACCAGCATCTGGT
>JAYUPN010000133.1:0-11529 GCA_043760065.1 Rubrivivax sp.
TGCTGCCGGCGACGGTGGCGCTGGGCCTGGTGCTGGGCGCCAACGTCGGCAGCGGCGTGCTGGCGATGCTGGTCACCAGCGCCGGCAAGCCCGAGCTGCGCCGCCTGCCGCTGGGCAACTTCATCTTCAAGCTCGCGGGCGCGCTGCTCGTGATCCCGTTCCTGCCGCAGCTGCACGCCGAGCTGCAGCAATGGACCGACGAGGTGCACCAGCAGGTGGTGCTGTTCCACCTCGTCTTCAACGCCGCGCTGGCGCTGGCTTTCATCGGCTTCACCGGCCCGATGGCGCGGCTGGTCGAGCGGCTGCTGCCGCAGCCCGCGCCGGGCGCCGACGGCGACCGCCCGCGCCACCTCGACCCGGTGGCCCTGGCCACACCGTCGCTGGCCATCAGCTGCGCCGCGCGCGAGGCGCTGCACCAGGCCGACGTGGTCGAGACCATGCTGCGCGGCGTGCTGCCGGTGCTGCGCGACAACGACCTGGCGCTGGCCGAGCGGCTGCGCCAGATGGACGACACCGTCGACGAGCTGTACTCGGCGATCAAGTTCTACCTGACGCAGATCTCGCGCGAGTCGCTGTCCGAGCGCGAAGGCCGGCGCTGGGCCGACATCGTGAGCTTCACGATCAACATGGAGCAGATCGGCGACAGCATCGAACGCGTGCTGCAGGATCTGGAGGACAAGAAGATCCGCAAAGGTCGCCGCTTCAGCGACGCCGGCATGGCCGAGATCTGCCACCTGCACGAGCGGCTGCTGGCCAACCTGCGGCTGGGCATGAGCGTGTTTCTGGACGGCCACGTGCGCGACGCGCAGAAGCTGCTGGAAGAGAAGGCACGCTTCCGCAACCTCGAGCACGAGTACGCCGCCAACCACATCGGCCGGCTGCAGGACAACACGGCGCAGAGCATCGAGACCAGCTCGCTGCACCTGGACCTGATCAGCGAACTCAAGCGCATCAACTCGCACATCTGCTCGATCGCCTACCCGATCCTCGAATCGGCCGGCGCGCTGACGGCCACGCGCATCCGCTCGAGCCGGCTGGGCGGGCTGGACGAATCCAGCCACTGAGGCCGGGGCCTGCCGATGCTGAGCCTGCAAGACATCGAGCGCCTGTTCCAGCGCCGCGGCCACGAGCAGTACAGCGGCGAGCCGGTGACGCAGCTCGAACACGCGCTGCAGACCGCGGCGCTGGCCGAGGACAACGGCGCCGACGATCAACTGGTCACGGCCTGCCTGTTGCACGACCTGGGCCACCTGCTGCACGAGCTGGGCTCGGGCGAACACAGCCCGACCTTGCGCGGCGTCGACGACGTCCACCAATACGCTGCGCTGCCGTTCCTGCGCGGCCTGTTCGGCGAGCGCGTGCTGGGCGCCGTGCAGCTGCACGTCGACGCCAAACGCTACCTGTGCGCCGCGCTGCCGGGCTACCAGCAGGCGCTGTCGGCCGACAGCCAGCGCAGCCTGGTGCTGCAAGGGGGCGTCTTCAGCCCGGCGCAGGCCGCCGCCTTCCTCGACCGACCGGGCGCGGCGCAGGCGGTGCAGCTGCGCCAGTGGGACGACCAGGCCAAGGTCGCCGGCGCCGTGACGCCGCCGCTGCAGCACTTTCTCGCGCGCGCCCGGCGCTGCGCCCTGAGTTGACGCCGAACCTGACGCTGACCTGGCCGGTGGTGCTGGCCGTGCTGCTCGGCGCGGCGCTGCACGCGAGCTGGAACGCGCTCGTCAAGTCGGCCGGCGACAAGACGGTGGACACGGCGCTCGTGCACTTCCTGGGCGCGCTCGTCGCGCTGCCGCTGCTGCTGTGGGTGGGGCTGCCGCAGCCGCAGGCGGCGCCGTACATCGCGGCCTCGCTGATCATCCACGTCGGCTACTACATCGCGCTGGCCGGCGCCTACCAGCACGGCGAACTGGGCATGACCTACCCGATCATGCGCGGCTTCGCGCCGCTCTTGGTGGCGCTCGGCAGCGGCACGCTGATCGGCGAGTCGCCGACGGCCACGGCCTGGCTCGGCACGATCGCCATCACGCTGGGCGTGGCGCTGGTGGGGCTGGCGCACCCCGGCGAGGCGCTGCACCACCGCAAGGCGCTGGCCTTCGCCTTCGCCAACGCCGCGATCATCGCCGTCTACACCTTCGTCGACGGCCTGGGCGTGCGCGCCGAGGTGGCCGCTGGCGGTGATGCACTGCGCTACGTGATGATCCTGTTCGTGCTCGACGGCATCCCCTACCCGCTGCTGGTCTGGCTGCGGCGCACGCCGGCGCAGCGGCGCGAGATCCTCGCCTACGCGCGCGGCCGCTGGCCCAAGGCGATGCTCGGCGGCGTCGCGTCGATCGGCAGTTATGCCATCGCGCTGTGGGCGATGACAAAAGCACCGGTGGCCAGCGTCGCCGCGCTGCGCGAGACCAGCGTGCTCTTCGCGGCGCTGCTGGGCACCTGGCTGCTCAAGGAAAAGTTCGGCTGGCAGCGTGCGCTGGGCACGGCGGTGGTGGTGGCCGGCGTGATCGGGCTGCGGCTGGGTTGAGCGCACCCACAATCCGCGCCAGACAGCCAATGGAAAGCGACTCCCCATGACCGACACCGTGCTCGTCTCCGGCGGCAGCGGCTACATCGCCGGCTTCCTGATCCGCCAGCTGCTGGCCGAAGGCTGGACCGTGCACACCACCGTGCGCAACCTGGACAAGGAAGCCGCGGTGCGTGCGCTGCTGGCGGTGGACAACAGCCGCCTGCGCTTCTTTGCCGCCGACTTGACCGCCGACACCGGCTGGGTCGAGGCGATGGTGGGGTGCAGCCACGTCGCGCACGTCGCCTCGCCGCTGCCGACGCGGGTGCCCAAGCATGCCGACGAGCTGATCGTGCCGGCCCGCGACGGCGCACTGCGCGCACTGCGCGCGGCCCAAGCTGCCGGCGTGCGCCGCTTCGTCATGACCTCGTCGGTGGCCGCAGTCTCCTACGGCCGCGGCCGCGGCGTGCACCACCTCACCGAAGCCGACTGGACCGACCTCTCGAAACCCGGCCTGACGCCGTACATCCAGAGCAAGACGGTGGCCGAGCGCGCCGCGCGCGACTGGGTCGGGCGTGAAGGCGCCGGCCTGGAGTACGTCAGCATCTGCCCGTCGGTCGTGCTGGGCCCGGTGTGGAGCCGCGACTACTCGGCCAGCGTGGCGGTGGTGAAGAAGCTGCTCGACGGCAGCATGCCGGCCTGCCCCGACATCGGCTTCGGCATCGTCGACGTGCGCGACGTCGCCGACCTGCACGTGCGTGCGCTGAAAGCGCCTGGGCTGGCCGGCGAGCGCTTCATCGCCTCGGGCCGCTTCATGAAGCTGCGCGAGATCGCCGATGTCTTGCGCGCGCACCTGGGCGACGACGCGAGCAGGGTCACCACGCGCAACGTGCCCGACTGGCTGGTGCGCATCAGCGCCCTCTTCAACCCGCTGGCCAAGGCCGTGGTCGGCGAGCTGGGCAACGTGCGCAACCAGGACGCGTCGCACGCCAAGGCCGTGCTCGGCTGGCAGACGCGGCCCGAGGAGCAGAGCATCGTCGACTGCGCGCGCAGCCTGCTCGCGCTGGGCCTGGTCAAACCCTGAACCCCTGGAGTCAACGATGGCCGACACCCTGCAGGACGAACTGCTGATCCGCCGCCTGGTCGAGCGCTGGGCCGTCTGGCGCGACGCCGGCGACTGGGAGCGCTTCCGCACCGTCTGGCACCCCGACGGCGTGATGATGGCGACCTGGTTCCAGGGCCCCTTCGAGGACTTCATCCGCGTCACGCAGGAAGGCTGGGCCCAGGGTGTGAGCATCCTGCACCTCCTGGGCGGCTCGGCGATCGAAGTGGTGGGCGACCGCGCCATCGCAATGACCAAGATGACCATCTCGCAACGCGGTGCGGTCGACGGCGTGCCCTGCGACGTCGTCTGCAGCGGCCGCTTCTACGACTTCGTGACCCGACACCACGGCGAGTGGAAGCTGCTGCACCGGCAGCCGATCTACGAGAAGGACCGCATCGACCCCATCGATCCGGCAGCGACGCTGAGGCTCGACGCCGAGCAGCTGGCGAGCTTCCCCGAAGGCTACCGCCACCTGGCCTACATACAGACGCGCATCGGCTACCGCGTCAAGCTCGACATGCCGCAGCTCAAGGGCTCGGCGGTGGAGGAGCTGTACCGCCGCGGCGCGCAGTGGCTCGCGGGCGCCGCACTCGTGCGTTGAGGCGAGCATGGCCCTGCCCAGCCAAGCCCGCATCGTCATCGTCGGCGGCGGCATCGCCGGCTGCTCCACCGCCTACCACCTGGCGCTGCAGGGCGAGCGCGACGTGCTGCTGCTCGAACAGGGCCGGCTGACCTGCGGCACGACCTGGCACGCGGCAGGACTCGTCGGCCAGATGCGGCCCAACCGCACCATGACGCGCATGAGCAAGTACGGCATCGAGCTGTACAGCACGCTCGAAGCCGAGACCGGCCTGGCCACCGGCTGGAAGGCCTGCGGCAGCGTCAACGTCGCCGCCACGCCCGAGCGCTGGCTGGTGCTGCAAAAGCAGGCGGCGCTGGCGCGCAGCTTCGGCGTCGAGGTGCAGCTGATCACACCGAAGGAAGCCGGCGACCTTTACCCGGTGATGCGCACCGACGACCTGCACGGCGCGCTCTGGATCCCAGGCGACGGCAAGGCGAATCCGGCCGACCTGTGCATGAGCCTGGCCAAGGGCGCGCGCAACCGGGGCGTGAAGATGGTCGAAGGCGTCGAGGTCACCGGCGTGCTGCGCGACGGCGGTCGCGTCAGCGGCGTGCAAACGACGCAGGGCGATGTGCGCTGCGAGATCCTCGTCAACTGCGCCGGCCAGTGGGCGCGCCAGTTCGGGCTGCTCGCCGGCGTCAACGTGCCGCTGTACCCGGCCGAGCACTTCTACATCGTCACCGACCGCATCGAGGGCGTGCACCCGATGCTGCCGGTGATGCGCGACCCCGACGGCTTCATCTACTACAAGGAAGAAGTCGGCGGCCTGCTGATGGGCGGCTTCGAGCCGGTGGCCAAGCCCTGGCGCATGGAGCCGATCCCCAGCACCTTCCAGTTCCAGCTGCTCGACGAGGACTGGGAGCAGTTCGAGCCGCTGATGAAAAGCGCCCTGCACCGCACGCCGTGCCTGCAGACCGCGCCGGTGAAGATGCTGCTCAACGGCCCCGAGAGCTTCACGCCCGACGGCAACTTCATCCTCGGCGAAGCACCCGGGCTGCGCGGCTACTTCGTCTGCGCCGGCTTCAACAGCGCCGGCATCGCCAACAGCGGCGGCGCCGGCCGGCTGATGGCCGATTGGGTGCTGGGCGGCGAAGCGAGCAGCGACCTGTGGGACGTCGACATCCGCCGCTTCGCGCCGTTCACCGGCAACCGCAAGGCGCTGGCCGTACGCACCGGCGAAACACTCGGCCTGCACTACGCGATGCGCTGGCCGCGGCAGGAACTGCAGACCGCACGGCCGCTGCGCACGAGTCCGCTGTATGACATCCTGGCCGCCAAGGGTGCGGAGTTCGGCAGCAAGAACGGCTGGGAGCGCGCCAACTACTTCAGGCCGCCGGGCCAGCCGCGCCCAGCGCACACACTGGGCCGCCCGGGCTGGCTGCCGTGGATGATCGAAGAGCAGCGCGCCACGCGCGAGGCGGTGGCGCTGTACGACCAGACGAGCTTCGGCAAGCTGCTGCTGCAGGGCCGCGACGCGCTGGCCGTGCTGCAGCGGCTGTGCGCCAACCAGATGGACGTGGCGCCGGGGCGCATGGTCTACACGCCGATGCTCAATCAGCGCGGCGGCTTCGAGAGCGACCTGACGGTGATGCGCCTGGCGAGCGACCGCTTCCTGCTCGTCACCGGCTCGGCGCAGCCGGTGCGCGACACCGACTGGATCGGCCGCCACATCGGCGCGCAAGAACACGCCGTGCTGACCGACGTCAGTGCGATGTGGAGCGTGCTGTCGCTGATGGGGCCGCGAGCGCGCGAGCTGCTGGCGCGCGTCAGCCCCGACGACCTCTCGCCCGAGGGCCTGAAGTTCGCGCACACGAAAGAGATCGACCTCGGCCACGCCCGCGTGCGCGCCGCGCGCATGAGCTACGTCGGCGGGCCGGGCTACGAGCTGTACGTGCCGGTGGAGATGACGCGCCACGTCTACCTGGCGCTGCAGGAAGCTGGCTCCTCTGGTGCCCCAGCGGACGCCGGCTACTACGCGCTGGACGCGCTGCGCATCGAAGCCGGCCGCCGCGCCTGGGGCGCCGAGCTCGGCCCCGACGAGACGCCCTTCGAAGCCGGCCTCACCTCCGCCGTAAAGCTCGACAAGGCCGCGTTCTTCATCGGCCGCGAGGCGCTGCTGCGCGCGCAGGGCCAGCCGCTGAAGAAGAAGCTGCTCAGCTTCGTCTTCGACGACCCCACCGTCTACGCCTGGGGCGGCGAGGCCATCGCACTCGACGGCCAGACGGTGGGCGAACTCAGCTCGGTCGGCTACAGCCCGCAAGCCGGCGCCTGCGTCGCGCTGGGCTACGTGCGCGGGCCGGAGGCGCAGGCGGTGCACGTCGGCACCGCGGTGCAGATCGACCTCTGGGGCCGGCCGGTGACGGCGCGCGCCTGGGACCGTTGGCCGGACACGCGGCCGGCCTAAACTGGCGCGCATGACACAGCAGCAGCAACAGACCATCGCCTTCATCGGCGGCGGCAACATGGCCTCGGCCTTGATCGGCGGCCTGCTGCGCTCGGGCACCGCGCCTGAGCGCATCGTCGTCGTCGAGCCATTCGAAGCCCAGCGCGAGAAGCTGGCGCAGGCCTTCGGCGTCCAGGCCCAGCCCGCCGCCGACCAGCGCCTGGCGCAGGCGCAGACGGTGGTGTGGGCGGTCAAGCCGCAGCTCTTTGCAGAAGCCGCCGCGCCCTGTGCGCCGCACATCGCCCACGCGCTGCAGCTCAGCGTCATGGCCGGCATCCGCAGCGACGCGCTGGTGCGCGCCAGCGGCACCGAACGTGTCGTGCGCGCGATGCCCAACACGCCGGCGTTGATCGGTCAGGGCATCGCCGGCCTGTACGCGCGGCCGGCCGTGGACGCGACAGCACGCGCTGGCGTCGACGCCCTGTTCGCGCCCACCGGCGCCTCGATCTGGGTCGAGTCCGAAGTGGACCTCGACGCGGTGACGGCGCTGTCGGGGTCAGGCCCGGCCTATGTCTTCTACTTCCTCGAAGCGATGATGCAGGCCGCGTCGGAGATGGGCCTCACCGAAGCGCAGGGCCGGCTGCTGGCGCAGAGCACCTTTGCCGGCGCCGCCGCGCTGGCGCAGCAAAGCGCGCTGTCGCCGGCCGCGCTGCGCGAGCAGGTCACGTCCAAGGGCGGCACCACGCACGCGGCGCTGGTGTCGCTCGAGACCAGCGGCGTCAAGGCGGCCTTCGTGAAGGCGCTGCACGCGGCGCGCGACCGCGCCGCCGAGCTGGGAAGGACCTGACCCTGGGCCACGCCCAGCGACCCCCCATCAGCCCTGGCGTTTTGCGCGAGGAGCGCCCTGGCGTTTTGCGCGAGGAGCGCCCTGGCGCTTGTGCGCGAAGCGCATCGGCTCTTCTCATCAAGCTCGGCCGCGCGGGTTGAAGGGTCCAGGGTCAAGAGTCCAATGGGATCTCTCGCGTGTCCATCTCGGTGACCCATGTCGCGCTGTTCGGCGTGCCCCGCGTCCTGCACGGCGGGCGTGAAGTGCACCTGCCGGTGCGCAAGACCCTGGCGCTGTTCGTTTACCTGTCGATCGAAGGGCGCTCGCCGCGAGCGCGTTTGGCCGAGCTGTTCTGGGGCGGCCTCGACGAGGCGACCGCGCGCCGCAACCTGCGCCGCGCGCTGCACCGGCTGCGCGCCGCCGGCCTGGCCGATTCGATTTCGGCCGACGACGACAGCGTCGGACTTGCCGGCGTCGACAACGACCTCGACGCCTTTCAGCGCGCCGTCGTCGCCGGTCAGCTGGCGTCGGCGCTCGCTCTGCGAAGCGGTGGGTTCTGCGACGGCCTGGAGCTTGACGACGCCGACGGCTTCGAGCAATGGCTGCGCAGCCGTCGCGAGCGCTTTCAGCGTGAGTGGCGTGGCGCCGCGACCCTGCACGCCTGCGCACTCGAAGCCGGCGGCGATCTGCGCTCCGCGCTGGCCGCGCACGGCCAACTGCTCGACGACGACCCGCTTCAGGAAGCGAGCTATCGCGAGCTGATGCGGCTGCACGACGCGCTCGGCGAGCGCGCGGCGGCGCTCGAGCTGTTTGCCCGGTGCGAGCAGATGCTTCGCGACGAACTGCAGCTCGACCCGCTGCCCGAGACGCGGCTGCTGGCCGAACGCATTCGTGCGCACCAGCCGCCACCCGTCTCTGACGCCCGACAGGGCGCAGCAGCCGCGGCGAGGTCTGAGCCTTTCGCGGCAGGCACCGGCTTGGCGGCGGTCCCGCTCGTTGCCCGCGAGCGTGAGTTGACGGCGATTGCGGCGCTGCGCCAGGCGGTCGTCCTGATCGAGGGCGACGCCGGTGTCGGCAAGTCGCGGCTCGCCCTGGAGGCGTGGCGCCGGGCCGGCGGTGTGATCGGCAGCGCAACAACGCCCGTCGTGCGGGTGCGGTTCACCGAGATGTCCTCGTCGACACCTTTTCATTCGATCGCCGACGCGCTGCGGCAGGCTGCCGTGGGCGCCAGCACATCCGCCCTCGACCTGAAGTGGCGTCGCGACCTGGGCTGCCTGCTCCCTGAGCTTCTGCCTGAGCTCCCCCCCGAGCTGCTCTCCGATGAGGCCGGCAGCGCCGATCGTGCAGTGACGCCCGAAGTGGCCCGCACCCGCCTGCTGGAGGCGCTGACCCAGGCGCTGGCGCTGGCGTCGAACGGATCTGGCCTCGTCCTGTTCGACGACCTGCAATGGGCCGACGCCTCCAGCATCGAGCTGCTGGCGCACATGGCCCGCCGACACCGCCAGCAGCCGGCTGCTCTGCCGCGCGTACTGGCCACCGCGCGCGGCGATGAACTGGCCGACAACCGGGCCGCCTCGGTCGCGCTGCAGGCGATCGAAAAAGAGGGCGAACTCGCGCGCCTTGCGCTCGGCACCTTCGACGATTGGTCGATGCTGCAACTGGTGCAGCGTTTGTCAGACAGCGAAGGCGGCGTGCGCTTTGCCGCCCGCCTGGGCGCGGCCACCGGCGGCAATGTGTTCTTTGCACTTGAGACGATCCGGGCGCTGTTCGAGTCGGGCGAGCTGCGTGCGGAGCCCGGGCAGGGCTGGAGCACGCGCTACGACAGCAGCACCACCGACTATGCCGAGCTGCCACTGCCGGCCAGCGTCGTCGACGCGGTGCGCACGCGCGTGGCCCGGCTCGGCCCGGCGGCGCAGCGCGTGCTGGAGACGGCTGCGCTGGCCGAAGACGGCAGTTCGCTCGTCGAGATCCAGGGCGCCACCGCGCTGAGCGACTGGGAGGCGCTCGATGGCATCGAGCGCGCGATGGCGGCGCACGTCGTCGATCGCGCCGGCAGCGGCTACCGATTCGTTCATGCCTTGTTTCGGGTCGCCATCCGCTCGGCCATGTCGCCGGAGAGGCAACGCCTGCTGCACGGCAAGCTGGCGGCCGCGCTGGAGCCGCTGCATGCGACGCCGGAGCGCATCGCCATGCATTGGCAGCAGGCCGGGCAAGCGGAGCTTGCCGCGCAGGCCTGGATACGCGCCGGCGATTCGGCGTCGGCGTTGAACGCGCACCGCGAAGCCATGGCGCATTTCGAGCGTGCGGCCCTGCTGACCGCCAACGAGGAGTTGGCCTTCGATCTGCACGGTCGTGCCATCGAACGAGCGTTCAGGGCGCGCATGAAAGCCGAGGGCCGCGAGCTGGTTCGCAGCTTGCTGGACAAGGTCGGGCAGGCAGGCTCGTCGAAGGCGCGTTTTCGGGCCTTGACGCATGCGGCCGACCAGGCGTCGCTCGATCACGAGTTCGCCGTCTCCGAGCAGTACGCGCTGCGCGCGCTGCGCGAGTTCGAGCCGCCCGACGCCCGCTGTCACGTCCAGGCGCTGGCTGGCGCGGCATTTGCCGCTCTGCAACTGGAGCGCAGGGAGGATGCGCTCGAAACCTACCGCGCGGCGCTCGAGGTTGCCCAGCGCCATGGCCTCGACAAGGCGGTGGCGCTGATGGCGGCGGCGGGCTCGAGTGCTGCGACGGAGCTCGACCGCCTGGACGAGGCCGCGGCGCTGCGCGACCAGGCTTTGGCCGCGGTGCGCGACGACACCGGATCGCCCCAGCGTGGCAGGGCACTCCTGAAAAGCTCGTTCGTCTCGCGCGCACTGGGCGACCGGGTGCTGGCGCTCGCGCATCTGTCAGAGGCGTGCGCGATTTCCGGCAAGAATTTGTTCAGCCACTCACGACCGTTCGATCTTGCCAATCTGTGCGAGGCGCTGGTCGATGACGGGCAGGCCGCTCCCGCTCGTCTGGTGCAGCAGGAGTGCGCCGCCTCGTTTGCGAACGCCGATGCCGAAGCTCGCCACCTGACGGCATTCACGGCAGCGGTGGTCGCCGAGCTGCATGGCGAGCTCGGCGACGCGATCGTCTTTGCGCAGACCGCCATTGCGGCCGCCGACGAGATGGACGGCGCACCCGATCGGCGCGAAGCGCGCCTGCTGCACGCGCGACTGCTGGCCGCCATGGGCGCCGATGCGCGCGTCGAGCCGCTGCTGGCCGAAGCCGAAGCGCTGCTGGCGCCCGGGGCGCCGTACGCCCTGTTGCCGGCGGTGTGGCTGCGCGCCGACGCCCGGCGCGCGACCGATGCTGAAGGTGCCCGGCGCGATCTGCTGCAGGCGCTGGCGGCGCCGTTTGCCGACCGCCTGCTGCACCCGCATCTGGAAGCGGCTCGGATCGTCGTCGGCCGCTGCGAGCTCGCCGCCGGCCGTGCCGACGCGGCGCGGGCTGCCGTTCGCGATGTTCGCTACAGCGTCGCGCTCGAGTCCGAGGCGCACGCCGTGCGCCTGGCGGCCGACGCGCTGGAGGGTCGCGCCGACGCGGCCGGCCTGGACGCGGCAATGCAGCTCCTCGACCGCGGCCGGCTGCCGCCGCTACATGCGCTTGGCCTGATGCGGGCGATCGCCGCGCTGCGCGGCAAGCGCGGCGCGGCCGCATGGCGGCAACGTTTGCAGGGCGTCGCCCAGTCGCTCGCCGATTCGCTGCGCGCGATGCCGCCGTTGCAAGCCCTCTTCATCCGCAAGCACCGCGATCTGTTGACCTGACAGCCCCTGCCGGAACCGGGGGAGCGGGCTGTGGGCGAGCCGGGGCTATTGCGCCGCATGCGGCAAGCCGGCTGAGCCCGTGCGGCGAGCAGGCCCGGCCCATGAGCCGAGCCGCGCACTGCAAGTCAGCGGCGGTGGCCAAGCCAGGAAACGCTCCGGGAACGCCGGCTGCGCACAGTGCGGGCTCGCGACGACCTGTCGCGAAGGTCCGCTCAACCTAGAAACAGCAGTTGACGATCGGCAATCTCCGATTTCTTGAGTGTTGCCGCGAGGTTGCGTCTGTTTGGCACACTCACCCAATGAGTGAAGCC
>JAYUPN010000134.1:0-11528 GCA_043760065.1 Rubrivivax sp.
CGCGACTTCTACGAGCCCGAGGCGATGGCCGAGTACCTGCGCTGCTTCAGCCGGCCCGAAGCCATCCACGGCGCCTGCGAGGACTACCGCGCCAGCGCCGGCATCGACCTCGTGCACGACCGGCTCTCGCGCGAGCAGGGTCTGAAGGTGGCCTGCGAGCTGCTGGTGCTGTGGGGCGCGCGCGGCGTCATCCAGGCCCAGTTTGACCCGCTGGCGCTGTGGCAGGCGCAGTGCGCCGCCCCGGTGCAGGGCCGGGCACTCAACAGCGGCCACTTCCTGGCCGAGGAGCAGCCGCAGCAGACGGCGCAGCAGCTGCTGCGCTTCTTCAGCGCCTGATCTGCAGGCGTTTCAGCGCGTAACTCGCGGCCTTGAGCCGCGCGGCTGCCGTCTAGCATCGCAGTCCGACCCGCTTCAGCGAGGACCCAGCATGCACCCGTGGTTGCACAAGATCGATCAGTTCTTCCCGGTGCGCTACACCGCCTGGGTGGCGAGCGCCGTCGGCGCGCTGCTCTTCGCCTTCACCTTCGTGGCCTTCGGCATCGGCGGTGGCGCCGCACTGGTGTGCCTGTTCCTGGTCGGGCTGGGCTGGCGCGACACGCGCCAGCAGCGCCACTCGGTGCTGCGCAACTACCCGATCATGGGCCACCTGCGCTTCCTGCTCGAGTTCATCCGGCCCGAGATCCGCCAGTACTTCATCGAGAGCGACCACGAAGCCGCGCCCTTCTCGCGCCAGCAGCGCAGCCTGGTCTACCAGCGCGCCAAGGGCGACGCCGACAAGCGGCCCTTCGGCACCCAGCTCGACGTGCACGCGGTGGGCTACGAGTGGATCAACCACTCGATAGCGCCGACGCGCATCGCCAGCCACGACTTCCGCATCAGCGTCGGCAACGGCGGCACCAGCTGCACGCAGCCCTACAGCGCCAGCGTCTTCAACATCTCGGCGATGAGCTTCGGTGCGCTCAGCGCCAACGCCATCCTGGCGCTCAACGGCGGCGCCCGGCGCGGCAACTTCGCGCACGACACCGGCGAAGGCTCGATCAGCCAGCACCACCGGGTGCACGGCGGTGACCTGATCTGGGAGATCGGCAGCGGCTACTTCGGCTGCCGCAACGACGACGGCTCGTTCAGCGAGCAGCGCTTCAGCGCCAACGCACTGGACCCGCAGGTCAAGATGATCGAGCTCAAGCTCAGCCAGGGTGCCAAGCCGGGCCACGGCGGCATGCTGCCGGGCCCGAAGGTCACGATCGAGATCGCCGCCGCGCGCGGCGTGCCGGCGGGGCAGGACTGCATCAGCCCGGCCAGCCACAGCGCCTTTGCCACGCCGACGGAGATGATGCATTTCATCGACCGCCTGCGGCAGCTCTCGGGCGGCAAGCCCACCGGCTTCAAGCTCTGCATCGGCCACCCCTGGGAGTGGTTCGCGATCTGCAAGGCGATGCTGGAGACCGGCATCCTGCCCGACTTCATCGTCGTCGACGGCGCCGAAGGCGGCACCGGCGCGGCGCCGCTGGAGTTCACCGACCACGTCGGCGCACCGCTGCAGGAAGGCCTGCTGCTGGTGCACAACACGCTGATGGGGCTGAACCTGCGATCGCGCATCCGCATCGGCTGCGCCGGCAAGGTGGTCAGCGCCTTCGACATCGCGCGCGCCATGGCGCTCGGCGCCGACTGGTGCAACGCGGCGCGCGGCTTCATGTTCGCGCTGGGATGCATCCAGGCCCAGGCCTGCCACACCGGCAGCTGCCCCACCGGCGTCACGACGCAGGACCCCAAGCGCCAGCTGGCCCTGGTGGTGCCGACCAAGACCGACCGCGTCTGGCGCTTCCACCAGAACACGCTCGAAGCGCTGAAGGAACTGGTGCAGGCCGCCGGCCTCGACCACCCGAACCAGATCACCGCGTCGCACATCGTGCGCCGCATGGCCGACAGCGAGGTGCGGCTGCTGGCCAACCAGCTGTCGTTCGTGAAGGCGGGCTCGCTGCTGACGGCCATCGAAGGCCGCGGCGACTGGCCGCACAACGTGTTCAGGCTCTACTGGCCGCTGGCCCAGAGTTCGAGCTTCCAGGCCGCTCCGGCGGTGTGAGCCGGCCGGGCCGCGCCGGCTCAGACGGGTGGCGCGGAGTCGATGAAGCTCTGCCGGGCGGCGAGCTTGTCGTTGAGCTTGTGCAGGTTGGGGTACTCGGCGCGCCAGCCGATGTGGCCGAAGCGGAAGTCCAGGTAGCCCAAAGCGCAGCCCACGGCCACGTCGGCCAGCGTGAAGGCGTTGCCGTTGCACCAGGGCTTGTCGCCCAGGCCCTGGCTCATCGACTTCAGCGCCGCCATGACGCGGCTCATCTGGCGGTCGATCCAGACCTGCGAGCGCTGCTCGGCGCTGCGGCCGACCCAGGTCGCTTCCAGGCGCGCCAGGATGCTGGCGTCGAGCAAGCCGTCGGCCAGCGCTTCCCAGGTGCGCACCTCGATGCGCTCGCGGCCGCTGGGCGGGATCAGCTTGCCCACCGGCGACAGCGTGTCCAGGTACTCGACGATGACGCGCGAATCGAAGACCGCCTCGCTGCCTTCCATCACCAGGCACGGCACCTTGCCCAGCGGGTTGCTCTTGAGGATGTCGTCCTTGCCCCAGACGTCTTCCAGCACGAGCTGGAAATCGAGCTTCTTCTCGGCCATCACGATGCGAACCTTGCGCACGTACGGGCTGGTGAGTGATCCGAGCAGTTTCATCTTGTGCGAGCGAGGCTCTCTCATCCCTGGGTCGCGCCCATTCTAGCGATCGGGGCCTGCCGCCGTGCCCGTGCGCTGTCGCGTGAAATCCACGCGCGCAGGTCGCCCCGGCAGCGTCAGTTCGGCCACCGCCGGCGCCATGCGCGAGACGATGGCGCCGCCCCGCACCACGAGCAGGCGCTGGGCCCGCAGGCGGATCGCTTCCTCGGGCGAGCCGGCCTGCAGCAGCACGAAGTCGGCACGGCAGCCCGGTGCCAGGCCGTAGCCTTGCAGCCCCAGAATCCGTGCGGCGTTCACGGTCACGGCGTCGAAACACTGGCGCTGGCCCTGCGCCGACGTCATCTGTGCCACGTGAAGTCCCATCGCCGCAACTTCCAGCATGTCGGCCGAGCCCAACGCGTACCACGGGTCCATCACGCAGTCGTGGCCGAAGGCGACATTCACACCGGCGGCCATCAGCTCGGGCACGCGCGTCATGCCGCGGCGCCGGGGGTAGCTGTCGTGCCGGCCTTGCAGCGTGATGTTGATGAGCGGGTTGGCCACCGCGTGCACGCCAGCTTCGGCGACGAGCGGCAGCAGCTTGCTGACGTAGTAGTTGTCCATCGAGTGCATCGACGTCAGGTGCGAGCCGGTGACGCGGCCGTGCAGGCCCAGGCGCTGGGTATGGAACGCCAGCGTCTCGATGTGGCGCGACAGCGGGTCGTCGCTTTCGTCGCAGTGCATGTCCACCGGCAGGCCGCGCTCGGCGGCCAGTTCGCACAGCAGGCGCACGCTCTCGGCGCCTTGTTCAGAAGTGCGCTCGAAGTGCGGAATGCCGCCAACCACGTCGACGCCGAGGTCGAGCGCGCGCTGCAGGTTGTGCAGTGCACCGGCCGATCGCAGCACGCCGTCCTGCGGGAAAGCGACCAGCTGCAGGTCGAGATACGGCGCGACGCGGCGCTTGACGTCAAGCAGGGCACGAACGGCGAGCAAGCGCTCGTCGCAGACGTCGACGTGCGAGCGGATCGCCAGCAGGCCGCTCGCGACGGCCCAGTCGCAGTACTGCAGCGCACGCTCGGCGATGGCCTCCTCGGTGAGCAGCGGCTTGAGCTCGCCCCACAGGGCGATGCCTTCGAGCAGCGTGCCGCTGGCGTTGATGCGCGGCAGGCCGTGGCTGAGCGTGGCGTCGAGGTGGAAGTGGGCGTCGACGAAAGGCGGGCTGAGCAGGGCGCCGGCCGCGTCGACCACCTGCGCTCCGGGCGGCATCGGCAAGCCGTGCGCCACGGCGGCGATGCGGCCGCCCTGAGCCAGCAGGTCCAGGCCGCGGCGGCCGTCGGGCAGCGTGGCGTCACGGATCAGCAGATCGACGGGCATGGCGGGCCTCGGGCAGCGACAGGAGGCCGCAGCATAAGTCGGGCCCACCGAGCGGCCGGGCACGGGGGCAATAACCGCGTCCGCTGCGACCGGATGCACGAACTTTCATTGCGTCACGCGCCGACCCCGGTCGGGCTGCGGTCACCCGCTTGTCACCGCCTTCCAACGGGTGCACACTGGGTCAAACGCACCTGCTTCCGGCGGCCCGCCCGCCCCGCTCCCACCCGCAGTCCGGCAGTCCGCTTCTTGCGCTTCGCCCACCCCCCCCCCCGCCCCCTTTTTCCGTGGCTGTCAGCCCGTCTGACGGCCGTCCTGTCCCCTCGCAAAGGAGGTTCTGATGAACTTGACGATCAGCGGCCATCACCTGGAAGTCACCCCGGCACTGAGAGAGTATGTGCTCACCAAGCTGGACCGCGTGACAAGGCACTTTGATCAGGTGGTGGATGTCACCGTACTGCTGACCGTGGAGAAACTGAAGGAGAAGGAACGAAGGCAGAAAGCCGAGGTCACGCTGCACGTCAAGGGGCGCGACATCTTCGTCGAGCACGCCGCAGAGGACCTCTACGCCGCGATCGACCAGCTGATGGACAAGCTCGACCGCCAGGTGATGCGCCACAAGGACCGCCTGCAGGACCACCACCACACCAGTCCCAAGCGGCAGGCGAGCAGCGCGCTCTGACCCGCGTCTGCCCTTGCAGCGGCCCTTCGGGGCCGTTTTGCATGGTGGGAGTGCCGGCAAAGCGTGAAAAGCTGTTGCTGCAGCGCCGCAAGCACCCGCCCAACCACCCGTTTCGGGGCTCGGCTCGGGGTTTCCGAGCAGGAGCCGGTTGATATCATGACCATCTGAAGTAACCCCGTAGGACTGTCGCAATGTCGCGACAGCCCGCTAGGACTGGTCCCCATGAACCGACTCGCCGCCATCCTGCCTGCCAGCAACGTGCTGGTCAACGTGGACGCGACCAGCAAAAAACGCGTCTTCGAGCATGCCGGATTGCTGTTCGAGAACCAGCATGCCATCGCGCGCGGCACCGTCACCGACAACCTCTTTGCCCGTGAGAGGCTCGGCTCCACGGGCCTCGGGCACGCGGTAGCGATCCCGCATGGGCGCATCAAGGGGCTGAAGAATCCGCTCGCCGCGGTGGTGCGGGTCACGCACGCGATCCCGTTCGATGCGCCAGACGACGAACCGGTGGCGCTGCTGATCTTCCTGCTCGTGCCCGAAGCGGCGACCCAGCGCCACCTGGAGATCCTGTCGGAGATCGCCGAGATGCTGTCCGACCGCGAACTGCGCGAGCGCCTGAAGACCGAGACCGAAGCCGCCGCGGTGCACAAGCTCATCTCCGACTGGGAACCGCTCAAGTCGGTGGCGTAGTGGTGCCCCCAGGCTCGCTGCTTTCACCACCGCTGCCGGCTGCCGGGTCTTCGCTGAGCGAGGCCCCGTGAAGCCCACCTCCATCAGCGCCGAGGCGCTCTTCGAGGCCCACCGCGAAGCGCTGCACTGGGAGTGGATCGCCGGCCACGCGCACCCGGAACGCCGCTTCGACGACGCCGCGGTGCGCGACGCACGCTCGGCGGCCGACCTCGTCGGCTACCTCAACTACATGCATCCGTACCGGGTGCAGATCGTCGGCCACCGCGAGGTGGCCTACCTCAACGAGGCCTCGGCCGACGACACCGAACGCCGCATCCAGCGCATCGTGACGCTGGAGCCGCCGGTGATCATCGTCGCCGACGACCAGGTGCCGCCCGACCGTCTGGTGGCGATGTGCGACCGCGCCGAGATCCCGCTCTTCGTCACCGCCGACTCGGCCGGCCACGTCATCGACCTCGTGCGCGGCTACCTCGGCCAGCACTTCGCCGAACGCACCACGCGCCACGGCGTGTTCATGGACATCCTGGGCCTGGGCGTGTTGCTGACCGGCGAGTCGGGCCTGGGCAAGAGCGAACTGGGCCTGGAACTGGTGTCGCGCGGCCACGGCCTGGTGGCCGACGACGCGGTCGACATCTACCGCACCTCGCAGACCGCGCTCGAAGGCCGATGCCCCGAACTGCTGCAGAACCTGCTGGAAGTGCGCGGCATCGGACTCTTGGACATCAAGGCCATCTTCGGCGAGACCGCGGTGCGCCGCAAGATGCGCCTGAAGCTCATCGTGCACCTGGTGCGCAAAGAGACGCTGGAGCGCGAGTTCGAGCGCCTGCCCTACGAGCCGCTGTACGAGGACATCCTGGGCCTGCCGGTGCGCAAGGTGGTGATCGCGGTCGACGCCGGCCGCAACCTGGCGGTGCTGGTCGAGGCCGCCGTGCGCAACACCGTGCTGCAGCTGCGCGGCATCGACACCTACCAGGAATTCATCAAGCGCCACCAGGCGGCGATGGACCGCAACACGTCCGACGAGTGAACGCTGGCGCGGTGCGCCGGCATCTACTTGTGCCGATGCTCGCAGGCGGTTTTGGTGCAGCGCGCGTACAGCGACAGCGAGTGCTCCTGCAGCTCGAAGCCGCGCGAC
The DNA here is from genome assembly GCA_043760065.1 of Rubrivivax sp. Taxonomy (GTDB): domain Bacteria; phylum Pseudomonadota; class Gammaproteobacteria; order Burkholderiales; family Burkholderiaceae_C; genus Rubrivivax. The sequence continues at coordinate 6,579 of JAYUPN010000134.1, forward strand.
ACCGTCACCTCGCGCTGGCGCTGCTCGATCTGGGGGTCGAAGAACTCCTCGACGCGGCCGCAGTCCAGGCACACCAGGTGATCGTGGTGCTGCCCTTCGTTGAGCTCGAACACCGCCTTGCCGCTCTCGAAGTTGCTGCGCGACAGCAGCCCGGCCTGCTCGAACTGCATCAGCACGCGGTAGACGGTGGCCAGCCCGACGTCGGCGCCTTCGCCGAGCAGGGCCTTGAAGACGTCCTCGGCCGTCATGTGGCGGCGTTCGGAGCGCTGGAAGATCTCCAGGATCTTGATGCGCGGCAGTGTCGCCTTCAGGCCGCTGCTCTTGAGTTCGTCGGCGTGCTTCAATCGCCCCTCCTGCTGCGGATGTCCGCGCCGCCCGCCCGGCTGGGGGGCCCCGCTAGAATCCGGCGATCATAGCCAGCGGGGCCCGCACCTGCTGCTTGTCCTTCGGTGCCTCGCGCCGGGACGCTTCACCAGCCTGCTGCCCATGCCCCGACTCCCGTTCCTCCTTTGCGCTCTCGCGGCCGGCGCCCTGCTCGCGGGCTGCGAATCGCTGCAGCGCACCGACAGCTTCCTGGGCTTCATCACGCCCTACCGCATCGACATCGTGCAGGGCAACGCCATCACCAAGGAGCAGGCGGCGCAGGTCAAGCCCGGCCTGAGCCGGCTGCAGGTGCGCGACATCCTGGGCACGCCGCTCGTCGCCGACCCCTTCCATGCCAGCCGCTGGGACTACATCTTCACGCTGCGCCGGCCCGGCACCGAGGTGCAGCGCCGCAGCGTGGTCGTGACCTTCGAAGGCGACGTGGTCAAGGGCATCGAAGCGCCGGAGCTGCCGTCCGAGCGCGAGTTCGTGGCCTCGATCAGCCGCTTCAAGAACCTGCGCGAGCCCAAGCTCGAACTGAGCGCCGACGAACGCAAGGCGCTGCCGCTGCCGGCCAAGCGCGAAGCACCACCGGCCGAGCCGATGGGCCCGGTGCGCGACTACCCACCGCTCGACAAGAGCTGAAGCGGCCGGCGCGATGCTCAACGTCGCCATCGCCGGCGCATCCGGCCGCATGGGCCGCATGCTGCTCGAGGCCGTGCTCGCGGACCCCGGCGTGCGCCTGAGCGGCGCGCTCGACATCGCCGGCAGCCCGGCGCTGGGCCAGGACGCCACCGCGGCGCTGGGCCGCGCCAGCGGCGTGGCCATCACCGCCGACCTGCGCCAGGGCCTGGCCGGTGCCGACGTGCTGATCGACTTCACACGACCCGTTGGCACGCTGGCCCACCTGGCGGCTTGCCGCGAACTCGGCGTGCGCGCGGTGGTCGGCACCACCGGTTTCAGCGCCCAGCAGAAGGCCGAACTCGCGGCGCAGGCGCAGCACATCGCGCTCGTCTGGGCGCCGAATATGAGCGTCGGCGTCAACGTCATGGTGCGGCTGCTCGAGCTGGCGACGCGCTCGCTGGGCGAGGGCTACGACGTCGAGGTCATCGAAGCCCACCACAAGCACAAGATCGATGCCCCCAGCGGCACCGCGCTGGCGCTGGGCGAAGCGGTGGCGCGCGCGCGCGGCGTCGACCTGCAGCAGCACGGCGTCTTCACGCGCCACGGCCACACCGGCGAGCGGCCCGCCGGCGCGATCGGCTTTGCCACCGTGCGCGGCGGCGACATCGTCGGCGAGCACACGGTGATGTTCGCCGGCACCGGCGAGCGCATCGAGATCACGCACAAGAGCAGCAGCCGCGCCAACTACGCCGACGGCAGCCTGCGCGCCGCGCACTTCCTGGGCGGCCTGCCGCCCGGGCAGCCGGGCCTCTACGACATGGCCGACGTGCTGGGCCTGAAGTAGCCGCCGCATGAACGGGCTGCAGCAGTTCTGGGGCGGAACCGACAGCGTCGGCCGCGCGGTCGCGCTGCTGCTGCTGGCGATGTCGGTGGCGGCCTGGGTGGTGATCCTGTGGAAGGGCTGGGTGCTGCGGCGGGCCACCGGCGACATCGCCCGCGCCGTGCCCGCCTTCTGGGACGCCGCCGACATGGCCGACGGCCGCGCCCGCCTCGCGTCGATGGACCGCGAAGGCGTGCTGCGGCCGCTGCTCGACGCCGCCACCGCGCAGCCCGCGGCACAGACCCTGGAAGCCGCCGGCAAGGCCGAATCGCAGCTCACCCGGCGCCTGCGCGACGCGCTGCACCGGGCGCTGGCGCACCTGCAGTTCGGGCAGGTACTGCTGGCCAGCGTCGGCAGCACCGCGCCCTTCGTGGGCCTCTTTGGCACCGTGTGGGGCATCTACCACGCGCTGGCGGGCATGGCGGCCGCGGGCGGCATCACCATCGACAAGGTCAGCGGCCCGATCGGCGAGGCGCTGATCATGACCGCCGCCGGCATCGCCGTGGCCGTGCCCGCGGTGCTGGCCTACAACGTGTTCGGCAAGTGGATCGCCTCGTGCGAGGCCGAGCTAGAAGGCTTCGCCCTGGACTTGCGCGAGATGGCCCTGGGACGCTGAAATGGCCTTCGGCCGCCTCGAACGCAACCCCGGCTCGCAGCCGATGAGCGACATCAACATGACGCCGCTGATCGACGTCATGCTCGTGCTGCTGGTGATCTTCATCATCACCGCGCCGCTGATGAGCAGCAGCCTGAAGCTCGACCTGCCCAAGTCCGACGCCGCCAGCAGCAGCGACGCCCCGGCTTTCGTCGCGCTGGCCATCGACGCCGCCGGCGTGCTGTACCTGGGCGAGCAGCCGCTGGAGGCATCGCAGGCGCGCGCGCTGATCAGCGAGCGCGTGCGCGACGCCGCGCGGCGCGACCCGGCCACCGAGGTGCAGTTGCGCGCCGACAGCCGCGTGCCCTACGGCCGCGTGGCCGAGCTCATCGGCTGGGTGCAGCAGGCGGGCCTGTCGCGCATCGGCTTTGTGACCGAGGCCAAGTGACAGCTGCCGGGTGACAGCGGCAAGTGGGCGTTAGCGGTACCTACAATGAGCGGATGAACGAGAAATACGTCGCCGCCGAGGTCGAATCCGCCGCCCAGGCGCATTGGGAGTCCACGCAGGCGCACCGCGTCACCGAGGACGACTCGCGCCCCAAGTTCTACGCCTGCAGCATGCTGCCGTACCCCAGCGGCAAGCTGCACATGGGCCACGTGCGCAACTACACCATCAACGACATGATGGCGCGCTACCTGCGCATGAAGGGCCTGAACGTGCTGATGCCGATGGGCTGGGACGCCTTCGGACTGCCGGCCGAAAACGCCGCGATGGACAACAACGTGCCGCCCGAGAAGTGGACGCGGGCCAACATCGCCGACATGAAGAGCCAGATGAAGCCGCTCGGCCTGGCCTTCGACTGGAGCCGCGAACTCGCCACCTGCGACCCCGGCTACTACAAGTGGAACCAGTGGTTTTTCCTCAAGCTGCTGGAAAAGGGCATCGCCTACAAGAAGACGCAGATCGTCAACTGGGACCCGGTCGACCAGACCGTGCTGGCCAACGAGCAGGTCGTCGACGGACGCGGCTGGCGCAGCAACGCCATCGTCGAGAAGCGCGAGATTCCGGGCTACTACCTGGCCATCACGCAGTACGCCGATGAACTGCTGGCCGGCGTCAACGACACCACGCACCCGCACTACCTCGAGGGCTGGCCCGAGCGCGTGCGGCTGATGCAGGAGCACTGGATCGGCAAGAGCGAAGGCGTGCGCTTTGCGTTCGAGCACGACATCCGCGGCGACGACGGGCAGCTCATCCAGGGCGGGCGCATGCACGTCTTCACGACGCGTGCCGACACCATCAAGGGCGTGACCTTCTGCGCCGTCGCACCCGAGCATCCCCTGGCCACACACGCGGCGCGCGTCAACCCCAGGCTGACTGCCTTCATCGAGCAGTGCAAGCAGGGCGGCACGACCGAAGCCGAGCTCGCGCTGCGGGCCAAGGAAGGGGTGCCCACCGGGCTGCACGTCAAGCACCCGCTGACCGACGAGCGGATCCCGGTCTGGGTCGGCAACTACGTGCTCATCGGCTACGGCGACGGCGCGGTGATGGGCGTGCCGGCGCACGACGAGCGCGACTTCGCCTTCGCCAAGAAGTACGGCATCCCGATCCAGCAGGTCATCCACATCGACGGCGAGCACTTCAGCTACGACCACTGGCAGGACTGGTACGCCGACAAGACCCAGGGCATCACCATCAACAGCGGCGTCTACAGCGGGTTGCACCACAAGCCGGCGGTGGACGCCATCGCCGCCGCGTTGCACAAGACGGGCCTGGGCGAGAAGAAGACGACCTGGCGGCTGCGCGACTGGGGCATCAGCCGGCAGCGCTACTGGGGCACGCCGATCCCGATCATCCATTGCCAAGGCAGCAGCGAGCCGGGCCGCGAGCGACCCGGCTGCGGCAGCGTGCCGGTGCCCGAGAAGGACCTGCCGGTGATCCTGCCGCCGGACCTCGTGCCCGACGGCAGCGGCAACCCGCTGGAGAAGTGCGCGGCGTTCCTCAACGTCGCCTGCCCGCAGTGCGGCCAGCCGGCGCGGCGCGAAACCGACACCATGGACACCTTCGTCGACAGCGCCTGGTACTACATGCGCTACTGCTGCCCGGGCAGCGACGACGCGATGGTCGATGCGCGCAACGACTACTGGATGCCGATGGACCAGTACATTGGCGGCATCGAACACGCGGTGCTTCATCTGCTCTATGCCAGGTTCTGGACCAAGGCCATGCGCGACCTCGGCCTGGTGAAGTTCAGCGAACCTTTCACCAAGCTCTTCACGCAGGGCATGCTGCTCAACGACAGCTTCTACCGCGACGAAGGCGGCGGCAAGGTGCGCTGGTTCTACCCCAGCGAAGTCGAGGTCACCTGCGACGACAGAGGCCACCCGAGCGGCGCCACGGCACGCGCCGACGGCCTGCCGGTCAAGCTGGGCGGCATCGAGAAGATGTCCAAGAGCAAGAACAACGTCGTCGAGCCCAAGGACATCA
>JAYUPN010000135.1:0-4272 GCA_043760065.1 Rubrivivax sp.
GCTGCCGAGCTTGAAGCCGATGATCTTCTTCGGCGTCACGCTGTCCGTGATCGGCGGCCTGCAGCTGTTCGAGGAGCCCTTCATCCTCACCAACGGCACGGGCGGCACCGACCAGGCGGCGATGACCTCGGCGGTCTACCTCTTCCGCATGGCCTTCGACTTCAACGACTTCGGCGGCGCGAGCGCGATGTCGTGGCTGCTGTTCGCCGTGGTCGTGGCGCTGACCTGGCTCACCAACCGCGCCTTCCGCACGAAGGGCAGGACATGAAGGCCGAACGCCTCGCCCCCTGGGCCGCGCACGTGGTCGTCGCCATCGGCGCGCTGATCATGCTCGCGCCGTTCTACTTCATGTTCGTGTTCGCCACCCAGTCGCGCACGGAGATCTTCAACCTGCCGCCGCCGTTGTGGTTCGGCGACGACCTGGCCGACAACCTGAAGATCCTGACCGAGCGGCTGCCGTTCTGGCGAAACCTGGGCTGGAGCCTGTACGTGGCGCTGGCCTCGACCGCGCTGACGCTGCTGTTCTGCTCGATGGCCGGCTACGCCTTCGCGCTGTTCGAGTTCCGCTTCAAGAAGGCGCTGTTCGCGCTGGTCATGGCCACCATGCTGCTGCCCAGCTTCATGAACATGATCCCGACCTTCCTGATCATGGACGCGCTGGGCTGGATCGACCAGCAGCGCGCGCTCTACATCCCCGGCGCGGCCAGCGCCTTCGGCATCTTCCTGATGCGCCAGTTCACGCTGAGCGCGGTGCCGCGCGAGCTGGTCGAGGCCGCGCGCATGGACGGCTGCGGCGAGCTGGGCATCTACTGGCACATCGTGCTGCCGCTGCTCAAGCCCGCTCTCGGCACGCTCGGCCTGGTGACCTTCATCGCCAGCTGGAACAACTTCATCGGCCCGCTGGTGGTGATGCGCAGCCTCGAAAACTACACCCTGCCGCTGGCGCTGCGCAGCCTGCAAACCCCCCTCAACACCGAGTGGGGCGCGCTGATGACCGGCTCGGCGATCGCCACCATCCCGCTGCTGATCCTGTTCGCCGTCTCCTCGCGGCAGCTGATCGCCGGCCTCACCGCCGGTGCCGTCAAGTGACGACGACCCTCTGACCCGACCATGCACCACCCCGACGATCTCGCACAGCAGTTCACGCCCGACTTCCTTTGGGGCGTGGCCACCAGTTCGTTCCAGATCGAAGGCGCTGCGCGCGAGGACGGCAAGGGCGAATCGATCTGGGACCGTTTCTGCCGCGTGCCGGGCGCCATCGCCGACGCGAGCAACGGCGACGTGGCCTGCGACCACTATCACCGGCTGGACAGCGACCTCGACCTGATCGCGTCGCTGGGCGTCGATGCCTACCGCTTCTCGGTGTCGTGGCCGCGCGTGCAACCCGACGGCGCCGGCGCGTGGAACCCGAAGGGCCTGGACTTCTACGAGCGTCTGGTCGACGGGCTGTTGGCGCGTGGCGTGAAGCCCTTCCTGACCCTCTACCACTGGGACCTGCCGCAGGCGTTGCAAGACCGCGGCGGTTGGGCGGCGCGCGACACGGTGCACCGCTTCGTGGACTACGCGCGCGGCGTGCAGCGCCGCCTCGGCGACCGTGTGGCGGCCATCGCCACGCACAACGAGCCGCAAGTCGTGGCCGTGCTCGGGCACGAGATCGGCAACTTCGCGCCCGGCATCAAGAGCCGCAAGACCGCCATCCAGGTCGCCCACCACCTGCTGCTCAGCCACGGCCTGGCGGCGCAGGCCCTGCGCGCCGACGGCTGCCGCACGCCGCTGGGCATTGTCATCAACCTGGCGCATGTCGAGCCGGCTACCGACTCGCCGGCCGATCTTGCCAAGGCGCGCATGGACGATGCCGGCGGGCGCCGCTGGTACCTCGATCCGCTGTTCAAGGGCGAGTACCCGCAAGAAGTGCTCGACGCGCTCGGCGCCGACGCCCCCGTGGTCGAGGCCGGCGACATGGCGACCATCGCCACGCCGATGGACTACCTGGGCATCAACTACTACTTCCGCATGGTCGCCAGCGCCGACGGCTCGTTCGACAAGACGAAGAGCGGCCTGGCGCTGACCGAGATGGGCTGGGAGATCTACCCGCGTGGCCTGACCGAGCTGCTGCTCACGCTGCACCGCGAGTACAAGCTGCCGCCCGTCTACATCACCGAAAACGGCGGCGCGTTCAAGGACCCGGTGGTCGACGGGCGGATCCACGACGCCGACCGCACCGACTACCTGCAAACGCACATTGCCGCGGTGGCCGAGGCCCTGCGACAGGGCGTGCCGATGGCCGGCTACATGGTGTGGAGCCTGATGGACAACTTCGAGTGGTCCAGCGGCTACGCCAAGCGCTTCGGCATCGTGCATGTGGACTACGCGACGCAAAGACGCACCTTGAAGGACAGCGCGCTGTGGTACCGCGAGTTCCTGTCACATTGCCCCGCGCGGAGGGATTGAAGTGGGACAAGTCAGCCTGAAGGGCATCCACAAGCGCTACGGCGACGTCGAAGTCATCAAGGGCATCGACCTTGAGGTGCGCGACGGCGAGTTCCTCGTGTTCGTCGGCCCCTCGGGCTGCGGCAAGTCCACGCTGCTGCGCATGATCGCCGGGCTGGAAGAGATCAGCGCCGGCGAGCTGCGCATCGACGGCCAGCGCGCCAACGACGTGCGCCCGGCCGAGCGCGGCGCGGCGATGGTGTTCCAGAGCTACGCGCTGTATCCGCACATGACGGTGGCCGAGAACATGGGCTTCGCGCTGCGCATGGCCGGCGTGCCGCGCGCCGAGCGCGCCGCGCAGGTGCGGCGCGCGGCCGAGGTGCTGCGCATCACCGAGCTGCTGGAGCGCCTGCCCAAGGAGCTGTCGGGCGGTCAGCGCCAGCGCGTGGCGATCGGCCGCGCCATCGTGCGCAAGCCCAAGGTGTTCTTGTTCGACGAGCCGCTGTCCAATCTCGACGCCGCGCTGCGCGTGAACATGCGCATCGAGCTGTCGCGCCTGCACAAGGAACTCGGCACGACGATGATCTACGTCACGCACGACCAGGTCGAGGCGATGACGATGGGCGACCGCATCGCCGTCTTCAACCAGGGCCGCGTCGAGCAGCTCGGCGCGCCGCTGGATCTGTACAACGCCCCGGCCAACGAGTTCGTCGCCGGCTTCCTGGGCGCGCCGCGCATCAACCTGATCGAGCGGCCCGGAGCCGCCGCCTCGGCAGCGCATCGTGCGCTGTGGGACCGCCTCGCGCCCGCCGCCGGCGCCGATGTGCATCGCGTGGGCCTGCGTGCCGAGCACCTGCAAGTGGGCGCGGCGGGCGCGGGCATTGCGGCCACGCTCGAGATGGCCGAGCACCTGGGCGACACCTCGATCCTGCACCTGCGCGTCGAGGGTCTGACGGAGCTGCTGCACGCCAAGGCCGGCCCGGGTCACGACGCACTTTCTGCCGGCCAGGCCGTGGCGCTGCTGCCCGATGCCGCCTGGGCGCTGCGCTTCGGCGCAGCCGGCCAACGAGTCGCCTGAGCTAGAGCCGACGATGCGATCCCTGCGCACCCCACGCCTGTTCGCCTTCGGCTGCTACACCGCGTTCGCGGCCAGCGCGCTGTCGCTGGCGGCCTGCGCGCCGACGCTGCCCGTCGCCGCTGCACCGACTCTCGCCGTGCCTGCCGGCTACGGGCTCGTCTGGTCAGACGAGTTCGCCGCCGACGGCCTGCCCGACACCAGCAAGTGGGCCTACGACACCAGCATGAACAAGGCCGGGTGGCACAACCGCGAGCTGCAGTACTACGCGGGCCCGCGCGCCGAGAACGCGCGCGTGCAGGGCGGGCGCCTGGTCATCACCGCGCGCAAGGAGTCGCTCTCGACGGCGCCCGACTGGGGCGGCCAGCGCTACACCGCCACGCGCCTCATCTCGCAGGGCAAGGGCGAGTGGACTTACGGCTTTTTCGAGATCCGCGCCAAGCTGCCTTGCGGCAAGGGCAGTTGGCCGGCGATCTGGATGCTCAACCGCGACGTGATCTGGCCCGCCGGCGGCGAGTTGGACATCATGGAACACATCGGCCGCGACCCGGGCCGTGTGTTCAGCAGCGTGCACACGACCGCCGGCCACGGCGCCAAACCGGCGGGTGCGGGGCGTCTGGTGCCGGACGTGTGCACCGCGTTCCACGATTACCAGATGCACTGGACGGCCGACACGATCCGCTTCGGCATCGACGGCGCGGTGCACTTCGAATACAAGAACCCGCGCACCGGGCCCGAGCGCTGGCCTTTCGACAAGCCGCAATTCC
>JAYUPN010000136.1:0-4257 GCA_043760065.1 Rubrivivax sp.
AACATCAGCGTGCCCTTGGCCGACATCTCGTTCAAGCGGTGCACGCCGGTCGTCGTCTCTTCGGTGACGCCGATGATCTGCGCGCCCTTGCGGCTGTACCAGGTCGGGTCGACCGCCAGCTTGGCCTTGATGGCGGCGAAGAGAATCGTCTCTTCCTCGCTGCCCGGGTGATCCAGCACGCTGATGTCGGTCTCGGCCTTCTTGCCCAGGTGCATCAGCAGCGTCGCGTCGCCGCCGTCGTCCAGGATCATGTTCGGGCCTTCGTGCAGGCTGCCCTTGGCGCCGAACTCGAAGATGCGGTGCGTGTAGTCCCAGTAGTCGGTGAGGTTCTCTCCCTTGTAGGCGAACACCGGCGTGCCCTTGACGACCAGCGCTGCGGCGGCGTGGTCCTGCGTGCTGTAGATGTTGCAGCTGGCCCAGCGCACGTCGGCGCCGAGTGCTTGCAAAGTCTCCACCAGCACCGCGGTCTGGATCGTCATGTGCAGGCTGCCGGTGATGCGTGCGCCGCGCAGCGGGCGGATGGCGGCGAATTCTTCGCGGATGGCCATCAGACCGGGCATCTCGGTCTCGGCGATCTTGATCTCTTTGCGGCCCCAGTCGGCCAGCGACAGGTCGGCGACGGCGTGGTCGTGGGTGGGTTTGAGAACGGCGTTCATGGTCAGGCTCCTTGTCGGTTGAGGAACCTGCACGACGCAGCCGATGGGGAGAATCTGCTCACCCACGAAGACCATCGTGCAGGTGAGCGCTGTTGCAGTGTCGATTTCCGAGCCTGGCCTCTGGGTTGAGGTTGCAACGCTCCTCGGAAAGAGCCCGCATTCTAGCCACAAGGGCGCGGTATGGGTGGGCCCGGCGCGGCGTGGGCAGGGGGCGGCCGGGCCGGGCGGCGTGAACTCCTGCGCGAGGCCCGCCACCGCCTGCCGCGCCATGGCGGCGGCGCTATCCTCGGCCATGGTGTCCTCTCGCAAGCCCTGGATCGCTGGATGACGGACGCCGCCGCTGCCACCGCCCCTGACGGCGCCCCACGCGAGCCGGCGCCGCTGCACGAGGCGCCCGCCGCCGCGCTGGCCGCAGTGTGCGGCGTGATGACCGACATCGACGACACGCTCACGCGCGATGGCGCGATCGAGCCTGCCGCCCTGGCGGCGCTGCACGCGCTGGCCGCTGCCGGGCTGCCGGTGGTGGCCATCACCGGCCGCCCGCTGGGCTGGAGCGTGCCCTTCGCGCACGACTGGCCGGTGCAGGCGCTGGTGGCCGAGAACGGCGCCGTGGCGCTGCTGCGCGAGGGCGGGCGCATCGTCACCGAGTACGTGCAGGACGAGGCGACGCGGGTGCACAACGCGGCACGGCTGCGGGCCGTGGCCGGGCAGGTGCTGCGCTCCGTGCCCGGTGCGCAGCTGGCGCAGGACAGCGCCGGCCGCGTCACCGACATCGCCATCGACCACAGCGAATTCACGCCGCTGCCGCCGGCGCAGATCGAAGCCGTGGTGGCGCTGATGCAAGCAGCCGGCATGAACGCCACCGTGAGCTCGATCCACATCAACGGCTGGTTCGGCAACCACACCAAGTGGACCGCGGCGCAGTGGATGCTGCAGCGCCTGTACGGCCGCCAACTGCTGCCCGAGATCGCGCGCTGGATCTACGTCGGCGACTCCACCAACGACCAGCCGATGTTCGAGCGCTTCCCGCTCGCCGTCGGCGTGGCCAACCTGCTGCGCTTTGCCGCGCAGTTGCGCGTCTGGCCGCGCTACATCACGCAGGGCGAACGCGGCGAGGGCTTCGCCGAAGTCGTGCACGCGGTGCTGGCGGCGCGCGCCGCTGCCGCGGTGCCCCCTCGCGCATGACCGGGCTCGACCGCGACACGCTCAAGGCCGCGCTGGCGCTGGCGCTGGCGGCTGCGGTGTCGCTGGGCACCGCGCGCTTCGCCTACGCCTTGCTGCTGCCGCCGATGCGCGCCGACCTGGGCTGGAGCTACTTCACCGCCGGGGCCATGAACACCGTCAATGCCGCCGGCTACCTGCTCGGCGCGCTGGCGCTGCCGCGCCTGTTGCGGCACCTGGACGCGCGCGCGGTGATGCTGGCCGGGGGCGTGGGCGCGGCGCTGCTGCTGGCGCTGCACGGCGCCGTGCGCAGCGATGCAGCGCTGATGGCGTTGCGCGCGGCCAGCGGCGTCGCCAGCGCGGCGAGCTTCGTCTGCGGCGGTGTGCTGGCGGCACGCCTGGCCAGCCAGGCCGCGTCGCGCGCCGGCCAGGTGCTGGGCCTCTACTACGGCGGCACGGGGCTGGGCATCGTGGCCTCGGCGCTGGTGGTGCCGCCGCTGGTGGCCGACGCCGGCTCCGGCTGGCCCGCGGCCTGGGCGCTGCTGGGGGCCTTGTCGCTGGCCGCCACGGTGCTGACCTGGCGTGGCACGCACAGCCTGCATGCGCCACCGGCGGCCGGTGCGCCGCGCGCGCCCCTGGCCTTGCGGCCGTTGGCGTGGGGTCTGGCGGGCTACCTGATGTTCGGCCTGGGTTACATCGGCTACATGACCTTCATCGTCACGCTGCTGCGCGAACAGGGGCTGGGCGCCGGCACGGTGACGCTGTTCTACGTCGTGCTCGGCCTCGGCGTGGTGGCCTCGTCGTGGTTGTGGGCGGGACTCCTGCAGCGTCACCGCAACGGGCGGCCGATGGCGGTCCTCAACGCGCTGCTGGCGCTGGCCACTGCGCTGGTGGTGCTCAGTGCGCAGCCGCTGGCGGTGTTCGTCTCGGGCGCGCTGTTCGGCAGCGTGTTCCTGTCGGTGGTGGCCAGCACCACGGCGCTGGTGCGCCACAACGCCAAGCCAGCGCAGTGGCCGGCCGGCATCGCCGCCTTCACCATCGTCTTCGCAGCCGGCCAGATCGTCGGCCCCAGCCTCACCGGCGCCATTGCCGACGGCCCCGGTGGTCTGCTGCGCGGCCTGGCCTGGAGCGCCGGCGCGCTGGCGCTGGGCGCCGTGTTCGCAGCGCTGCAGCGGGCCTTGCCGCGCGCGGCCTGAAGCTCACAGCCCCAGGAAAGCGGCCAGCCGTTCGCGCTCGGCCTGCAGTGCGGGCTTGAAGGCTGCGTCGCGCGGCGGCCGGCCGGCCACGTACCCGAGCTCGGTGCGCAGCACGTTGCCGTCCACCGACACATTGCCCCAGCCGATGACCTGCCCGCGCCACAGCAACGGCAGCGCGTAGTAGCCGCGCACGCGCTTCGGCGCCGGCGTGTAGGCCTCGAAACGGTAGGCCCAGCCCCAGAAGGCCTCGAAGCGGCGGCGGTCCCAGACCACGGGGTCGAAGGGCGCGAGCAGCCGCAGTTCGTCGTCCAGCGCGTGGCGCTTGCTGTTCGGGTTCTCGCCTGCGGGCCAGTACCAGGTGAGCCCCGCCGCGCGCGCCTTCGGCAGCCGCGCCTTGGCGCGGTCGAGCGCCGCGCGGCGGCCGTCGGCCCACTGCGGCGCGCCATAGCGCAGGTGGTGCACCAGCTCCGACAGCGACCGCTCGGGCAACGGCGCGTACTTGTGGACCACGACGTCGACGAGCGCGTCGAGCGCGGCCGCCGCATCGGGCGCGCAGGCGTGCACATCACGCGCCGCGAAGGTGCGCACGCCGCCGTCGCGCCCGGCCACGCGCAGCAGGCCGCGGTAGTGCATGCCGTCGAGCAACTGCGTGCTGGCGTTGCTGCTGCCGCCGAACCAGTTCTGCGCCTTGCCGTGCTGGAAGTGCGCGTCGACGTCGCGCGGGTGCACCACGCCGCGCTCGCGCACGTAGTCCAGCACCGCCTGCGCCTGCGCCCAGCGCGCCTTGGGCCACACCGTGCGCGGCGTGCGCGGGTGCATCAGCGTGTGCGTGGGGCGCGGCAGGAAGCCGTAGTTGACGAAGAAGTCTTCCTCGATGGCCAGCCGCGCGTAGCGCCGCTCCAGGTCGCCGGCGCGGTAGCCCTGCACGCGGTGGCGCAGTGTCAGGTCCTGCGCCCGCGCCGGGGCGCGGATGGGGTCGGCCTGCACGAAGCCGAGCTTGCGGATGGCCTGCGGCAGCGTCGTCGGCTTGAACAGGCTGCGCGCCACCGCGTAACGGCGCAGGGTGTCGATGTCGAGTTCGGCGGCAGGGCTGGGTGCAGGCATGGCGGCAGCGATTGTGGCGCCGCCGCCGCGCTCGATCAGTCGAACACCTGTCGCACGCGGCCGCCCGCCTGCGCGTCCCAGTGCACCTGTGCGCGCGCGCCGTTGACCAGCACCAGCTGCGGCGGCCGGTGGCCGATGTC
>JAYUPN010000137.1:0-11461 GCA_043760065.1 Rubrivivax sp.
GGCCCTGCTGACCGAGATCGCTTCGCTCAAGCCGGACGCGGTCTACACCTTCTTCGCCGGCGGCGGCGCGGTCAAGTTCGTCAAGGACTACGCCGCGGCGGGCCTGAAGAAGAGCATCCCGCTGTATGGCGCCGGCTTCCTGACCGACGGCACGCTGGAAGCGCAGGGCGCCGACGCCGACGGCATCCTGACCGCGATGCACTACGCCGACGGCCTGAACACGCCGCGCGACAACGCTTTCCGGCTGGCCTACGCCAAGACCTACAAGCTGCAGCCCGACGTCTATGCGGTGCAGGGTTACGACGCGGCACAGATGCTGGGCATCGGCCTGAATGCGGTCAAGGGCGACATCAGCAAGAAGGCCGACTTTGCCGCCGCGCTGCGCAAAGCCAAGATCGACAGCCCGCGCGGTCCATTCGTGCTGGGCAAGAACCACGACCCGGTACAGGACTTCTACTTGCGCCAGGTGAGTGGCAAAGAAAACAAGGTCGTCGGCATCGCGTCCAAGGGCCTGGCCGACCCTGGCAAGGGCTGTGGAATGTGACCCCCCCGAAGGCGCTTCGCGCCTCCCCCCCAGGGGGGCACCGCCAGCGGCCCGGCAAAGCCGGTTCCGCGGCGGTCACTTGATGTTCGCCTTCGCTGCGCTCGGCTTTTGACACTTCACCTTTTGCGCTGATGGACTTCGCCACCTTTCTCATCCAGTGCCTGAACGCGCTGCAGTACGGGCTGCTGCTGTTTCTGGTGGCATCGGGGCTGACGCTGATCTTCGGCATCATGGGCGTCATCAACCTGGCGCACGGCAGCTTCTACATGATCGGCGCCTACATGGCCTACGCGCTGGCGCCGGTGGTGGGCAGCACCTTCGGCGGCGGCTTCTTCGCCACGCTGTTCGTCGGCCTCGTGCTGGCGGTGCTGCTGGGCTACGTGCTCGAGTGGGTCTTCTTCAGCTTCCTCTACGAGCGTGAGCACCTGCAGCAGGTGCTGATGACCTACGGCCTGATCCTCGTCTTCGAAGAGCTGCGCAGCCTGCTGGTGGGCGACGACGTGCACGGCGTCAAGCCGCCCGACATCCTGTCGGGCACGTTGCCGCTGGGCGAGATGATGACCTACCCCGTGTACCGCCTCTTCATCAGCGGCGTCTGCCTGCTGCTGGCGCTGGGCATGTACCTCGTCTTCACGCGCACGCGCCTCGGCATGATGATCCGCGCCGGCAGCACCAACCGCGAGATGGTGCAGAGCCTGGGCGTCGACATCAGCTTCCTGTACCGCGTCGTCTTTGCCGCCGGCGTGGCCATCGCGGTGCTGGCCGGCATGGTGGCCGCGCCGGTGAGCAGCGTCTACCCGGGCATGGGCAGCACGGTGCTGATCATCTGCTTCGTGGTCGTCGTCATCGGCGGCATCGGCTCGATCCGCGGCGCGCTGGTGGCGGCGCTGCTGATCGGCTTCGTCGACACCTTCGGCAAGGTGTTGCTGCCGCAGGCCGCGGGTGTGCTGATCTATGTCCTGATGGCACTCATTCTGCTGTGGAAGCCCGACGGCCTGTTCAAGGCCGGATGACGATGAACATCGACAAGCGCAAGCTCCTCTTCACGCTGGCGTGTTTCGGCGCGCTGGCCGCCTGGCCCTTCGTGTCGGGCTCCTTCGGTGTCGACCTCGTCACCAAGGTCATGATCTACGCCATCTTCGCGCTCAGCCTGGAGCTGCTGGTGGGCAGCACGGGCCTGGTGTGCTTCGGGCAGGCGGCGTTCTTCGGCATCGGCGCCTACGGCGCGGTGCTGCTCAGCCCGTCCGGCGGCGACGCGGCCAACCTGCTGTGGCTGCTGCCGGCGTGTGCGCTGGCGGCAGCGGTCTACGCGCTGGCGGTGGGTGCACTGTCGCTGCGCACGAAGGGCGTGTACTTCATCATGGTCACGCTGGCCTTCGCGCAGATGGCCTACTACGTCGTGCACGACACGCCGCTGGGCGGCGGCACCGACGGCATCTACCTGACGGCCAAACCCGGCGTCGGGGGCCTCATCAACCTGAACCAACCGCTGCAGCTGTACTTCTTCACGTGGGTGATGCTGGCGGGCGTGTTCGTCGCGCTCGCGCTGTTGCTGCGCAGTCGCTTCGGGCGCGCGCTGGCCGGCATCCGCGTGAATGAACAGCGCATGCGGGCGACGGGCTTTCGACCTACCCGTACAAGTTGGCGGCGTTCACGATCTCGGGCGCGCTCGCCGGCGTGGCGGGCTTCCTGTTCGCGGTCAAGGACGGCTACGTCAACCCCGAACTGATGAGCTGGCACCTGAGCGGCGCAGTGCTGATCATGATCATCCTCGGCGGCCTGGGCCACCTGCGCGGTGCGCTGATCGGCGCCTTCGCCTTTGCGCTGCTGCAGGAGTTCTTCAAGTCCGAGGCGATCTTCGGCGCCTTTGCCAAGCACTGGCACCTGGGTCTGGGCCTGACCATCATCCTGAGCGTGGCGCTGCTGCCGCGCGGCCTGGTGGGCCTGCCGGGGCAGTGGCGCGACCGGCTGGTGGGGCGCGGCGCGCGCGGCCGTCAGGCCGCCGAAGAGGCCGCGCCATGAGCAGTGCCGAAGTCCTGCTGCGCGGCCACGACATCACGCGCCGCTGGGGCGGCCTGGTGGCGGTGGACCGGGTCTCGATCGAACTGCTGCGCGGCCAGGTGCATGCCGTGATCGGCACCAACGGCGCCGGCAAGTCGACGCTGATCAACATCCTGTCGGGCGAGATTCCGCCCTCGGGCGGCGCGGTCCAACTGCTGGGCCAGAACGTCACGGACTGGACGCAGCCGCGGCGGGCCCGCGCCGGCCTCGGCCGCAGCTACCAGCGCAACACGATCTACCCCAGCTTCACGGTGTTCGAGAACTGCCGGCTGGCCGCGCAGGCCTCGACGCAGAAGCCCTGGCAGTGGTGGCAGGACGCGCAGGCCTGCCCGGCCAGCACCGCCACCGCGCGCGAGGTGGCAGCGCGCGCCGGCCTGAGCGGGCTGCTCGAACGCCCGGCGGGCCTGCTCAGCCACGGCCAGAAGCGGCAGCTCGAGATCGCGATGTGCCTGGCCACCGCGCCGCAGGTGCTGCTGCTGGACGAGCCGCTGGCCGGCATGGGCGCCGAAGAAACCGACCGCATGCTGGCGCTGCTGTCCGACCTGCGCGCAGGTCACGCCATCCTGCTGGTGGAGCACGACATGGACGCGGTGTTCCGCATTGCCGACCGCATCACGGTGATGGTCAACGGCGCCGTCATCGCCTGCGACACGCCCGAAGCGGTGCGCGCCAGCCCCGAAGTCCAGGCCGCCTACCTGGGCGGGCATTGACCATGGCACAGGAGCCGATCCTCCAGGCCCAGGGTCTGCACGCCTGGTACGGCAGCAGCCACGTGCTGCACGGCGTCGACATCGACATCGGCCGCGGCGAGACGCTGGGCCTGCTGGGCCGCAACGGCATGGGCAAGAGCACGCTGATCCGCACGCTGCTGGGCCACGTCACCGAGCGCGACGGCCGCATCCTGCTCTTCGGCCAGGACGTGTCGCGCGCGCGCCCGCACGCCATGGCGCGCGCCGGCGTGGCCTACGTGCCCGAAGGCCGCGGCGTGTTCCCCAACCTGAGCGTGCGCGAGAACCTGCTCATGGCCGCGCGCAAGGGCCGTGACGGCCGCGACGACTGGACGATGGCCCGTGTGCTGCAGACCTTCCCGCGCCTGCAGGAACGTCTGGGCAACCTGGGCGCGCAGCTCTCGGGTGGCGAGCAGCAGATGCTGTCGATCGGCCGCGCGCTGATGACGCACCCCGAGCTGATCATCCTGGACGAAGCCACCGAGGGCCTGGCGCCCTTGATCGTGGCCGAGATCTGGCGCGTGATTGCACAGATCCGGGCCAGCGGCATCGCGACGCTGATCGTCGACCGCGACTACCGCAAGGTGCTGGCGCAGAGCGACCGCGCGCTGGTGCTGCAGAAGGGGCAGGTCGTGCTGCAGGGAGAGTCGGGGACGCTGCAGGGCAGCAGCGAGCTCGCGGCCTATCTGGGGGTCTGAGCGCTGAGCGCAGGCCTCTACGCGATCAGGCTTCGCCTTCCCAGTAGTCCACCGCGTCGGCCTTGCGGTGCATGCTGTGCAGCGTGCTGCTGCCGTCGACCGCGTTCATCGCCAGCACCTTGCCGGAGTCGGGGTACTCGCAGACCTCGGGGTACTCCTTGGTGCTGATGCTGAGGTACTTCAGCGGTGCATCGGAGGTGTTCAGGATGTGGTGCGGGTACCCGGGCCCGGGCGGGATCGTGATCACGTCACCGGCGCTGATCGGCAGCCGCTCGCCGGCCACGCGCAGCGTGCCGCTGCCTTCGAGCACGATGAAGAGTTCTTCCTGGGCGTGGTGGAAGTGGTACGGGCAACTCTGCTTGCCCGGCGGCACGATGTCCATCGACACGCCGAGCTTGCGTGCCGCGGTGCCGGCGCTGATCTGCGCGCCCTGGTTCTCGTACAGCGGTGCGCGCACCCAGTGCTCCAGCGGCACCTGGTGGAGGTTGCGGATCAGGCGCGCGGCCAGCGCGGACTTCGGTGTGTTCATGCGCGCATCATGCCGCAGCACCGCCAGGCTGGCTGGCGTTCAGCCGCCGACGCTGGGCCGTGAAGCGGCAAACACCGCCGCCTGCACGCGCGAGCTCAGGTCGAGCTTGCGCAGGATGTGCTGGACGTGGATCTTGACCGTCGTCTCGGCGATGCTCAAGGCACGCGCGATCTCCTTGTTGCTGGCGCCCTGCGCGATCAGCTGCAGGATCTCGCGTTCGCGCGGCGACAGGCTGTCCAGCGCGCTCGGCACCTGTGCGGCCGGTGGCAGCGCGGCCGGCAGGACGGGGCGCGCCGCATCGGCCGCTGCGCCACCCGGCAGCGCCTGGAAGGCCGACACCAGCTTGCTCGTCATCTCAGGGCTGACCACCGACTCGCCGGCCACCGTGCGCACGATGGCGCTGGCCAGCGCGTCGCTGTCCACCGTCTTCAGCAGGTAGCCGTTGGCGCCGGCGCGCAGGGCCGCCGCCAGGTCGCGCTGGTCCTCGCTCACGGTCAGCATCAGCACACGCGCGCGCGGCGCGGCCTCGCGCAGGCCGGCCAGCGCGTCGACGCCGTTGACGCCGGGCAGGTGGTTGTCGAGCAGGATCAGGTCGGGCTGCTCTTCGGCCGCGCGGCGTTGCGCCACGCCGGCGTCGCCGGCCTCGGCCACGACGCAGAAGCGCGCGTCGCCGGCCAGCAGGGCAATCAAGCCGCGCCGGAACAGCGTGTGGTCGTCGACGACCAGCAGGCGGATCGGCGCCGAAATGTTCATGAAGCCCCCAAGACGCTTCGCGTCGTCCCCCCAAGGGGGAGCAAGCGCCTTCGGGGCGGCCGCGCGGCGCTCATGCAGCCTGGCGCTGCTGCACCGGCAGCGTCAGCGACACGCAGGTGCCCGATCCCGGCACCGAGTCCACCTGCACGGTGGCGCCGATGCGCTGTGCGCGCTCGCGCATGATGCGCAGCCCGACGTGCGTCTCGTCGGACCCGGCGCTGCGCGTGTCGGCGGCGAAGCCGCGGCCGTCGTCGCGCACCTCCACGCGCCAGGGCGGCGCCTGCTGCACTTCCACCCACACTTCGCGCGCCTGGGCGTGCTTGCGCACGTTGGACAGCGCCTCCTGCACGACGTGCAGCACCTGCACCTGCACGTCGGCGTCCAGCGGCAGGCCGTGGCCCTGCACCAGCAGGTGCGTGGTCAGGCCGGTCTGGTGCTCGAACTTCTGCAGCGTGGCCTTCAGCGCCGGCGTCATGTCCTCTTCGTTGGTGCGGGTGCGGAAGTGCACCAGCAGCTCGCGCACGTCGGACAGGCTTTCCTGCACGCCGGCGTCGAGTTCGGACAGCGTGCGTTCGACGCCGACCGCATCTCCGCGCGTGACCGCGGTGCGCAGCAGGCCGACCTGGATCTTCAGGAAGGCCAGGCTCTGCGCGATGCTGTCGTGCAGCTCGCGCGCCAGCAGTCCGCGCTCTTCGGCCACCGCCGTCTCGCGCTGCAGCGCGCCGGCGCGCAGGCCCTCGATGGCGCCGGCCAGGTGGCTGGCCAGCGTCTCCAGCAGCGCGCGGTCTTCGTCGGCCAGCGTGGTGGCGCGGCGGTAGAAGAGGTTGAGTTCGCCGACCAGCCGCTCGTGCATGCGCACAGGCACGCTGATCACGGTCTCGTAGCCGGCCTTCTCGCAGTGCCCCAGCGACGTGGCGCCTTGCGACTGGATGGGGATCACGCGCGTCTGGGCCTGGGCCTGCGGCTGGCCGCAGAAGCAGTCGCCGGTGGGCACGCAGCGCTCCTCGTCGACCAGTTCCTGCGGCAGGCAGTCCGAGGCCAGCATCAGGTAGCGGTGATTGCCTTCGTCGCTCCAGCGCACGGCCGAGGCATCGGCGCGCGCCACCTGGCGCAGCTGGCGCGCGAAACCCCGCGCCAACTCGTCCAGGCTCGTCGCACGGGCCACGAAAGCGGCCGCGCCGTACAGCGCCGACAGGCGGGCGTGCTCGCTGTCCAGGCGCAGCGTCTTTTCCTGCACCCGGGCTTCGAGCGTCTGGTACAGGCCCTGCAGCGTCTGCGCCATCTGGTTGAAGCCCTGGCTGAGGGCGCCGAACTCGTCGTCGCTGCTGACCTGCACCCGCGCCGCGAGGTCGCCCTGGCCGACAAGTTCCAGCCCGGCCTGCAGCCGCGCCAGTGGATTGAAGACGAAGAGGTACGCCGAGTACATCAGCGTGACCGCGCTGCCGATGGCCAGCACCACCATCAGGAACTGGAACAGGTTCAGCACCGAGGTCAGCCGCGACAGCTGCCGTTCGATGGCCGACACGAAACGGTCGACGCGGCCGACGAAAGCCTCGGCCTGCACCGCCGTGGTCGCCAGGCTGCCACCGGGCGCCGACCACTGCGAGCGCAGGGTGTCCCAGCCAGCCTGCACGTCGGCAAGGCCGGCTTGCGAGGCTTCGTCGCGCGGCGTGAACAGCGGGCGTGCCGGGTCGCCCTGGCGCAGCAGCTGCAGGCTCTGGTCGAATGCGGCGGTCAGTTCGGCGATACGGGGCTGGTCGCCGGTGGGCAGCGTTTGCGCCAGCCGCCAGGTCTGCATGCGCATGCGGCCGGCTTCGTTGACAGCGGCGGCGCCGCCCTCGAGTTGCCACGTCACCCACAGCGTGAGGGCGATCGAGGCCAGCGCCATCAGCAGCAAGCCGCTGCCGATGGCGCCGAGCTTGCTCGTCAGGCGCCGGGGTTTGTTCATCGCCGAAGTGTAGGCAGGGCGGCAGCTGCCGCCTTGACAGCCGTCAAAGCCAGCCGCAGCAGCGCCGCGTTAGAAGATCGGCGACGGGTTCGGTGTCAGTGCAGCACGAGCAGCGGGATCTGGCTCTCGGCCAGCACCGCCTTGGTCTGCGAGCCGAACAGGAACTCGCCGAAGGCGCCGCGGCCGTGGGTGACCATGACGATCATGTCGCAGCTGCGGGACTCGGCGGCCGCGATGATCGCCTTGTGCACGCGCGGGACCTCGTCGTGCCAGCCCTCGAACGGCACGCCGGCTTCGCGTGCGGCCTGTTCGAAGCGGGCCAGGATGGCTTGCGCGTGGGCCTTGGTGGCGGCCGCGTGCTGACGCATCTCGTCGCGCAGCAGGGCTTCGGTGCGCGGGCTGCTGGGAATCGGCGGTTGCGGTTCGGCGACAAAGCCCACGACGGTGGCGCCCAGCTGGCGGGCGAGTTCGAGACTGGCGGGAATGGCGCGGTCGGACAGATCGCCGCCATCCACGGGCACCAGCAGGCGTTTGTACATGGGGCGGCTCCGTGCGGTGATTGGGGACTCTGACGGTGCGCAGGGTAGTGCCGCTTGACACGAGCCGCTTTGACCTGGGCCAAAGAAGCTGTCAGCCGCTGGGCACGCCGCTGGCGTCCAGGCCCTCGTCGGCGCGCTCGAAGAGGTAGGGGCCGGTGCCGGCATTGCGGGCCTGCTCGGCGGGCACGAAGCCGCCCAGGTGCACGTCGAAGACATAGACCTCGCCGTCCTCGATCACGTAGTGCCAGCCGTGCAGCGTCAGGCGCGAGGCCTCGACGCGCTCGCGCACCATCGGGTAGTCCATCAGGCGCTCGAGCTGCAGCACGACGGCACGCTGCTCGGTGCGGCGCAGGACTTCGGGGCCGGGCTCTGCCACCGGCAGTGCGGCGGCGCGGCCCAGCTCGAGCCAGCGCGCCAGGTTCTGTGCTGCAGGCGCGACCTCGCCGTACAGCGCCCGGATGGCGCCGCAGTGGCTGTGGCCGCAGACGACGATGCGCTGGACGTCCAGGTTGAGCACCGCGAACTCGATCGCTGCCGCGGTGCCGTGGAAACCCTGCGACTGGTCGTACGGCGGCACGAAGGCGCCGACGTTGCGCACCAGGAAGAGTTCGCCCGGCCCGGCGCCGGTCAGCAGGTAGGGCACCAGGCGCGAGTCGCTGCAGCCGATGAACAGCGTCATCGGGTGCTGGCCGTCGTCGACGAGCAGCCGGAAGTGCGCGCGCTGCGCCGGGAAGGCCTCTCTCTTGAAGCGGCGCAGGCTTTCGAGCAGATCGTCGGGCATGGGGCGCGGTCGTTCGCTTCGCGGCCGCCTACTGCACCAGCGGCGAGGTCGCGGCTTCGAGGTCGACCCCTTGCAGCTGTGCCTGGCCGGCCAGCACCTGCAGGTACTGGCGCAGTGCGGTGGCAAAGAGCTGCTGGCGCAGGCCCTGGGCGACGGCGCCCTGCACGCGCTCGAAGCTGGGCACGACGCCCGGCTCGCGCGCCAGCACCTCGACCACGTGCAGGCCGAAGCGCGTGGCCACCAGGCGTGCCAGCACGCCGACTTCGGCATGGCCGAAGACCTCGCGCGCAAACTCGGGTGCGCAGTCGGCCGCTTGCAGCCAGCCCAGGTCACCGCCCTGGGCGCCGGTGGGGCAGTTCGAGAGCTGGGCGGCTGCTGCGGCAAAACGCTCGCCGCTGCTGTCGGCGCGAACGTCGATCAGGCACGCCTCGGCCCGCTTGCGCAGGGCGTTGACGTCGACGCCGGGCGTGACGGCAAACAGGATGTGGCGCACCTGGGCCCGTTCGCCGGTGGCGTAGCGGGCTGCGTTGGCGGCATGGTGGCGTCGGCAGGCTTCTTCGCCGGGCTCGGGCAGGTCCAGCGCCTGCTCCAGCAGGGCTTCGATGGCGGCGCTGGCGGCTTCGCTGGTGGCACCGGCCACCGGCGCCGGGTCGGCCGCCTCGAGCAGGCCGGCGCGCAGGGCTTCCTGGCGCAGCAGTTCGGTGCAGGCGCGCTGACGCAGTTGCTCGGCGCTCAGCGCTTCGCTGGCCAGCGCCACGGCCACGTCGTTGACGCGGGCACTGACGGCATCGGCGCGGTCTGGCATGGTGGTGTTCATGCGTTCCTCCGCGACGGATCCTGGCTGGCCGGCAGGTTGAGCCGGCGCGATCGCACCACCTGGTAGGGTCGGAACAGGTAGCTCACCGAAGCCAACCCGCTCCACACGTGCACCAGGCGGCTGAAGGGGAAGAGCAGGAAGATCGTCATCCCCAGCAGCATGTGGGCCTGGAAGTGCCACTCGATGCCGGCCACCAGGCTGGCGTCGGGCTGGAAGGTGGCGATGCCCTGCAGGTAGCTCGCCAGGCGCAGCATCGTCGTCGGTTCGGCGACGTGCTGCAGCGACGACGGCAGCGTGCTCAGGCCGATCGCCAGCTGCAGCCACAGGATGACGAGGATCGCGATGTCGGTGCGGTGGCTGGTCAGGCGGATGCGTGGATCGAAGATGCGCCGGTGCAGCAGCAGCGTCAGGCCGATGAAGCAGATGAAGCCGGCAACGCCGCCGGCGATCACCGCCAGCAGCTGCTTCTGCGGCGCGGTGACGAAGATCTCGTACACGACGTGCGGCGTCAGCTGGCCGAACAGGTGGCCGAAGAACAGGAACAGGATGCCACCGTGAAACAGGTTGCTGCCCCAGCGCAGCTGCCCGCCGCGCAGCAGCTGAGACGAGTCGCTCTTCCAGGTGTACTGGTCGCGGTCGAAGCGCGCCAGGCTGCCCATGAAGAAGACCGCCAGGCAGACGTACGGGTAGACGTTGAAGAAGAAGTTGTGCACGGTGGTGTTCATGCGCGGGCTCCGGTCTGCGGTGCGGTCTTGCGGACGATCTGGATGGGTTGCGGTTGCCCCGGTGCGGCCTGCCCGGCGGTGCTGCAGCCGCCGAAGGCCTCGGGCTCCAGCCAGGTCTCGTCGATGGCGGGTTCCTCCGGCAGCTTGACCGGCTGTGCCTTCTCGCCCGCCAGGTCGAGCGCGGCGGCGATGACGCTGGCGTAGGCGCTCTGGCGCCTGAGCAGGGCGCTGAAGATGACCTGCAGGATGTGGCTGACCTCGCGCAGGAAGTCGCGCGCCTCGGCCGGCGGTTGCGTCGACGCGTACTCGAGCACGACGCACAAGTGGTCGGGCAGTTCACCCGGCGCCAGGAACAGGCCCGCCTGCTCGTAGGTCTTGATCAGGTCGACCATCGCCGGCCCGCGGTCGCGGCTGTCGCCGTGCACGTGCTCGAACAGGTGCAGCGCGGTGCCGCGACCGCGGTCGAAGATCTCGACGTAGGCGGCTTCGGTGTCCAGCGTGCGCGGGCTGCGCAGGCGGTCGAGCAGCGCGTCGAGTTCGATCAGCCGACTGCTCGTCAGCGCACGTTCGTCGTGCAGGGCATCGCGCATCGCCGCCAGGTCGGCGCGCACCTCGGCGTTGGGATACGCGAGCAGGCGCGCCAGCACGCGCAGGGTGAGACTCATCGGGCGCGTGTTCATACCGAAGCCTTGATCGGGATGGTGCGCTTCTTCTCGCTGCCGAAGAGGCTGGTCTCGGTGGTGCCTTCGCTGCAGCCGTTGCCGAAGCTGAAGCCGCAGCCGCCGCGCACGTTGAAGGCGTTCTCGGCGTACTCGCGGTGCGTGGTGGGGATCACGAAGCGGTCTTCGTAGTTGGCGATCGCCATCACGCGGTACATCTCCTCGACCGCCGCCACGCTCATGCCCACCTGCTGCAGCGCCGCGGTGTTGACGACGTGGTCGACGTGCTTGCCGCGCTGGTAGGCGCGCATCGCCAGCATGCGCTCGAGCGCCCGCACCACCGGTGCCGTGTCGCCGGCCGTCAGCAGGTTGGCCAGGTACTTGACCGGGATGCGCAGCTGGTTGACGTCGGGGATCTCGCCGTTGGTGCCGACGTGCCCGGCGTTGGCCGCGGCGGTGATCGGCGACAGCGGCGGCACGTACCAGACCATCGGCAGCGTGCGGTACTCGGGGTGCAGCGGCAGCGCCACCTTCCACTCCACCGCCATCTTGTAGACGGGGCTCGTCTTCGCCGCTTCGAGCCAGTTGTCGGGGATGCCGTCGCGACGCGCCTGCTCGATGACCTTCGGGTCGAAGGGGTCGAGGAAGATGTCGAGCTGCGCCTGGTACAGGTCCTTGT
>JAYUPN010000138.1:0-11453 GCA_043760065.1 Rubrivivax sp.
CACGATCTTCATCCGCGAGGCGCTGGTGCAGGGCGAGTGGGAAACGCGGCTGCCGTTCCTGGCGCACAACCAGAAGCTCGTGCAGCAGGTGCAGGAGCTTGAGCACAAGGCGCGGCGCCAGGACGTGCTGGTCGACGACGAGCTGATCCACGCCTTTTACGACCAGCAGCTGCCGGCCGACGTGTGCAGCGGCGCGAGCCTGGAACGCTGGTTCCGCGACGAGAGCAAGCGCAACCCCAAGCTGCTGCAGCTGACGCGTGACGAGCTGATGCGCCACGAGGCGGCGGGCATCACCACCGCCTCGTTCCCCAAGACGCTGCGGCTGGGCGGCATCGACTGCAGCGTGAGCTACCTGCATGAACCGGGCGACGCCAAGGACGGCATCACCGTGACGGTGCCGATCTATGCCCTGAACCAGGTCAGCGATGAACGCTGCGAGTGGCTGGTGAGCGGCATGCTGCAGGCCAAGGTGCTGGCGCTGGCCAAGACGCTGCACCAGCGAGCGCGCTCGCGCCTGGTGCCGCTGCCGGACTGCGCGGCCGAGTTCTGCGACAGCGTGCCGTTTGCGCAGGGCAGCCTGATGGATGCGGTGCTCAAGCACGTGCGCGAGCGCACCCAACTGGCGGTGCAGCGCAACGACTTCAAGCTCGAGCAGCTGCCGCCGCACCTGTTCATGAACTTCCGCGTCGTCGACGAGCACGGCCGCCAGCTCGGCGCCGGGCGCGACCTTGCAAGCCTGAAGGCCGAGCTGGGCACGCAGGCGCGCACGGCGTTCCAGGCGCTGGCGGCGCTGAAGGTGCCGGCCGCTGCGGCAGCACCTGCGGCGGCAGCCACTGCCGGCGATGGCGCCGCAGGGCCGCGCCGCGTGGCGGCCGAGGTGGTGGCGCCGGCGGCGTCGGTTGCGGCCAAGCCGTACACGGCGTGGACCTTTGGCGAACTGCCGGAGCTGATGGAAGTCCGGCGCGGCGCGCAGGTGCTGGTCGGGTTCCCGGCCTTGATCGACCGCGTGACGCACGTCGAGATCGAAGTCTTCGACGAGCCCGAGATGGCCGCCACGCGCCACCGCGCCGGCCTGCGCCGGCTCGTCGCGCTGCAGCTGAAGGAGCCGCTGAAGTACCTGGAGCGGAACATCCCCGAACTGCAGAAGATGGCCGGCGCCTATCTGCCGCTGGGCACGATGGAGGAGCTGCGGGAGCAGATCGTCGACTTGGCGATGGACCGCGCCTTCCTGGCCGAACCCCTGCCCACCGACGAGCGCGGCTTCAAGGCGCGGCTGGAAGAAGGGCGCACGCGGCTGAACCTCATCGCGCAGGAAGTGGCGCGTCAGGCGCTGGCGGTGCTGCTGGAGTACGCGGCCGCGCAGCGCAAGCTCAAGGACAGCAAGCCGCCCAAGGAGGTGGCCGAGGACGTGCAGGCGCAGCTGCAGCGACTGGTGCCCAAGCGCTTCCTGGCGCAGACGCCGTGGCCAGCACTGCAGCACCTGCCGCGTTACCTGAAGGCCGTGGTGCTGCGGCTGGACAAGCATCGCGCCGACCCGGACCGCGATGCCACCCGGCTGGCCGAGCTGCGGCCGCTGGAGCAACGCTGGCTGCGCCGGCTGGCCGATCTCAAGGGCGCTTCGCATCCGCGCATGGACGAGTACCGCTGGCTGCTGGAAGAACTTCGGGTCAGCCTCTTCGCGCAGGAGCTGCGCACGCCGCAGCCGGTGAGCAGCAAGCGGCTGGACAAGGCCTGGTCGCAAATCGTCACCTGATCGAACGCATTTGCAAATGAAAATGATTCGCGTTAAGATACACGCATCGAATCACTCCCCCCTCGACATGAAACGAACGCTGCGATCCATCAAGCCCTTGCGCTGGGCAGCCGCCTGGTGCCTGCTCGGCGCTGCGGCACTTGCCGCTCCGGCGTCGGCCCAGGAACGGGTGCTCAACCTGTACTCGGCCCGTCACTACCAGACCGACGAAGCGCTGTACGACAACTTCACCAAGGCCACCGGCATCCGCATCCAGCGCGTCGAGGCCGACGACGCCGGCATCCTGGCCCGGCTGCAGGCCGAAGGCACGTCGAGCCCGGCCGACGTCATCCTGCTCGTCGACGCGGCGCGGCTGTGGCGCGGCGAACGCGACGGCCTGTTCCAGCCCGTCAAGTCGGCGCTGCTGCAGCAGCGCGTGCCGGCGCAGTTCCGCGGCGGCGAGACGGCCCAGGGTGCGCAGTGGTTCGGCTTGTCCACACGCGCCCGCCTCGTCATCTACGACAAGAGCCGGCTCAAGGCGAGCGACGTCGACAGCTACGAGAAGCTGGCTGCGCCGGCGCTGAAGGGCCAGCTCTGCGTGCGCAGCGGCTCGCACCCGTACAACCTGAGCCTGTTCGGTTCGATGCTCGAGCACCTGAGCCCGCAGGCCACCGAGACCTGGCTCAAGGGCCTGGTGACCAACATGGCGCGCGCGCCCAAGGGCGGCGACACCGACCAGATCAAGGGCGTGGCCTCGGGCGAGTGCGGCGTAGCCCTGGCCAACTCGTACTACTTCGCCCGCCTGCTGCGGTCGAACAAGGCCGAGGACAAGGCCGTGGTCGACCGTGTCGGCGTGGTCTTCCCGAACCAGTCGAGCTGGGGCACGCACGTCAACATTGCCGGCGCCGCCGTGGCGCGCAATGCCCGCAACCGCGATGCCGCGGTGCAGTTCCTGGAGTACCTGGCCAGCGACGCCGCGCAGGCCTACTTCGCCGACGGCAACAACGAGTACCCGGTGAGCCCCGGCGCCATGCCCAACGCGGCGCTGGCCAGCCTGGGCCCCTTCAAGGCCGAGACGGTGCCGATCGCCAAGGTCGGTGCCAACACCGCGCAGGTGCAGCAGATGCTGGACCGGGTGGGCTTCAAGTAGGCGCCGTTACCAGCACGCACAGCTTGATCTCGTTCCGGCCGTTGGCGATCACCTGTACCGGGGAGTGGTTTTCCCGAAGAGGGCCGGATCGACGGTTTCCGAGCGTCTGCCGTCCCTAGAATCGCTCTCCGTTCGCATCGCCCAGCCCCGGACCTCGGGTTTGAGTGTGTGCAAGCCGGCCACAAGCCGCAAAGCGTTTCGGAGGTATTGCAGTGGTGAATCTCGGACAAGCGCACGTGGCGTGCTGGGTGCTGCTCGCGGCATCCGCCGCGGCGCAGACGGCGAAGCCCGATGTCGAAGCTGCAGCGGCCATGGAACGCGCCAAGCGCCTGGCCGCAGGGCCGATGCGCATCATCCTCGAGGCGAGCAAGGCGCGCCGCAAGACGGGTGAAGCCGATTCGCCGGTCGTCGCCGAGCCGGTGGCCAAGTCGACACCCGCGCGCACGACAGCCGCCTCGCTTGCGCCGCCTGCAGCTGCCGATGCCCGTCTGCTGGTCGCCACGACGTCCACCGGCGACGCCGTGCGCACGGCAGCGCCCGCTGCACCGGCACCCGAGTCAGCACCGCTGCAGCAGCCCGCGGCGCAGCCCAGACTGCCGAGCGCGGCCCCGCCCTCCACTCCGACCTTGATTTCCGGGTTCCTGCAGTCCAAGGCCGCTGGTGCTGCGGTGCCGGCGCTGGAAGCCACCGCGACCCCCGCACTGTCGAGTGCGCCGCTGGCCCAACCGGTGGCGTTGCCGTTTGCCGCCGTGCCGCTGCCAGCCGCCGCGCCGGCGGTGACCGACAGGCCCCGGCTGTTGACGATGATCGAGCCCGATATCCCGCAGCGGGTGCTGGACCAAATGGGTCGCAACGCAACGGTGATGATCGACCTGACCCTCCGTGCCGACGGCAGCGTGGCCAAGGTGGCCTTGCTGTCGCCCGCGCCGCGCCAGCTGGAACGCGCCCTGGCAGCGACGCTGGAGCAGTGGAAGTTCGAGGCGCTGCCATCGGAGCGCGTGCACCGCGTCGAACTGGTCTTCAATCCCGAGCGCTGAGTGCGCGCCGGCGGCTGGCCCGATCAGGCCAGCAGCAGCGACAGCGCGCGGTCCATGCCGCCCTGAGTGATCGACAGCATGGCCTGCTCACGCACGGCGGGCTTGGGATGGAAGGCGATCGACAGGCCGGCCACGGCCATCATCGGCAGGTCGTTGGCACCGTCGCCCACCGCGATCGTCTGCTCCGGTGCGATGCCCATCAGCTCGGCCACCTCGAGCAGCACGCGGCGCTTCTCGGCGCCATCGACGATCTCGCCCCAGGGGCGGAGTACCAGGCGGCCGCTCAGGCACGGCCCCTGCGGGCCATCGACGAGCTCGAGCATGTTGGCGCGTGCGAAGTCCAGCCGCAGCCGCGAGCGCACGCGTTCGCTGAAGAAGGTGAAGCCGCCGCTGATCAGCAGCGTCTTCAGGCCCGCGGCCTGGCAGGCGTCCACGAAGGCTTCGACGCCCGGATTGAACTGCAGGTGGTGCGAGTACACCGCCTCCAGCGCCGACACCGGCACGCCGGCCAGCAACGAGAGGCGGCGGCGCAAGCTGTCGGCGTAGTTGCCGATCTCGCCGCGCATCGTGGCCTCGGTGATGGCAGTGACTTCGGCCTTGCGCCCGGCGGCGGCCGCGATCTCGTCCACGCATTCGATGTTGATGAGCGTCGAGTCCATGTCGAAGGCGACGAGCTTGAAGTCGGCCAGTCGCAGCGGCGGCGTGAAGCCGCGCACGAAGAGGCCCGGCTCGACTTCGCGCGCCGTCACGCGCTTTCCTTCAAAGGCTGGCCCAGTGCCCGCAGCAGGTCGCGCAGGAAGTGCGCGCGGTCGGCCGGTGCGCTGATCTCGCGCTCGATGCGCAGCTTGTCATTGCCGGCGAGCTTGATGGCGCGGTTCTTCTGCACCAGCTCGATGATGCGCTTGGCGTCGATCGGTGCCTTGGCGCGAAAAGTGATGCTCATCAGCTTGGGGCCGGCGTCGATCTTCTGCACGCCGTAGGGTTTGGCCAGCACGCGCAGGCGGTGGGTGTCGAAGAGGGTCTGGCCCTGCGTGGGCAGCTTGCCGAAGCGGTCGGTGACTTCTTCCAGCAGCAGGTCGATCTGTTCGGCCTTGTCGGCGGTTGCCAGGCGCTTGTACAGGTTCAGGCGCACGTGCACGTCGCCGCAGTAGGCGTCGGGCAGCAGCGCCGGGGCGTGCAGGTTGATCTCGGTGGTGGCGCTCAGCGGCGACAGCAGGTCGGGTTCGTGTCCGGCCCTCAGCGAGCGCACGGCCTCGCCGAGCATGTCGTTGTAGAGCTGGAAGCCGATCTCCATCATGTTGCCGCTCTGGTTCTCGCCCAGCACCTCGCCGGCGCCGCGGATCTCCAGGTCGTGCATCGCCAGGTAGAAGCCGCTGCCCAGCTCCTCCATCTGCTGGATCGCTTCCAGCCGCATCGATGCCTGCTTGGTCAGGCCCTCGATGTCGGGCACCATCAGGTAGGCGTAGGCCTGGTGGTGGCTGCGGCCGACGCGCCCGCGCAACTGGTGCAGCTGGGCGAGGCCGAACTTGTCGGCGCGGCTGATGACGATGGTGTTGGCGCTGGGCACGTCGATGCCGGTCTCGATGATCGTGCTGCACAGCAAGACGTTGTGGCGCTGGGCCACGAAGTCGCGCATCACGTGTTCGAGCTGGCGCTCGGGCATCTGGCCGTGGGCGATGGCGATGCGCGCCTCGGGCAGCAGTTCGACCAGGCGCTGGCGCCGGTTCTCGATCGTCTCGACCTCGTTGTGCAGGAAGTAGACCTGGCCGCCGCGCTTAAGTTCTCGCAGCACGGCTTCGCGGATGACGCCGTTGCCCTCGCTGCGCACGAAGGTCTTGATCGCCAGCCGGCGCTGCGGCGCGGTCGCGATCACACTCAGATCGCGCAGGCCCTCCAGCGCCATGCCGAGGGTGCGCGGGATCGGCGTCGCGGTCAGCGTGAGCACGTCGACTTCGGCGCGCAGCGCCTTCATCGCCTCCTTGTGGCGCACGCCGAAGCGGTGTTCTTCGTCGATGACGAGCAGCCCCAGGCGCGCGAACTTGACGTCCGACGACAGCAGCTTGTGCGTGCCCACGACGATGTCGACGCTGCCGTCGGCGATGCCGTCGATGGCGAGCTTGACCTCCTTGGGGCTGCGGAATCGCGACAGCTCGGCGATCTTCACCGGCCATTTGCCGAAGCGGTCGTTCAGGGTGTTGAAGTGCTGCTCGGCCAGCAGCGTCGTCGGCGCCAGGATCGCGACCTGCTTGCCGCCGTGCACGGCGACGAAGGCAGCGCGCAGCGCGACCTCGGTCTTGCCGAAGCCGACGTCGCCGCAGACCAGGCGGTCCATCGGCCGCGGCGACACCATGTCCTGGATCACGGCGTGGATGGCGGCGCGCTGGTCGGCGGTCTCCTCGAAACCGAAGCTGGTGGCGAAGGCTTCGTAGTCGTGCGGGCTGAAGCGGTGCGCGAAGCCTTCGCGCGCGGCCCGGCGGGCGTACAGGTTGAGCAGCTCGGCGGCGGTGTCGCGCACCTGCTCGGCGGCCTTGCGGCGTGCCTTGTCCCACTGCGGTGAACCCAGCTTGTGCAGCGGCGCTTCTTCGGCGCTGACGCCGGTGTAGCGGCTGATCAGGTGCAACTGCGCCACCGGC
Organism: Rubrivivax sp.; assembly: GCA_043760065.1. Lineage (GTDB taxonomy): Bacteria > Pseudomonadota > Gammaproteobacteria > Burkholderiales > Burkholderiaceae_C > Rubrivivax. Next base: position 6,553 of record JAYUPN010000138.1, read on the forward strand.
ACGTACAGCGTCGCCTTGTCGGCGTACTGCAGGTGCAGGAACTCCGACGCGCCGCCTTCGTCGGCGCCGAGGTCGATGTGGATCAGGCCCTGGTAGCGGCCGATGCCGTGGTTGAGGTGCACCACCGGGTCGCCGACCTTCAGCTCCGACAGGTCCTTGATCAGCGCGTCGACGCTGCTGACCTGTTCCTGCTTGCGCCGCCGCCGCGCCTGCGGCGTGGTGGCGAAGAGTTCGGTCTCGGTGATCAACTGCACCGAGGGGCCTTGCCCCTGGCTGGCGGTGCCAGCCGCCCCCCCGAGGGGGGCTGTCGCCGCCGGCTCGTGCCAGTGGAAGCCCTCGGCCAGCGGCGCCGCGGCAATGGCCACCTTCTCGGTGCCGGCCAGGAATTCCTGCAGCGAGCCGACGCTGGGCACGCTGATGTGGTGGTCGCGCAGCAGCTCGATCAGGCTCTCGCGCCGGCCGTCGCTCTCGGCCACCAGCAGCACGCGGTGCGGCGTCTGAGCCAGGTGCCGCTCCAGCAGGCCCAGCGGGTCGGTGCCGCCGCGGTCGACGCTCAGGTCGGGCAGCGGGCGCGCCCACTCGACGGGCTCGGCGCCGCGCACCGACAGCGTTGCGTGCGGCTGTGTGCGGGCGAAAAACTCCTCGGCCGGCATGAAGATCGCTGCCGGCGGCAGCAGCGGGCGCTCGGGGTCGTGCTGCAGGAAGCGGTGGCGCTCGCGGGTGTCGGTCCAGAAACGCTCCAGTGCTTCGTCGACCTTGCCGTGCAGCACCAGCGCCGCCGGGTTGTCGCCGCCGGCCCCCAGGTAGTCGAAGAGGGTGCCCACCTCGTCGAAGAAGAGGGGCAGGTAGTACTCGATGCCGCCGCTGGCCAGGCCGGTGCCGATGTCCTTGTAGACCCGCGCCCGTGTCGGGTCGCCTTCGAGCTTCTCGCGCCAGCGCGCACGGAAAGCGGTGCGCGCGGCGTCGGTCATCGGGAATTCGCGGCCCGGCAGCAGCCGCACTTCGGGCACCGGGTACAGGCTGCGCTGGCTGTCGGGGTCGAAGGTGCGGATGCTGTCAACTTCGTCGCCGAAGAGGTCGACGCGGTACGGCACCAGGCTGCCCATCGGGAAGAGGTCGATCAGGCCGCCGCGCACGGCGTATTCGCCGGGGCTCACGACCTGGCTCACGTGCTGGTAGCCGGCGAGCGTGAGCTGCGCCTTCAGCCGCGCTTCGTCCAGGCGGCTCTTCTGCTTGAAGTGGAAGGTGGTGCCGGCCAGGAACGACGGCGGCGCCAGCCGCGTCAGCGCGGTCGTCGCCGGCATCAGCACGATGTCGACGTCGCCGCTGTGGATGCGCCACAGCGTCGCCAGCCGCTCGCTGATCAGGTCCTGGTGCGGGCTGAAGGTGTCGTAGGGCAGCGTCTCCCAGTCGGGAAACACGGCCACGCGCAAGGCGGGATCGAAGAACGGCAGCTCGTCGGCCAGGCGCTGGGTGTCGGCGGGCTCGGCGGTGAACACCGCCAGCACGCGCCGGGCGTCGGCGTGGCTGCGACCCAGCCGCGCCAGCAGCAGGGCGTCGGCCGACCCGGTGGGGCGTGGCAGCGTGAAGCGCTTGCCGGGCGCAATGGAAGGCAGTTGCATCGGTGCGGGAAGGGCGGTGCGGTAGGGCCCGGAAAAGCGAAGCACCCCGGCGCTCGTCGCGGCCCGGGGTGGCGATGGAGCCCTGGATTCTAGAATCCAGCTCCATGCGCGACGCCCCACGCTGTTTTGCCCTTGTGCCTTGCGCTGGGTTCGGTGCGCGTGCCGGCAGCGTCGGGCCCAAGCAGTACCAGGCATTGGGTGCTCGATCGCTGGTGGCGCACACCCTGGCCGCACTGTCCGCGGTGCCGGCGCTGGCGGCGACGCTGGTCGTGCTGGCGCCGGACGACGCGCAGTTCGAAAGCCACGCGCCCGCATTCAGCGGCCCCAGGGCCTGGGTCGCGCATTGCGGCGGTGCCACGCGCGCCGCGTCGGTGGCGGCCGGGCTGCAGGCGCTGCGCGAACGCGGTGCGGTCGACGACGACTGGGTGCTGGTGCACGATGCTGCGCGCTGCCTCGTGCAGCCGGCCTGGGTGCAGCGGCTGATCGACGCCTGCCGCGACGACGCCGTCGGCGGGCTGCTGGCGCTGCCGCTGGCCGATACGCTCAAGCAGGCGGTGCGGGGGCGCGTGCAATGCACGCTCGAGCGCACCGGCAAGTGGCTGGCGCAGACGCCGCAGATGTTCCGGCTGGGCCTGCTGCAGCGGGCGCTGGCGCAGGCCGGCGACGGCGTCACCGACGAGGCCAGTGCCATCGAGGCGCTGGGACTGCAGCCGCTGCTGGTGAATGGCGAAATCGAGAACCTCAAAGTCACCTGGCCGGCGGACTTTGCGCTGGCGGCACGCCTGCTGGAGACACGATGAACCCCTTGGCACTGCGCATTGGCGAAGGTTGGGACACGCACCAGCTGGTCAGCGGCCGCCCGTTGGTGCTGGGCGGCGTGACGATCCCGCACAGCCACGGCCTGCTGGGCCACTCCGACGCCGACGCGCTGCTGCACGCGATCACCGATGCCGTGCTCGGCGCGGCCGGGCTGGGGGACATCGGTCGCCACTTCCCCGACACCGACCCGCGTTTCAAGGGCGCCGACTCCATGCACTTGCTGCAAGCGGCGATGCAGCGCGTGCGCGAGGCCGGCTACGTGCTCCTCAACGTCGACAGCACGATCGTCGCGCAGGCGCCGAAGATGGCGCCGCACATCGAGGCCATGCGAGCGCGCATCGCCAGCGCGCTGGGCGTGGCGGTGGACGCCGTCAACGTCAAGGCCAAGACCGCCGAGAAGATGGGCCCGGTGGGCGAGGGCCGGGCCATCGAGACCCGCGCCGTGTGCCTGTTGTTCCGCCCCGAGCCCGACCGGCCCTGAGTCGGCTCAGCGCGCCGGCCGCTCGGCGCGCTGCAGCCGCAGGTGCGCCACCAGGCCGCCATCGGGCGCGTTGGCCAACTCCAGGCTGCCGCCCATGCGCTGCATCGCCTTGTCGACGATCGCCAGCCCCAGACCCGCGCCGGTGGCCGCGGTGCGCGCTGCGTCGCCGCGGAAGAACGGCGTGGTCAGCTGCGGCAGCTTCTCCGGCGCCACGCCCGAGCCCTGGTCGCGCACGCTCAGGATCACCCACGGCCCGGTCTTCACGCTCGTCACCGTGACCTCGGCGATGCCGGTGTAGGTGCCGCGGCCGTAACGGCGCGCGTTCTCGAACAGGTTCAGGAAGACGCGGCCGAGCTCGGTCTCGTCGGCCATCACCGCCAGGTCGATGGGCACGCGCGAGACGACCTTGATCTGCGACGGGTCGCGGAACACGCCGGCCTCGCGGTCGATCAACTGCGCCACGTGCACCGGGTACAGTTCGGTCTCGCCGGGCCGGGCGTAGTCCATGAACTTGTCGATGATGGCGTCGAGCTGGTCGATGTCCATCGCCATGTTGTGCTTGGCCTCTTCGTCCTCGACGCTCATCTCGGTTTCCAGGCGCAGACGCGCCAGTGGCGTGCGCAGGTCGTGGCTGATGCCGGCCAGCATCACCGCGCGGTCTTCCTCGACGCGGGCCAGTTCGCGCGCCATGCGGTTGAAGCCGCGGTTGACCTCGCGGATCTCGCTCGTCATCGTGTTTTCGTCGAGCCGCGAATCGAGGTCGCCGTCGCGGATGCGGCTGGCCGCAAACGACAGCTGCTTCAAGGGCCGGTTGATCAGGCTGGCGATGCCCACCGAGCCCAGCAGCGTGGCCACCAGGGCGATGCCGATCCAGCTGATCCAGGTGCTGTACTTGATCGCTTCGCCGCGCGCGGCATCGGCCTGCAGCCAGTACTGGTCCTTGTCGATCGAGAAGCCGACCCACAGGCCGGGCTGGCCGTTGACGCTGCGCGCCACCACCGCGTCGGGGCCGAGCGCGGCGCGCAGTTCTTCGCTGACGCGGCGCGTGAAGCGGTCGACCTCGAAGGGCTCGGACTTGTCGCCGGGTTCACGCGGGGCGACGCGGATCGCCTCTTTCGTGCCCAGGCTCTTCATCAGCGCGACGCGGTTGATGCCGTCGGCCTGCTTGAGCGCCGCGCGCGACAGGTTCACGAGGCCGGCGGTCTGCTGGGCTTCCTGCACCGCGCGCGGCTCGAACTCCAGCGCGCGCAAGGTCTGCACCCAGGCGAAGACGCCGCCCGCCAGCAGGATCGCCAGCAGGACGAAGGTGCGCCAGAAGAGGCTGACTCCGCCGGCGTGTGAAGGCACCGGGAGATTCTGGCCTCAGCGCGGGACGGCCGCCGCGCCGCGGCCCGGGCGAAGGCGCATCAGTTGGCGCCGTCGGGCACGAACACGTAGCCGACGCCCCACACGGTCTGGATGTAGCGCGGCTGCGCCGGGTCGGGTTCGAGCATCTTGCGCAGGCGCGAGATCTGCACGTCCAGGCTGCGGTCGAAGGGCTCGAACTCGCGTCCGCGCGCCAGCTGCGCGAGCTTGTCGCGCGACAGCGGCTGGCGCGGGTGGCGCACCAGCGCCTTGAGCATGCTGAACTCGCCCGTCGTCAGCGCGATCTGCTCGCCGTTCTTGGACAGACGGCGCAGCGAGAGGTCGAACTCGAAGGGCCCGAAGTTCACCACCGCGGCCTCCTTCGACGGTGCGCCGGGCGCCTCGGGTGCCGGGCGGCGGCGCAGCACGGCGTGGATGCGGGCCAGCAGTTCACGCGGATTGAAGGGCTTGGGCAGGTAGTCGTCGGCGCCGACTTCGAGGCCGACGATGCGGTCGACGTCCTCGACCTTGGCCGTCAGCATGATGATCGGCGTGCTGTCGTTGGCCGCGCGCAGCCGGCGGCAGATGCTCAGGCCGTCTTCGCCCGGCAGCATCAGGTCCAGCACGATCAGGTC